>NZ_JBEYTJ010000049.1:0-73083 GCF_040642995.1 Nonomuraea sp. NPDC047529 | reverse complement strand
TGCGTTCTTTCGTTGTGTCTTAATTCTTTCAGCCGTTCAAGTCTCTGTCAAATTGACCGGACTTGCTCGACCTGCGGTAATTAAGTCGCGCCCCGCTTCCGGGACAACCCCTCTAACTTACCAGCCTGTCGCTCGGTTAGCGAACCGATCTTCAAACCCGCGAGCCAGAAGGGATTGCCGTCGTGGGACGTCGCAACGCACCAAAGTCACCGGAGTGAAGGGAGTGGGTTGCGCCGCACCTCGTCGGCTCCTAAAGATTAGCAGCGCTCCTGAGCGCTCGGGACGCGTTCGTCATGTCTCCCGGCCACAGAACGATCACGGCCGAACATAGACTCCCCCCGTGAGCAGCAACACGCCGCCAGTGGCGAAGAAGGTACCGACTGAGCGCAACCATCACGGCGACACGTTCATCGACGAGTACGCCTGGCTAAGCAACAAGGACGACCCGGACACAACGGCGTACTTGGAGGCAGAGAACGACTTTCTCAAAGAGCACACCGCGCATCTCGCCGAGCTCCAGGAGCAGGTCTTCCAGGAGATCAAGGGACGCACGCAGGAGACCGACCTGTCGGTGCCGAGCCGCAAGGGGGCGTGGTGGTACTTCACGCGTACCGAGGAAGGCAAGCAGTACGCGGTGTCCTGCCGGGTGCCGGCCGACAGTGACGCGCCGCCGCAGATCACCCCGGGCGAGCGCCTTGAGCGCGAGCAGGTCGTGCTCGACGGCAACGAGCTGGCGGGCGACAGCGCGTTCTTCTCCGTCGGCACCAGCGCCGTCACGCCCGACGGGACGATGCTGGCCTACTCGACCGACTACAAGGGCGACGAGCGCTTCACGCTGCGGTTCAGGAACCTTGAGACGGGCGAGGTGCTGCCGGACGAGATCGAGGACATCTTCTACGGCGGCGCGTGGTCGGCCGACGGCTCGGCGTTCTTCTACACGCGGGTGGACGACGCCTGGCGTCCCTACCAGGTGTACCGCCACACCCTCGGCACGGAAGAGGACGTCCTGGTCTACGAGGAGACCGACGAGCGCTACTGGGTGGGCATCGGGCTGACCCGCAGCGAGCGGTACCTCGTGCTGGGCGCGGGCAGCAAGATCACGAGTGAGGTGCGCATCCTCGACGCCTCCGACCCCACCGGCGAGTTCCAGGTCGTCAGGCCCAGGAAGACCGGCGTGGAGTACGGCGTCGAGCACGCGGGCGACTTCTTCTACGTCCTGCACAACGAGAACGCCGAGAACTTCGAGCTGGCCACGGCCCCGATCGACGAGCCCGCCACCTGGACCCCGCTGATCGGGCACCGCGAGGACACCCGGCTGCTGGAGATCGACGCGTTCTCCGACCACGCCGTGGTGCACTTCCGCCGCGACGGGCTGACCGGCCTGCGGGTGCTGCCCTACAGCGCCGCCGGCGCCGGCTGGCGCGAGCGGATCGAGGCGGCCGAGCGCAACGCGTACGAGATCGACTTCCCCGAGCCCCTGTACGACGTCGGCCCGGCGGGCAACCCCGAGTTCACGACGACGCGGCTCAGGCTGGCGTACACGAGCATGGTGACGCCGCCGAGCGTCTACGACTACGAGCTGGACTCGCACGAGCTGATCCTGCTCAAGCAGCGTCCGGTGCTCGGCGGCTACGACGCGGGCGACTACGAGCAGTTCCGGGAGTGGGCGACGGCCGAGGACGGCACCCGCGTGCCGATCTCGATCGTCAAGCGCAAGGACACCACGACGCCGGCCCCGACGCTGCTCTACGGCTACGGCAGCTACGAGACCTCGATCGACCCGGGCTTCTCGGTCCCCCGGCTGTCGCTGCTCGACCGCGGGTTCGTCTTCGCCATCGCGCACGTCAGGGGCGGTGGCGAGATGGGCCGTCACTGGTACGAGGACGGCAAGCTGACCAGGAAGCGGAACACGTTCACCGACTTCGTGGCCGTGGCGCGGCACCTGAAGGAGAGCGGCTGGAGCGGGCGGGTCGTCGCGCGCGGCGGCTCGGCGGGCGGGCTGCTGATGGGCGCGGTGACGAACCTGGCTCCCGAGCAGTTCGCGGGGGTGGTGGCCGAGGTGCCGTTCGTGGACGCGCTCAACACGATCCTCGACCCGTCGTTGCCGTTGACGGTGATCGAGTGGGACGAGTGGGGCGATCCGCTGCACAACCCGGATGTCTACGCGTACATGAAGAGCTATTCGCCGTACGAGAACGTGGACGGGAGGGCGTACCCGCCGATTCTGGCGATCACCAGCCTGAACGACACGCGGGTGCTGTACCACGAGCCGGCCAAGTGGATCGCGCGGCTGCGCGCGACCGCGTCCGGCGGGCCGTTCCTGCTCAAGACGGAGATGGGTGCGGGGCACGGCGGGCGCAGCGGGCGGTACGACGCCTGGCGCGAGGAGGCGTTCGCGCTGTCCTGGATCATCGAGAGGGGAACGGCGTGAGCTACCGGGCCGACGAGCGGCGTTACGAGCGCCAGCCGTACAACCGCAGCGGGCGCAGCGGGCTGAGGCTGCCGGCGGTGTCGCTGGGGTTGTGGCACAACTTCGGCGACAACCGTCCGATCGAGAACTCGCGGGCGGTGCTGCGGCGCGCGTTCGACCTCGGGGTGACGCATTTCGACCTGGCCAACAACTACGGCGTGCCGTACGGGTCGGCGGAGCGGAACTTCGGGCGGATCCTCCGGGAGGACTTCGCGGCGTACCGGGACGAGCTGGTCATCTCCACCAAGGCCGGGTACGACATGTGGCCGGGGCCGTACGGGGAGTGGGGGTCGCGCAAGTACGTGCTGGCCAGCCTCGACCAGTCGCTGACCCGCATGGGCCTGGAGTACGTGGACGTGTTCTACAGCCACCGTCCCGACCCGGAGACGCCGCTGGAGGAGACGATGGGTGCGCTGGACCGGGCGGTGCGCTCGGGCAAGGCGCTCTATGCGGGCATCTCCAACTACTCGGCCGAGCAGACCGCGCAGGCCGCGCGGATCATGCGCGAGCTGGGCACGCCGCTGCTCATCCACCAGCCGTCGTACTCGATGATCAACCGCTGGATCGAGGACGACGGGCTGCTCGACGTGCTGGAGGAGGCGGGCATGGGCTGCATCGTGTACTCGCCGCTGGCACAGGGGCTGCTCACCGACCGCTACCTGGAGGGCGTGCCCGAGGGGTCGCGGGCGGCGACGAGCCGGTTCCTGAGCGCCGACCAGATCGACCGGGACCTGGCGCGCGACCTCAACGAGATCGCCAGGGGCCGCGGGCAGACGCTGGCCCAGATGGCGCTGTCGTGGACGCTGCGGGACCCGCGGGTGACCAGCGTGCTGATCGGCGCGAGCAGCGTCGGGCAGCTTGAGGACAACGTGGCGTGCGTGGACGGCCCGGTGTTCACCGAGGACGAGCTGGCGGCGATCGACAAGATCACCGCAACGGTCGCGTCGGGACGCTGATCAGCCGTGGCGTGTGGGGCCCTGTGCCGCCCGAGGGCGGTTCACAGGGCCTCGTGCCGCTGGAGGTAGGTGAAGGCGGCCCAGCCGGGCAGCACCGGCAGCCAGAACGTGAGCAGCCGGTGCAGCAGCACGGCCGAGGCGGCCAGGTCCCATTCGAGGCCGGCCGCGACCAGGCCGAGGGTGAGCGCGTACTCGACGGCGCCGAGGCCGCCCGGCGTGGGGGCGGCCGAGCCGATGGCGTTGGCCGTGAGGTAGACGACGGCGACGGCGGTGAAGCTCAGCTGGCCGCCGAAGGCCGCGACGCAGGCGTCGAGACAGGCCACGAACGCGATCGTGATCATGAGTGTGCCGAAGGCGGCCTCGATCATCTTGGCCGGCGACTGGAGCACGTCGAGCAGGCGGGGCAGCACGTTCGAGAACAGCCTGCGCATCCGCACGGTCACCATCCGGCGCAGCGGCGGCACGCCGAGCACCACCGCGACCAGCAGCGCGATGGCGAGCATTGCCACGACCAGGCCGCGCGAGGGGGTGAACGAGGTGGCCGCGTCGGAGCCGGTGATGTAGGCGAACAGCAGCAGCAGGGCGATGTGGAAGACCAGCATGATGAGCTGCGAGGCGCCCACGCTGGCCACCGCGAGCGCCGGCGCGATGCCGCGCTTCTGCAGGTAGCGGGTGTTGATCGCGACCCCGCCGACCGCGGCGGGCGCGACCAGCTTGACGAACGACGACGCGAACTGCACCAGGACGGTACGCCAGAGCGGCAGGCGTTCGGGCACGAAACCGCGCAGCATGAGGGCGGCGGCGACGAAGCTGGTGAACGAGGCGATCAGCGCCAGGCCGGACCAGGCCCAGTTGGCGGTGGTCGCCACCTTGTAGAGGTCGACCTTGCTGAGCTGGGACAGCACGACGTAGGCGGCGACCGTGCTGGCGATGATCGTGATCAGGGTGCGCGGCCGGAAGCGCTCCAGGCGCACCTCTTCGACCTTGCCCTGTGGCTTGAGCGCCACGATGTGGTCGCGCAGGCCCGTGAGCACGTTCTTGGCCTTGGACAGGGCCGAGCGGGTCTCCCTGGTCAGGGCGATGCGCTGGAGCAGCGGCATGGCGGCGGCCAGGGCGTCGGGGCCCATCACGGCGGCAGCGGCCCGGACCGAGCGCTCGGCGCCGACGCGCAGCGCCAGGTAGGTGAGGAGCTGGGCGATGTCGAGCCGGAGCAGCAGGTCGCCGGCGGCGATCTCGCCGCTGCGGGCGTCGGTCAGCACGACCCGGCCCGCGCGGTCGAGGTGGATGCTGTCGCCGGTGAGCCGCCGGTGCGCGAGCCGCTGGATCTGCAGCAGCTCGACCTGCTCCCAGATCTGGGCGAGCAGGGCGTCGTCGATCTCGGCGTCGGGCACCTCGTCGAGCGGGCGGGTCTCGATGTGCTCGTAGGCGAGCAGGGCGGCCTCGGTGCCGATCTCGCTGGTGCCGAGCAGGCGCGGCGTGCTGGCGCCGGCGGCCTGGGCCGCGTACGCCATCAGCGCCTCGCGTTCCAGTTCGGCCCGCAGCGAGCGGATGGCCCTGCGCCTGGTCTCGGAGTTGAGCCTGATGCGCCGCCACAGCCGGTACGGCAGCCCGGCCACCTGGCGGTCGCGGTCGAGGACGGTGACGTCGAGGCTGGTGCCGTCCTTCAGGCCGATGGCGTAGCGGCGGCTGCCCTGGTGGTCGTCCTCGATGCGGCGGGCGGAGACGGGTGAGAACGACAGCTTGCGCAGCGCGGCGACCACGGCGCTGCCGGGCGGGCGGGTGTTGGGGCTGCCGACGCCGTAGAGGGTGGCGTAGCCGATGGCCATGCCGACCAGGACGGTCACGATGGCGCTGGGCAGGGTGATCTGCCTGCCGGAGAAGTAGGTGAGGATGTAGAGGGCGATCGAGGTCCACATGAGCATGCGCCACGTGGGGCGGCGGGCGATGCGGACCGCGGTGGTGTAGGCGATGACCGAGGTGAGCAGCGTGTTCAGCGGCTCGATCTCGCGGTCGCCGGTGAGCAGGATGCGCAGGTCGGTCAGGCTGCTCGCCTCGATCCACTGCCCGAGCAGGAACGACCCGGCCATGCCGATGATGGCCGCGATCAGCCCTTCGGCGACGCGCAGGCCGTCGCGGTGGAAGACCCGCTCCACGGCGAACGCGGCCGGCACGATCAGCACGGCCGCGCTGCCGATGAAGGCGGCGACCCGGCTGAGCAGCGGCACCATCTCGGCGCCCACCTTGACGTCCTGCTCCAGGCCGTTGAGCGTCTGCTTGGCGACGAGGGCGAGCAGGATCACCGCCGCGAGCACCGCCAGCGTCGCGAAGAAGCGCAGCAGGTCGGACGGCCGCCGCAACCGCTGGGGAAGGAGCGGCTCGACTACGTAGACGCCGCCGTCGGCGCGTGGCTCGGCCACGGCTGGATCCCCCTCCGCGAGGTCCTCCGTGTCATCATCTCGTTCCCTGATTTCGGCCACCGACAGTGATTCTGCACCTTCCCGGCCGGACCGTACGATCTCTGTTCTCCAGTGTCCTCGTTCCTGGTCCCGGCGAGCGCACCGGGTGAGGATTCGACCAGCATTGACCTGCCCGCGGGTGGAGGCCGTGAAGCCCTGGGACGTTCATGGCATGTTCACTCTCGCGATGCCGCCGTCGGCCCCCGTGGCCCCCGACGCCTGGGCGGCCCGGTCGTGACGTGTCGGCCGAGTACGTCGTGTCCAGGCTGCGCGAGGCAGGCTACACGGTGGAACTCCAACCCTTCACCTTTGCGTTCTTTCCCGAGGTCGGATCGGCGGTGTCGCGGGGGCGGGCCGTTCACCGGCGCGTCGGCGCGGGCGGTCGCCCGTCACGCCCGGCCCTCGACGTAGGCTGTCCGCATGTCGGGTGATTTGAGGGTTTTGGGAGCATGTCCGCTTGACTGCCCGGACACCTGCTCGTGGGTCGTCACCGTCCGGGACGGGCAGGCGGTCAAGATGCGCGGCAACCCCGACCATCCCTACACCCGCGGCGCGCTGTGCGTGAAGGTCAACCGGTACCTGGAGCACACGCAGGCGGACGACCGCATCCTGTACCCGATGCGGCGTACCGGGCCGAAGGGTTCGGGGCAGTTCGAGCGGATCACCTGGGACGAGGCGCTCGACGAGATCTCGACGCGGCTGCGCGCCATCGTGGACGAGCACGGCGGCGAGGCGATCTGGCCCTATCTGGGCACCGGCTCGCTGGGCTACCTCCAAGGGTGCGAGGGCGTGGCCGGGCGCCGGTTCTGGAACGTGCTGGGGGCGTCCAAGCACTGGCTGAACATCTGCTCGGCGGCCGGCAGCAGCGGGCTGATGAAGGCCAACGGCACCGCGGGCGGCATGGACCCGGAGAACTTCGCCCAGGCCAGACTGATCCTGCTCTGGGGCACCAACACGCTGACCAGCGGCCACCACCTGTGGAAGTTCATCCAGGACGCCCGCGCGGACGGCGCGTACGTGGTCGCCATCGACCCCATCCGCACCAGGACCGCCGACCAGGCCGACCAGCACCTGGCGATCAGGCCGGGCACGGACGCCGCGCTCGCGCTCGGGCTGCTCAACGTCGTGCTCGCGGAGAACGCCCAGGACGAGGAGTTCCTGGCCGAGCACACCGAAGGCTGGGAGGACTTCCGCAAGGAGATCCTGGAGCACCCGGTGGAGCGGGTGGCGGAGATCACCGGCATCCCCGCCGAGGACGTCCACAGCCTGGGGATGCGCCTGGCCCACACCCGGCCGACCGCGATCCGCGCCACCATGGGCATCCAGCGGCACGCGGGCGGCGGCGCCGCGATGCGGACGATCGCCGCGATCCCCGGCGTGACCGGCGACTGGCGGCATCCGGGCGGCGGCGTGGCGTACTCGACGACCGGTCACGTGCGGGTGAACGTCGACACCCGGAACGACCTGCTGGCCAAGCCCGTGCGCACGCTGGTCATGACCAAGCTGGGCTCCCAGCTCGACGACGTCAAATGCCTGTGGGTGTACGCCGCCAACCCGCTCGGCTCGACCCCCGACGCCAACACGATCAGGCGGCAGCTCGCCCGCGAGGACCTGTTCACGGTCGTCATGGAGCAGTTCCCGACCGACACCGTGGACTACGCCGACATCGTGCTGCCGGCGACCATGCAGACCGAGCACATGGACCTGCACGCCGGTTACGGCCACATGTACCTGCTGTGGAACGAGCCCGCCGTGCCGCCGCCCGGGGAGTGCCTGTCCACGACCGAGACCTTCCGCAAGCTGGCCGCGCACATGGGGCTGACCGAGCCGTCCCTGTACGACTCCGACCTGGAGCTGGCCGAGTCGCTGCTGGCGAGCGGGCATCCGTCGCTCGAAGGCGTGACGCTGGACCGGCTGCGCAAGGAGGGGTGGGTGCGGATGAACTACCCCAAGCCGTTCGCGCCGTTCGCCGAGGGCTTCCCGACGCCTTCCGGGCGGCTGCGCTTCCCGCCGTCGGGGAAGGCGTACGTGCCGCCGCACACGGCGGGCGCCGAGCGGTCGGCGTACCCGCTGACGCTGGTCACGCCGGCCTCGCACACGTTCCTCAACACGATCTTCGCCAACAACCCGGAGCTGCGGCGGCGGGCCAAGGAGCCGGCGGTGCTGGTGAACCCGGCCGACGCGGCGGCCCGCGGGCTGACGCCCGGGCAGCGCGTACGGGTGCACAACGACGGCGGCGAGTTCCTGGCCGACGTGGAGATCAGCGACCGGGTCGCGCCCGGCGTGGTGGCGACCCCCAAGGGCCGGTGGCCGAAGCTGAGCCCGGGCGGCGCGAACGCGAACGCGGTCGTGGCCGAGCGGGACGCCGACATGGGCAAGGGGCCCGCCTTCCACGACAACCTGGTCGAGGTCAGCCCTTGTGCCGGTCCATGAACGCCACGACCGTGTCGAGCACCTTGGTGGCGTGAGGGCTGCCGAACAGGGCCGAGGCATGCAGCGACTCGCCGGGGATGACCATCACCTGGTTGTCCGGGGCCTTGGTCGCGGCGGCCTCGGCCGCGCGCATCGACTCGGCGCCGCCGTAGGAGTCGTGCTCGGAGCCGATCTGCAGCAGCGGCACGGTGAGCGCGGCGGCGTCGCCCTGGTCGATCTCGCCTGACAGGGCGACGACGCCGGCCACCTTCACGCCCGCCTTCCCGGCCAGCCTCTCGGCCGCCGGGACCGAGGCTGTGGCGCCGATCGAGCCGCCGACCAGGAACAGCCGCTCGACGCCCTTCTCCTTGGCCAGGCGCCTGCCCATGGCGACCGCGCCGTCCTCGGGCAGGAGGCCGGCGTCCCTGGCGTAGAGCAGGACGCGGTAGCCGGCGGCGACCAGGCGGTCGGACAGCGGGCGCCAGGAGCACACGGTGCCGCGGCGCTCGTAGCTGATCACCACGCCCACCGGGCCGTCGCCGGTGATCACGCCGGGCAGGCCGCGGACGTGGGTGAAGATCTTGCCGTCCTGCTCGGTGAAGCAGCCCGAGACGTTGGGGCCGGTGGGCGGCGGGCTCGGGGTGGGGGTCGGGTCAGGGGAAGGGGCCTCGGCGGCCGTGGTGCGGACGGCGGTCGCGCCGGTGCCGACCGTGCCCCCGCAGCCGGTCAGCCCCAGTGTGAGGAGTGCCATCCATCCGATGATCTTCCGCATGGCCGCCGCGCCCTTCTTCTGACTATGTCTGAACTGACATAGTGCCGCAAGCACCATATCCTTGGACCCACCATGACCTCAACGCTCGGATACGCGATCCTGGCCGTGCTGGCGCGCGGCGACCGCACCGGATACGACCTGGCGGCGGCCATGCGGCGGCCGGTCGGCTACTTCTGGACGGCCGGGCACAGCCAGATCCACGCCGAGCTGCAGAAACTCCGGGCGGCCGAGCTGGTCGGGTTCGAGAGCGCGCACGGGCCGGGGCCGCAGGCCAAGAAGGTCTACCACCTGACCGCCGAGGGGCTGGCGGCGTTGCGGGCATGGGTCACCGAGCCGCCGCGCGAGCGGCCGGAGCGCGACGAGCTGGTGCTCAAGACGTACGCGGCGTGGCTGGCCGAGCCGGAGCTGCTGCGGCGGCTGTTCGCCGAGCAGCTCGCCGCCCATGAGGAGCGGCTGGCCGACTACGAGCGGCAGGAGGCGTCGTTCGGCGGGCAGCCGGCCTTCGGCGACCCGAGGTTCGGCGGCTACGCGACGCTGCGCTGCGGGCTGAGCTACGAGCGGCACCGGGCCGAGTGGTGCCGCTGGATGCTGACCCAGCTCGGCGGCGGCCTTTAGCCGGAGGCCGTTCCGCTCAGCTCAGGGTGAGTTTGTAGCCCTCGTGGGAGGCGGTGAAGCCGAGGGCGTCGTAGAAGCGGTGGGCGTCGGCGCGCGACTTGTCGGAGGTGAGCTGGACGACGGTGCACCCCCTGGCCCGCGCCCGGTCGATCGCCCACTGGATCATCTTCCCGCCCAGCCCCTGGCCGCGCGTCGTGGCCGCCACCCGGACGGCCTCGATCTGGCACCGCTCCGCGCCCAGCCTCGACAGCCCGGCCAGGTACGTGAGCTGCATCGTGCCCACCACCTCGCCCTCCTGCTCGGCCACGATCAGCTCGTCGTACGGGTTGGCCTCGATGCGGTCGAAGGCCATCAGGTAGCGGGTGTCGTCGGGCTCCCCCTCGCGGGCGGCGCCGAGCGGGTCGTCGGCCAGCATCCGCACGATGGCCGGGACGTCCTCCTTGCGCGCCTGGCGGAACAGCAGGGACAACACGTAGTGGGACTCCATGAGGGACGGGTTGGAGGGCAGGGCCATGACCTTGCCGCTGCGGGTGAAGCCCTTGGCCGCGTAGAGCGCGCGGGCGGCGTGGTTGGCGTCGACGGCCCACAGCTGCACCTGCTCGGCCCCGGACGAACGCGCCCACCCGACGGACCGGTCCACCAGCCGGGAGGCGAGGCCGCGTCCCCTGGCCTCGGGGGCGACCCACATGGACAGCAGGTGGGCGCCGGACTCCTCCAGGAGCATGCACACCAGGCCCACATCACCCAGGCCGTCGCCCTCGGCCACCCACCAGCGCGAGTGCGGGTTCTTCAGCCGTTCGGTCCATTCCTCGGCGGAGAACCCGGCCTCCCGCGCGTACGAGGAGCCGAACGCGTCCGGTGACTCCTGGAGCGCCCGCAGCCGGACCTCCTTCAGCCGCTCCCCCTCGTCCGGCCCCAACTGCACAATGGCGATTTCCGTCATATGGGAATCATGTCAGGGACAGGTCAGGGTCGGTCCCCGATGCCTCCAGGGGGGTCGCGGCGGCACCATGAGGACATGAACGAAATCAGTAGACGCGATGAGGTCTCACTGTCCGCGGCGGCCCTGCGGGGCGCCCCTTGGAAGACCGCCGCCATCGGCGGCGTCGTGGTCTCGGCCGCCAGCTTCGGGATGGGCGCGCTCACCGGCACCGGCGACCTGGTCTGGGCCCTGGGGCTCGGCATCAGCCTCTTCGCCCTGATCGCCGCGATCGGCTCGGTCGCCAAGCCGAACGAGGGCGACCGCGTCACCCGCCAGGCCCGGCTCTGGTCGCTGCGGCACCCGTGGAAGTTCGCGCTCCTGCCCGCCGCGATCACGGCGGTGCTCGACTACCCGGTGCAGCTCGTGCTCGACGGCGAGGGCGTGTTCGGCTCGGCCGTGCAGGCGATGTGGCACGGCGCGCTGGTCTACCTGATCGCCGCGATCCTGACCGTCACGATGAAGGGACGAGCACAATCTTCCCGGTGACCCGCCGCTCCAGCAGGTCGTCCATGGCCCGGCCCGCTTCCGCCAGCGGCCTGACCTCCGGCGCCTCCGGAACGATGCCCGGCATCGCCAGCAGACCTTCGAGCAGGGCCCGGTTGTCCGCCGGGTGGCCCAGCGACCACGCACCCCAGTCGACGCCCACCACCGCCCGGTCACGCAGCAGCACCTGGTTGGCGGGCAGCCTCGCGATGCCGCCGGAGGCGAATCCGACGACCAGGAGCCGCCCGCCCTCGCGCAGCCCGCGAAGGGCCTGTTCGGACAGCTCGCCGCCGACCGGATCGACCGCCACGTCCACGCCCCACGCCCTGGCCGCGTCCTTCAGACCGTCGTAGCCGGTCACGTCGTCGGCTCCCGCCCGCCGGGCGCGCTCCCTCTTGTCACCGGTGGACGCCGCCGCCAGCACGACGGCCCCGAGCGCCTTGGCGACCCGGACCACGGCCAGACCCACACCGCCGCCCGCCCCGAGCACGAGCACCCGCTCGCCGGGGAGCAGCCGGCCGCGCTCCTTGAGCGCGTACATGGCGGTGCAGTGACTCTGCGGGAACGCCGCCGCCGCGAGCACGTCGAAACCCTCGGGCAACGGTACGGCCTGCGTCCGGTGCACCAGCACCCGTGTGGCGAACCCGCCCAGCCCGGTGATCGCCACGACCCTGCGTCCGTCCGGCAGCCGCCCGGCCACCTCGTAGCCGGGGGTGAAGGGCAACGGCGGCCTGATCTGGTAGCCGCCGCGCACCATCAGCCCGTCCACGAAGTTGACGCCGGCCGCCTCGACCTCGACGACCACCTGGTCGGGACCGGGGATCGGATCGGGCAGCTCGACCAGTTCGACCGGCTTGCCGTATTCGGTGCAGACGACGGCCCTCACGCTCATGGGGCCAGCTTCACCGACAGAACATCATTCCGGCAAGGCCCTCTCGGCCTCGCTCCTGCACACGCAGAACTCGTTCCCCTCGGGGTCGAGCATCGTCACCCAGCCCGAACCGTCGGGCCTGCGCTGGTCCTGGAAGAGGGTCGCGCCGAGGCCTAGCAGCCGCTCGACCTCCTCGTCGCGCGTCCTTCCGTCTGCGTTGTTGACGTCGAAGTGCACGCGGTTCTTGGCGGTCTTGGCCTCGGGCACGCGGATGAACAGCAGGAACGGGTCCTGGGGCGTACGCAGCATGACCTCGTCGGCCCCCGGCTTGTCACCCTCGCCCAACGGCCACCCGGTGGCCTGGCTCCACCAGTTCGCGATCTCATAGGGATCGGCGGCGTCGACGGTGATGGCATGGATCTCAATCATCGCACTAGTGTCCACCAGCCAGATTGAGCCCCACGACACCGGCCAGGATGAGCGCGATCGAGGTCAGGCGCAGCGGCGACACGTCGTCGCCCATGGCGACCATGCCGAGGATCGCGGTGCCGACGGCCCCGATGCCGGTCCACACGGCGTACGCGGTGCCGACCTCCAGGGACTTGAGCGCGTAGGCGAGCAGCCCGAAGCTGAGGGCGGCCGTGGCCAGGAAGGACACGGTCCACCACAGGTGGCTGAGGCCGTTGCTGAGCTTGAGCGACAGTGCCATGGCCACCTCGAACAGGCCGGCCAGCACGATGAGGATCCACGCCATGATCAGTACTCCTGAGGACGAGACGTACAGGTACGTGCGTCGTCTTGGCGTACCGGGTACGGCGCGTCTCGTCCGGGAGCAGTCAGCTCAAGTGTTCCAACGCCCCAGAGAAGCGGATCATTCCCACCAGACGGTGACCCAACGGTCGCGTGGCACCGGCCACATCCCCAGCTCGACCGCCGTCTCGGCCACCTCCTCCACCCTGGACGGGTCGAGGCACACCCGTCGGCAGGCGCTCTCGGCCAGCTCCTCGACCGTCGTGAAACGTTCCAGGGGCGCCTCCCGCTCCTCCACGCGCACGGCGAAGCCCAGCGCCGCCGCCAGGGCCACGCAGTCCTCGGCGATGGGACGGACCGGGCGGTCGACGCCGTGGAAGTGCTGCCAGAGCGGCGTCATCCAGCTCATGGGATGGCGATGCGACAGTTCGAGCACCACCCGGCCACGGGTGTGACGGTCGAGCGCCCGCAGGAACTCCGCCAGGTCGGGCACGTTGTAGACCACGTGCGCGGCGACGGACACGTCGGCCACCGGCACCTGGCCGGCCACATCGGGCCAGCGCCCCTCGACGGTGGTGGCCGGCACGCCCAGGTCCATCGCCCTGACCTTCAGGTGCTCCAGCATGGGCGCGGAGGCGTCCACCGCGTAGAGGTGGCCGATGCGCTCGCGCAGCGGCAACGACGCGGCGCCGGGGCCCGAGCCGACGTCGAGGAGCGTGCCCTTGTCGGGCAGCGCCTCGGCGAGGCGGGTCATGGTCGGGCCGTCGTCGGGCTCGGCCAGCGCCCGGTCGGTGCGCGTGGCGAACCGGGCCGGTGAATGGCTCCACGGATCGGCCGGAGCCTTGGCCAGGATCTCCTCGGGGATGGCCCAGGATTCCAGTCGCTCCCGCCACCTGGTGGCGAGTTCTTCGGCGTCCATGGAGTCGAGCATGCCATGCATGGCCGGGGTTACTCGCGGGTAGCATTGCAGGTAAGGTTACTGGCCAGTACATGAAGACCTCGGTTCAAGGAGATCTGCACCCATGGGCCACTACAAGAGCAACGTGCGTGACCTGGAATTCAACCTCTTCGAGGTGTTCGGTCGACGCGAGATCCTCGGCACCGGGCCCTTCGGCGAAGTGGACGAGGACGTCGCGCGGAGCATCCTGGACGAGGTCAACAGGCTGGCGACCGGCGTGCTCGCCGACTCCTTCGAGGAGGGCGACCGCACCCCGCCGGTGTTCGACCCCGCGACGAGCACGGTGACCGTCCCGGCGGGCGTCAAGAAGTCGTTCAAGGCGCTCGTGGAGGGCGGCTGGGCGCACCTCGATCTGCCCGCCGAGCTGGGCGGCCCCGGCATCCCGCGCAGCCTCGCCTGGGCGACCGCCGAGATGGTGCTCGGCTCCAACCCGGCCCTGTACATGTACGCCGCCGGCCCCAACTTCGCCTACACCCTGTGGAAGCTGGGCACGCCGGAGCAGAAGCGCTTCGCCGAGCTGGCCATCGAGCACAACTGGGGCGCCACCATGGTGCTCACCGAGCCGGACGCGGGCTCGGACGTCGGCGCCGGCCGGGCCAAGGCCGTCCAGCAGCCCGACGGCACCTGGCACATCGAGGGCGTCAAGCGCTTCATCACGAGCGCCGAGCACGACATGGCCGACAACATCTTCCACCTGGTCCTGGCCCGTCCCGAGGGCCACGGTCCCGGCACCAAGGGCCTGTCGATGTTCCTGGTGCCCAAGTTCCACGTGGACCTGGAGACCGGCGAGCTGGGCGAGCGCAACGGCGCCTACGTCACCAATGTCGAGAAGAAGATGGGCCTGAAGGTCTCCACGACCTGCGAGCTCACCTTCGGCGACAAGCACCCGGCGATCGGCTGGCTGGTCGGCGACGTGCACGAGGGCATCAAGCAGATGTTCATGGTGATCGAGCACGCCCGCATGATGGTCGGCACCAAGGCCATCGCCACGCTCTCCACCGGCTACCTGAACGCCCTCGACTACGCCAAGTCCCGCTACCAGGGCGCGGACCTGACCAAGATGGCCGACAAGTCCGCCCCCCGGGTGACCATCACCCACCACCCGGACGTGCGCCGCGAGCTGATGCTGCAGAAGGCGTACGCCGAGGGCATGCGCGCCCTGGTCCTCTACACGGCCACCTTCCAGGACGCCCTCCTCATCGACCCGGCGGACCGGCACGCGGAGGCCATGAACGACCTGCTGCTGCCCCTGGTCAAGGGCGTCGGCTCCGAGCGCTCGTACGAGCTGCTGGCCCGCTCGCTGCAGACCCTCGGCGGCTCGGGCTACCTGCAGGACTACCCGATCGAGCAGTACATCCGCGACGCCAAGATCGACTCCCTGTACGAGGGCACCACCGCGATCCAGGGCCTCGACCTGTTCTTCAGGAAGATCCTGCGCAACCAGGGCGCCGCGGTCGGCGCGCTGCTCGCCGAGATCAACGAGTTCGCCGCCTCCGAGGCGGGCAACGGCCGGCTCAAGGAGGAGCGCAAGCTGCTCGCCGAGGCCGCCGCCGAGGTCAAGGCCATGGGCGACACCATGGCCGGCTGGGCGCTCGGCTCGCTGGAGAAGCCGGAGGAGGTCTACAAGGTCGGCCTGAACAGCACCCGGTTCCTGCTCTCGCTGGGCGACCTGGTGATCGGCTGGCTGCTGCTGCGCCAGGCCGAGGTGGCCCTGGCCCGGCTGGCCGAGGGCGAAGACCCGTTCTACCAGGGCAAGGTGGCCGCGGCGGCGTTCTTCGCCGGGACCGTGCTGCCCAGGCTGACGACCGAGCGGCGCATCCTGGCCGCCACCGGCCAGGAGCTCATGGAACTTCCCGAAGAGGCCTTCTGAGCCTCGGAACCTGACGGCGACGCCCGCTTCCCCTCCGGGAGCGGGCGTCGCTGTTAGGTTCCGGGCATGAGCTCGTCATCTCATGACCACCCCCTGCCCCCGCCGCGCGTCGTAGAGGTCTCCGAGGGCGTCTACGCCTACGTGCAGCCCGACGGGAGCTGGTGGATCAACAACACCGGATTCCTGGCCGGGCGGCGCGGCGTGATCTGCGTCGACGCCTGCTCGACCGAGCGCCGCACCCGCGACCTGCGCGAGGCCGTCGGCAAGGTCAGCGGCAGGCCGATCACCACGCTGGTCAACACCCACCACCACGGCGACCACACCTTCGGCAACTGGCTGTTCCCCGAGGCCACGATCGTCGGGCACGAGGGCGTACGGGCCCAGATCCTGGCCGACGGGGTCCCGGCGTACCGGGGGGCCTGGTCGGCGGAGGTGGTGTGGGGGGCGATGGAGGTCGCGCCGCCGTTCCTGACGTACACCGAGGGGGTCGCCCTGTACTCCGACGACCTGCGGTGCGAGGTGCGGCACGTCGGGCCGGCCGCGCACACGACCAGCGACTCGATCGTCTGGATCCCGGAGCGGCGGGTGCTGTTCTCCGGCGACCTGGTCTTCAACGGCGGCACGCCGTTCGTCCTGATGGGCTCGGTGGCCGGGACGATCGCCGCGCTGGACACGCTCAGAGGGCTGGGCGCCGAGACGATCGTCCCCGGACACGGCGAGGTGTGCGGGCCGGAGGTCTACGGCCGGGTCGAGGGCTACCTGCGGTTCGTGCAGGAGGCCGCCCGGCACGGCCGTGAGGCGGGCCTGACGCCGCTGGAGGCCGCGCGGGAGACCGACCTCGGCGAGTGGGGCGGGCTGCTCGACCCCGAGCGCATCGTGGGCAACCTCCACCGGGCCTACGCCGAGCTGGACGGACGCCCGCCGGGCGCGCCGATCGACGTCGGCGCGGCCGTGCAGGACATGATCGCCTACAACGGCGGGCGGCCATTGTCCTGTCTCGCCTGACCCGGCGAGGGTGTGATCACCGATACCCGGGTATGACCGTGGGCGTACTTCGCCTTTGCCTGGAGGTCGTCATGGGTGTCGGGGTCAGCATCTTCTTCCTCACGCTCGGCGCCATCCTGAAGTTCGCCATCGAGCCGGACGTGTTCGGCCAGAGCGTGCACATGGACATCATCGGCGTCATCTTCATGATCGTCGGGGGCGTCGGCGTCGTGCTCAGCATCGTGCTCGCGCCCCGGCGCGGGCGCACCTCCGACGCCCGGCTGATGCACCGCGAGAACCACCCGCCGGAGCTCTAGAGGGCTCTAGAGGCTGAGCTGCACGGCGGCGCGCGTCGCCAGGATCGGCTTGATGTACTGCGCGATCACGGCCTGGTGGCGGGGATGGTCGCGGTAGATCACGAAGTCGTCCACGCTGTCGAGGTCGGCGACCACGGCGAACTCGTGGTTGCCCTCGGTGATGCCGGCGTCGGGACCCACCGTGTACGCCCGTAGCTGCGGGATCTCGCCCGGCAGCTTGCGCAGCTCGGTCGCGACCGCGGCCTTCTGCTCGTCGGTGGCGTCGTCGGCCCAGGTGAACAGCACAATGTGACGGATCATGCGCCAACCCTATCGACACCCACCCTTCTCCGGAGTTATTCTCATATCGAGATTGACTCAGATTGAGAAGGACGTACGCATGGACGAGTTCCTGGCCGGCTACAACCCCCGGCTGTACGCGCCGGTCGCGGTCACCGTCGACGTGGTGGCGCTGACCATCCGCGACCGGCGGCTGCACGTCCTGATCGTCGAGCGCGGCGTGGAGCCGTACGCGGGCCGGTGGGCGCTGCCCGGCGGCTTCGTCAGGCCGGACGAGGACCTGCCCGAGGCGGCGGTGCGCGAGCTGGCCGAGGAGACCGGCGTGTCCACCAGGCCGGCGCACATCGAGCAGCTCGCCAGCTACGGCGGCCCCGGCCGCGACCCCCGCATGCGGGTGGTGTCGATCTCCTACCTCGCCTTCGCCCCCGACCTGCCCGACCCCGAGGCCGGCACGGACGCGGCCGCCGCCGTGTGGCACCCGGTCGACGACGTGCCGCCGCTCGCCTTCGACCACGCCCGCATCCTGGCCGACGGCGTCGAGCGGGCCCGGTCGAAGCTGGAGTACACGCCGCTGGCCACGGCCTTCGCCGGCCCCGAGTTCACCGTCTCCGAGCTGCGGCTGATCTACGAGACCGTGTGGGGCACGCCGCTGCACGCGGGCAACTTCCACCGCAAGATCCTGTCCGTCCCCGGGTTCGTCGAGAGCACCGGCCAGACCACCGAGACCGGCGGCCCCAGGGGCGGGCCGCGCGCCAAGCTCTACCGCGCGGGCGACGCCCGGCTGCTCCACCCCGCGCTGCTGCGGCCCGCGCGGGAGGAGGAGGTGCGATGAACACGGCGGAGGCGGCGGCGATCGTCGCCGGGGCGCGATCGGCCCAGGAGCTGTTCGCGGGCGGCTCTCCGGCCCGCGTCTACCGGCGGCTGGCCCGGGCGTTGCACCCCGACCTCGCGCCGGGCGGCGAGGAGGCGTTCAAGCGGCTGGTCGCGCTCTGGGAGACCTACCACCGGGGGCAGCGGGTCGGCGACTTCCTGGTCGGGCCGCCGCTGCACAAGGGCGGCACCGCCGTGCTCTACCCGGCCGGGCGCGGCGCCGGGCGCGACTCGCTGCTCAAGGTGGCCCGCGACCCGGCCGCCGGCCGGCTGCTGGTCCGCGAGGCCGCCGCGCTGCGGAAGCTCGCCTCGGACGGCGACCCGCGCCTCCTGCCGTACGTCCCCCGCCTGGTCGAGAGCTTCCGCTACCGGAGCGGCGAGGTGGTCCGGCAGGCGAACGTGCTCAGCCGGGCGCCCGACGGGTTCGTCACCCTCGAACGCGTCGGCACCGGCCGCGACCCCCGCGACGTGGCCTGGATCTGGCGGCGGCTGCTCGTGGCCGCCGGGTTCGCCCACCGGGCCGGCGTCGCGCACGGCGCCGTGCTCCCCCGCCACGTCCTCGTCCATCCCCTTGACCACGGGCTCGTGCTGGTCGACTGGTGTCACGGCGACCGGCTCGACGAGCGCGCCGACATCACCGCCCTGACCAGGTGCGTCGAGCGCCTGCTGGGCGAGTGCCCGCGCCGGATGCGCGCCTTCGTCCGCGGCTGCCTGCTGCGCCCGCCGTCCGACGCGTGGGAGCTGCTGCGCGAGCTCGACGACCTGCTCGACGACCTGTACGGACCCCGCACGTACCGTCCGCTCCACCTTTGAGGGAGGCTGCCATGGGCAGCGGAATCTGGTCAACGAACGTCTACGACTCCGCCGCGCGCTACCGCGCGGCCACCGGCTCCAGCGCCTTCGCCTACAGCGACGGCGGAGCCCGGCAGGTCCACCCCGACCTCGACCCCTTCGGCGTGACGCGGGAGAGCCGCGACTCGGCCGAGCATCCCGACTCGCTGGCCATCGCCGTGCTCTTCGACGTGACCGGCTCGATGCGCGCGGTCCCCCGCGGGCTGCAGACCCGGCTGCCCGACCTGCTCGGGCTGCTGCTGCGCAAGGGGTACGCCACCGACCCGCAGATCATGTTCGGCGCGATCGGCGACGCCACCTGCGACCGGGCGCCGCTGCAGGTCGGCCAGTTCGAGTCCGACAACCGCATGGACGACCAGCTCGGCCTGATCCTGCTGGAGGGCGGGGGCGGCGGCCAGAAGCGCGAGTCCTACGAGCTGGCCATGTACTTCATGGCCAGGCACACCTCCATCGACTGCCACGAGAAGCGCGGCAGGCGCGGCTACCTGTTCGTCATCGGCGACGAGATGCCCTACCCGCGGGTGTCCAGGAACC
Organism: Nonomuraea sp. NPDC047529; assembly: GCF_040642995.1. NCBI lineage: Bacteria > Bacillati > Actinomycetota > Actinomycetes > Streptosporangiales > Streptosporangiaceae > Nonomuraea > Nonomuraea sp. NPDC047529. The sequence continues at coordinate 53,652 of NZ_JBEYTJ010000049.1, read as the reverse complement.
AGGTCGAGGACCTCGTCGGCGACCGCCTGACCGCGCCCCTCGGGGTGGCCGACATCGTCGGCGAGCTGACCCGCAAGTACGACGTCTACTTCATCCTCCCCCAGGGGGCCAGCTACGCCGGCGACCCCGAGGTGCTGGACGCCTGGCGCGACCTGCTCGGCCAGAACGTGCTGGAGCTGGACGACCTCGACGCCGTGTCCGAGACGATCGCGCTCACCGTCGGGCTCGGCGAGGACGCGATCGGCCTGGACGAGGGCCTTGAGGACCTGGCCGAGCTGGGCTCGACGGCCGGCGCGTCCGTGTCGCGGGCCCTGGCCAGGCTCGACCGCGGCACGGTGGTCACCGCCGAGCCGCTCGACGGGCTCCGGCCGTGAACGAACACCTCGTCGTCGTCGACCTCGGGTACGGCGACGCCGGCAAGGGCACGGTCGTGGACTGGGCGTGCGCCACGCTGCCCGTCCACGCCGTGGTCCGGTTCAACGGGGGCGCGCAGGCGGGGCACAACGTCGTCCTGGACGACGGGCGGCATCACACGTTCGCGCAGTTCGGCGCGGGGACGTTCCGAGGGGTTCGTACGCATCTGTCGAGCTTCGTGGTGGTCGATCCGCTGGCCCTGTCGGCCGAGGCGGAGCATCTGGCGCGGCTCGGCGTGCCCGACCCCTTCGGGCTGCTCACGGTGGACCGGGACTGCCTGCTGGCGACGCCGTACCACGTGGCGGCCGGGAGGAGGCGGGAGCTGGCGCGGGGGGCCGCGCGGCACGGGTCGTGCGGGATGGGCGTCGGGGAGGTGATGGCGTACCGGCTGGAGCACGGCGCGCTGGCGCCCCGGGCGGGCGACTCGCCGCGTGAGCTGACGCGGAAGCTGACCGTGCTGCGGGAGGCGCTGGGGGGCGAGGGGCCTGCGGTGGCCGACTGCGTGGCCGTCTACCGGGCGTTCGCCGAGCGGGTGCGGCTGGTGGACTCGTCGTACACGGCCGGGCTGGTCAGTCGGGGGCCGGTCGTGTTCGAGGGGGCGCAGGGGGTGCTGCTGGACGAGCGGTGGGGGTTCGACCCGTACACGACGTGGAGCACGACGACCTTCGCCAACGCGCTGGAGCTGCTGGAGGGGGCGGGGGCGGCGCGGCTGGGGGTGCTGCGGACGTACACCACCCGGCACGGCCCCGGCCCGCTGGTGACCGAGGACCCCGCGCTGACGCTGCCCGAACCGCACAACCCGGCCGGACCGTGGCAGGGAGCCTTCCGGCTCGGGCACTTCGACGCGGTCGCCCACCGGTACGCGGCCGAGGCGGCGGGCGGCGTGGACGGCCTCGCCCTCACCCACCTGGACGCGGACGTCTCGCGCATGTGCGTGCGCTACGACCGGCCCGTCACGTTCGCCGAGCCGGACCGCACGTCCCGGCTGCTGCGGGCCGCCCCCGTGTACGAGGAGGGTGTATCAGACTGGCCCGCGGCGGTCTCTCATGTCGTGGGCGCGCCCGTGTGGCTGGAGTCGTACGGCCCCCGCGCGAGTGACAAGAAGGCGCCCTGGCCGAGCCTGCGGTGACCACCGGGGAGAGGGGTCCTCCCGGCGGTCACCGCCTGGCTCTAACCCCAGGCGAGCATGCGGAGCGGGTCCTCCAGCATGGCGCCGACGTCGCGCAGGAACATCGAGCCCAGCTCGCCGTCGACGATCCGGTGGTCGAAGCTGAGCGCGAGCGTGGTCACCTTGCGCACGGCCAGCTCGCCGTCGACCACCCACGGCATGTCCCTGACCTGGCCGAAGGCCAGAATGGCCGACTCGCCCCGGTTGAGGATGGGAGTGCCGGCGTCGACGCCGAACACGCCCACGTTGGTGATCGTGATCGTGCCGCCCGACATCTCGGCCGGCTGGGTGCGGCCCGCCCTGGCCGTCTCCGCCAACGCGCCCAGTTGCCTGGCCAGCTCGGGGAGGGAGAGGGCGTGGGCGTCCTTGACGTTGGGCACCACGAGGCCGCGCGGGGTGGCGGCGGCGATGCCCAGGTTCACGTAGTGCTTGACCACGATCTCCTGAGCCGCCTCGTCCCACGACGAGTTGATCATCGGGTAGCGCCTGACCCCGGTGAGCAGGGCCCGGCAGACCAGCAGGAGCGGGGAGACCTTGACCTCGGCGAAGTCGGGCAGGGCACGCAGGCGCCTGACCGCCTCCATGGTCTCCGTCACGTCCACCTGGAGGAACTCGGTGACGTGGGGGGCCGTGAACGCGCTGGCCACCATGGCCTGGGCGGTCATCTTGCGCACGCCCTTGACGGGGACGCGCTCCTCCCGCTGCTGGGGCTGAGCCTGCCGGACGGGCTCGGGCGCCGCGTGGGGGCCGCCCTCGGCGGCGGCGTGCACGTCGTCGCGGGTGATGGACCCCTGGGGGCCGGTGCCGGTGAGCGTGGCGAGGTCGACGCCCAGGTCCTTGGCCAGCTTGCGGACCGGCGGCTTGGCCAGCACGGCCACGCGGCCCGGACCGACGGGCGCGACGACGGGCGGGGGCCCGGCCGGCTCGACCGGGCGGGCCGTCGGGGCCGGGCCGGGGACCTCCACGCGGGCCGGATTGGCCACGGGCGCGGCCGCGATCGGCTCCGCCGGCTGCTTGCGGGGACGGCGCTTGGAGGCGCCGGTCTTGACGCCGTAGCCCACCAGGACCGCCTGCCGCTCCTCCTTGGGCGCGGGGCTGCCGTGGGCGCCGGGCTCGACCGCGCCCTCCTCCGGCGGCTTGGGCACCATGTCGTCGGCCAGCGCCTTGAGCCCCTGGTCGCCGCCGCCTCCCTCACCGGCCACCTCGCCGCCGCCGGTGTCCACGGAGACGATCGGCGTGCCGACGTCGACCGTGACGCCCTCCTCGACCAGCACCCCCGAGACCACGCCGTCCCAGGGGATCGGCAGCTCGACGATGGACTTGGCGGTCTCGATCTCCACCACGATCTGGTTGACCTTGACCTCGTCGCCCGGCCGCACGTGCCAGCGGACGATCTCGGCCTCGGTCAGCCCCTCCCCGACGTCGGGGAGCTTGAACTCGCGTCGCATGGAAGCACGTCCCCCTTTCAGAACCCGAAGGCGCGGTCGACGGCGTCGAGCACCCTGTCCAGGTCGGGCAGGTAGTGCTCTTCGAGCTTCGACGGCGGATAGGGGGTGGAGAAGCCGCCGACCCTCAGGACGGGCGACTCCAGATGGTAGAAGCACCGCTCGGTGATCCGGGCCGCCAGCTCGGCGCCGAACCCGCTGTAGACGGGGGCCTCGTGGACCACGACCGCCCGTCCGGTCCGGCGTACGGACTCCATGACCAGCGGCTCGTCCAGCGGGTTGAGCGAGCGCAGGTCGATCACCTCCAGCGAGCGGCCGTCGTCCTCGGCGGCCGTGGCGGCCTCCAGGCACGTCTTGACCATCGGGCCGTAGGCCAGCAGCGTGACGTCGGACCCCGGCCGGACGACCCTGGCCTTGTCGAACGGCGTCCACCAGTCGGTCGAGGCCGTGTCGATGTCGGCCTTCTCCCAGTAGCGGCGCTTGGGCTCGAAGAAGATGACCGGGTCATCGCTCCGGATGGCCTGCTGGATCATGGTGTAGGCGTCGGCCGGGTTGGAGCAGGCCACCACGCGCAGGCCGGCCGTGTGCGTGAAGTACGCCTCGGGCGACTCGCTGTGGTGCTCGACCGCGCCGATGCCGCCGCCGCACGGGATGCGGACGACGACGGGCAGCTTGATCGCGCCGAGCGAGCGCATCGGCATCTTGGCGAGCTGCGTGATGATCTGGTCGGCCGCCGGGAAGACGAACCCGTCGAACTGGATCTCGCACACCGGCCGGTAGCCGCGCAGCGCCAGGCCGATCGCGGTGCCGATGATGCCGGACTCGGCGAGCGGCGTGTCGATCACGCGGTCCTCGCCGAAGTCCTTCTGCAGGCCGTCGGTGACGCGGAAGACGCCGCCGAGCTTGCCGACGTCCTCGCCCATGATGAGGACCTTGGGGTCGTCCTCCATGGCCCGGCGCATGCCCTCGTTAAGCGCCTTGGACAGGCTCAACACCGTCATTTCTCGAAGCCCTCCAAGTAGGCGGCGAACTGCGCGCGCTCCCCGTCGATGAGCGCGTGGGGCTCGCGATAGACGTGGTCGAAGATATCGAGCGGCTCGGGGTCGGGCATCGCCAGGCACCGCCTGCGCAGGTCGGCGCCGAGCTGGTCGGCCTCCGCGGTGACGGAGTCGAAGAACGCCTGGTCGGCCAGCTCGTTGCGGAACAGGTACGCCTTGACCCGCTCGATCGGGTCCTTCAGCTTCCACGCCTCCAGCTCGCTGGCCACCCGGTAGCGGGTCGGGTCGTCGGTCGTGGTGTGGGCGCCCATCCGGTACGTGAACGCCTCGATCAGCGTCGGCCCCTGGCCCGTACGGGCGGCGTCGAGCGCCTTCCTGGTCACCGCGAGGCAGGCGAACACGTCGTTGCCGTCGACCCTGACGCCCGGGAAGCCGAAGCCCGAGGCCCGGCGGTAGAGCGGGATGCGGCTCTGCTTCTCCAGCGGCTCGGAGATGGCCCACTGGTTGTTCTGGCAGAAGAAGACGATCGGCGCGTTGAACACGCTCGCCCAGATGAACGACTCGTTCACGTCGCCCTGGCTGGTGGCGCCGTCGCCGAAGTAGGCGATCGTGGCGGCGGAGGCGTCGTCGCGCTGGATGCCCATCGCGTAGCCGACCGCGTGCAGGGTCTGGCTGCCGATCACGATCGTGTACAGGTGGAAGTTGTGCTCCTCGGGGTCCCAGCCCCCGTGGTTGACGCCCCTGAACAGGCCCAGCAGCTTCACCGGGTCGACGTCGCGGCACCAGGCGACGCCGTGCTCGCGGTAGGTGGGGAAGGCCATGTCGGTGTCGGTGAGCGCGCGGCCCGAGCCGATCTGGGCGGCCTCCTGGCCGAGCAGCGAGGCCCAGATGCCCAGCTCGCCCTGCCGCTGGAGCGCCACGGCCTCCAGGTCGATGCGCCGGACGAGCACCAGGTCGCGGTAGAGCGACCTGACCTCTTCGGGCGTCAGGTCTATGTCGTAGTCGGGGTGCTCGACCCGTACTCCTTCGGGGGTGAGCAACTGCACGAGCTCAGGGGGTGCTTCGGCACCACGAGAGGCGTCGACTGTCACGTGCCGCTCCTGTGCGATCGGGGCCGGTGTCGATGGGGTCGCCACCTGAGGCCAGCCGTGGGTGCGTGCGAACCATGTGGTGGTGGTTCGTACGCGTTTGGGGACATCGTGGCAGACGTCACAGCCCTCCGCGCAAGCCCCATGTCCTCCCCGTTCCCGTTGTGTCGACGGGCATGCACGCCGGTAGGCTTGCTTTCCCAAGCACCCACTCCACCCAGGAGGAACGCAGTGGCGCGCGTCATCGTAGACGTCATGCTGAAGCCCGAGATCCTCGACCCGCAGGGCCAGGCCATCGCCAGGGCGCTGCCCAGGCTCGGTTTCGCCGGCGTCTCGGCCGTCCGTCAGGGCAAGCGGTTCGAGGTCGAGCTGGAGGGCCCGGCCGACGAGGCGGCTCTCGACGAGGTACGGAAGATGGCCGAGACACTGCTGGCCAACACCGTGATTGAGGACTACAGCGTCCGAGTTGAGGGGTAGAAGGCACATTTGATGCCTGGTTTTACCCCTGGTGGGTTAAAGTCGCGTTCGGGCATGCCACAATGCCACGGGCGTGCCAACACTAAATAACAACAACGTGATTTTGCGGTTAGCCCCGATTTCACAGGGAAACCTACTCCAGGTGACATTCCGGAGCCCGGAGGAGTCCGGTGGATATTGAGTTCTCGTTGGCGCTGCCTCGGGATGCGATCGGCATACCGATGGTCAGGCGGGTGCTTGGCGATGCGATGCGTTCACTCAACGTGAGCGAGACCTGCATCGCCGACATGCTGCTCGCCGTCTCCGAGGCGTGCTCCAACGCGGTGCGACACGGCGGCCCGGCCAATCGTTACGAGGTCTCTGCGTCGATCGGCTACGGCCGCTGCGACGTGCGTGTCGCCGACAGCGGCGACGGCCTCCCGTCGATGCCGCTGCACTTTCCTCCGCCCGACACCGAGAACGGCCGCGGCCTGCTGATCATGCGGTCCGTGGTGGACGAGATCTCCTTCGGCACCACCCCGGGCCGCGGCACGACGGTCCACCTGCGCAAGATGCTCGCCTGGGACGACGAGGCCGAGGGCGCCCGTCACCGCGAGCTGGCCGCTGTCTGAGCGCTGTCCGACCGCGGTCCGACCCGCTGCCCGGAACACAGCCGCGCACCCGATAATCTGAGTACACCGCCGTAGACCGCCGTCCGCCCCTAAGAGACGGTGGCACGCGCGTGCGCATTCCTCGGAGGGGACGACTGTCATGAGCGCTGCCCGTGTGGGCGTAGTCACGTTTCCAGGAACTCTCGACGACCAGGACGCCGCCAGAGCCGTGCGCCTCGTGGGCGCGCAGGCGGTCCCGCTGTGGCACGCCGACCACGACCTGAAGGGAGTCGACGCCGTCTTCCTGCCCGGCGGCTTCTCCTACGGCGACTACCTGCGCTGCGGCGCGATCTCCAGGTTCGCCCCGCTGATGGACGAGCTCATCCCGGCCGCCAAGGCCGGCCTGCCGGTGATCGGCACGTGCAACGGCTTCCAGATCCTCTGCGAGGCCCACCTGCTGCCCGGCGCGCTCACCCGCAACGCCTCGCTCCACTACGTCTGCCGCGACCAGCGGCTCACGGTCGAGCAGCCCGCCACCGCCTGGACCGGCTCCTTCGAGCAGGGCCAGGAGATCGTGCTGCCGGTCAAGCACGGCGAGGGCCGCTACGTCGCCTCCGAGGAGACGCTGGCCGCGCTGGAGTCCGGCGGCCACGTCGTCGTGCGCTACGCCGGGGGCAACCCCAACGGCTCGCTCAACGACATCGCCGGCATCCGCAACGAGGCGGGCAACGTGGTCGGCCTCATGCCGCACCCCGAGCACGCCGTGGAGGAGCTGGTCGGGGCGCCGAGCACCGACGGGCTCGGCTTCTTCACGTCCATCCTGAAGAATCTGGTGAACGCATGAGCACCGACAACGTCAAGCGGGCCGCCGAGACCCCCGACGAGCCGATGCCCTTCGCCGAGCTGGGCATGAAGCAGGACGAGTACGACCGGGTCAAAGAGATCCTGGGCCGCCGTCCCACCGGGTCCGAGCTGGCCATCTACAGCGTCATGTGGTCCGAGCACTGCTCGTACAAGTCGTCCAAGGTGCATCTGAGGCAGTTCGCCACCAAGGCGCCCAAGTCCGAGGCGCTGCTCGTGGGCATGGGCGAGAACGCGGGCGTCGTCGACATCGGCGACGGCTGGGCGGCCACGTTCAAGATCGAGTCGCACAACCACCCGTCCTACGTCGAGCCTCACCAGGGCGCGGCCACCGGCGTCGGCGGGATCGTGCGCGACATCATGTCGATGGGCGCCCGCCCGATCGCCGTCATGGACGCGCTGCGCTTCGGCGGCGCCGACGCCGTGGACACCCGGCGGGTGCTGCCCGGCGTGGTCGAGGGCATCAGCCACTACGGCAACTGCCTGGGCCTGCCCAACATCGGCGGCGAGGTCGTCTTCGACCCCTGCTACATCGGCAACCCGCTGGTCAACGCGCTCTGCGTCGGCCTGCTGCGCAAGGACCAGATCAAGCTGGCCACCGCGCCCGGCCCGGGCAACCAGGTCGTGCTGTTCGGCGCGTCCACGGGCCCCGACGGCATCGGCGGCGCGTCCGTGCTGGCCTCGGCGACGTTCGAGGACGAGTCGCAGGCCAAGCGGCCCGCCGTGCAGGTGGGCGACCCGTTCATGGAGAAGCTGCTCATCGAGTGCTGCCTGGAGCTCTACGCGGCCGACGTCGTCGTCGGCATCCAGGACCTCGGCGCGGCCGGCGTCTCCTGCGCCACCACCGAGCTGGCCGCCAAGGGCACCGGCGGCATGAAGGTCGACCTCAACCTGGTCCCGCTCCGCGACCCCTCGCTCAGGCCCGAGGAGATCCTGATGAGCGAGTCCCAGGAGCGGATGATGGCCGTGGTCCGGCCCGACGACATCCCCGCGTTCCTGGCGATCTGCGCCAAGTGGGACGTCCCGGCCACCGTCATCGGCGAGGTCACCGACACCGGTCGCCTGATCATGACGTGGGACGGCGAGGTCATCGTCGACATCCCGCCGGGCACCGCCGCCGACGACGGCCCGGTCTACGAGCGTCCCTTCCACGAGCCGTCCGGGCAGGGCGCGCTCAACTCCGACACCCCCGACCGGCTGGCCCGTCCCGACGACCTGCGGGCCACCCTGCTGCAGCTCCTCGGCTCGCCCAACCTGGCCTCCAAGGAGTGGGTGACCTCCCAGTACGACCGGTACGTCCGTGCCAACACCGTGCTGGCCCAGCCCGCCGACGCGGGGATGCTGCGCATCTCCGAGGTCATGGCCGGGGCCGAGCCGACCACCCGGGGCATCGCCCTGTCCACCGACGGCAACGGGCGTTACGCCAAGCTCGACCCCTACGCGGGGGCGCAGCTCGCGCTGGCCGAGGCGTACCGGAACGTGGCCGTGACCGGCGCCAAGCCGCTGGCCGTCACCAACTGCCTCAACTTCGGCTCGCCCGAGGACCCCGAGGTCATGTGGCAGTTCGCCGAGGCCGTACGCGGGCTCGCCGACGCCTGCCGCACCCTCGGCGTGCCGGTGACCGGCGGGAACGTCTCCTTCTACAACCAGACCGGCTCGACCGCCATCAACCCCACGCCGGTCGTGGGCGTGCTCGGCGTCATCGACGACGTGGCCAAGCGGGTGCCGTCCGGGTTCACCGCCGAGGGGCTGCGGGTCGTGCTGCTCGGTGACACCGGCGAGGAGTTCGGCGGCTCGGAGTGGGCCCACGTCGCCCACCGCCACCTGGGCGGCCTGCCGCCGAACGCGGACCTGGAGGCCGAGCAGGCGCTGGCGACCGTGCTGGTCGAGGCGGCGGCGCGCGGGCTGCTGGAGGGGTCGCACGACCTGTCCGACGGCGGCCTGGCCGTGGCGCTGGCCGAGTCGTGCCTGGCGCGCGGCGTCGGGGCCACGGTGGCGCTGAGCGGCGAGCCGTTCACCGACCTGTTCAGCGAGTCGGCCGCGCGGGCCCTGGTCGTGGTGCGGCCGGAGGCGTTCGACGAGTTCGCGGCGCTGTGCGGGCGGCACGAGGTGCCGTGTTACGGGCTCGGGGTCACCGGCGGGGAGTCGCTGGTGGTCGAGGGCGTGTTCGAGGTGGGGATCGAGGAGATCCGCGAGACCCACTCGGCGACGCTGCCCGCGCTGTTCGGCTGAGATCCAACGAGAAGGGCCGGTGCGGGGTGATCCCGCACCGGCCCTTTCAGCGTTGTCAGACCTTCTTGATGCAGACGACGTAGACCTTGCCGAAGACGCTGGTGCCGTTGTTGCCGCCACCGTGGGTCTGCGTGTCGGCGGTGAGGTTGTTGCCGCCGCCGTTGTCGTCCTTGGCGACGGTCACCGTCCAGCCGCTGGCGCCGGGGAAGCTGCCCATGACTTCGGCGTTCTTCAGGGTGCTGAAGGAGAAGCCGCCGCCGGTCGGGGTGCCGCCCTTGTCACAGGTGGCAGTCGCCGAGCCGAGGCCGCTGATGGTCGCGTCGTTGGTGTAGGTGCCGTAGGCGGCGCCGCCGCCGTCCTTGCCGGGCTCACCCTTGGGGCCCTGCGAGCCGGTGTCGCCCTTGGGGCCCTGCGAGCCGGTGTCACCCTTGGGGCCCTCGGGGCCGCGCGGACCCGTGTCGCCCTTCGGCCCCTTTTCGCCCTGCTTGCCGTCCTGGCCGTTCTGACCGTTCTGGCCGTTCTTGCCGTCGTCGCCCTTGGGGCCCTGGGGACCGGTGTCGCCCTTGGGGCCCTGCGGGCCGTCCTGGCCGTTCTTGCCGGGGAGGCCCTGCTTGCCCTGGGGGCCCACCGGGCCGGTCTCGCCCTTCGGGCCCTGGGGGCCCTGCGGGCCGGCGACGCCTTGCTTGCCCTGCGGGCCCGTGTCGCCCTTGGGGCCGGAGGTGGCGCCGTTCAGCTCCGTCGTGCTGCCGCCGATCACGACGCGCTCTTCGGTCTTCCGGCACGGCGTGGTCGGGTTGACGATGCGGACGTACCGCGTCTTCTTGTGCACGCAGGCGTAGACCTCGCTCGCCGCCGACGAGGCGGTGGCCACGCCACCGACGGCGAGGAGCGAGGCGGCGAGCGCTCCGACAGTGGCGAGGGTGAGCGTACGCCCACCGCGAACCTTGATAGCCACGGCTTTCCTTCCAAGGGACAAGTGATGCTCAGGTTGTGCATGAGATTCACGTTTCGACCGTTCCAAAGGTTGGCAAGAACTACATAACGTGTATGTCACGAAACGGAGAGTTACTGACCAGATTGACCGACTGTCGCGGTGCCAGTGGGTAAAAGGACGCATTGGCGGCGGCGATCCCGCGTGGATAATCGGGTCTGTGCCCAGCCCCTACCTGCCGCCGGCCACGCAGCCCGTCCGAGGCGTGGTCTGGGGCATCCACCTCGTTCTCCCCCTGTTGGGGCTCTGGTTGCTGCTCGCGCAGCAGCACCTCAACGTCGTCTGGCAGCACAACGCGAGCCACTTCTGGATGATCCTCGCGGTGGCCGGGATCAACGTGGCGCTCGGCGGCCTGATCACCGAGGCCGCGCGCCGCCGTCAGGACGCCCGGCTGTTCCTGGTGTCCATGGTGTTCCTCAGCAGCGCGGGCTTCTTCCTGCTGCACGGCCTGGCCACGCCCGGCGTCATCCTGCCGACCGGCTCGCTGGGCTTCGACCTGGGCCAGCAGGTGGGGCTCACGATCGCGTCGATGTTCGCGTTCGCCTCGGCCCTGCCGCTGGGCGAGCGGGCGGCCAGGGCCGTCCTTGACGCGCAGCACTTCGTCCGGGCGATGTTGTTCGGCTTCCTGCTGCTGTGGGGGCTGGTCTCGCTGGTGCCCGAGCTGACCGCGCTCAGCGATCCGCCCCTGGTCGCGCCGGTGAGCTGGCTGGGCCTGGCGTCCGTCCCCGGCGTCCTGCTGTACGGCGCGGCCGGCGTGATGATGTTCCTGCTCCACCGCCGCCGCCCCTCGGCCATGCTGGTCAGCCTGATCACCGCGTACGCGCTGCTGGCCGAGGCGATGGTCGCCGGGATGTCGCAGCTCAACTGGCACCTGTCGTGGTGGGAGTGGCACGTGCTGCTCACCCTCGCCTTCGTGTTCGTGGCCTACAGCGCCTACCTGCAGTTCAGGCGCGAGGGGTCGAGCGCCGGCCTGTTCGACTCGGTGACGCTGGCGGCGACGGTCGCGCGCCTCCAGCAGGACTACGACCAGGCGCTGGAGGAGCTGGTCGAGCACGTACGAAGGGGCGAGCCGCTGGCCGCGACCCGGCTGTCGGGCAAGTTCCGGCTGAACGAGAGCCAGGCCGCCGTGCTCGACCGGGCCGGGGAGGCGCTGGCCCACGAGCGGGAGCTGTCGGAGCGGCTGGCCGCGCTGGTGGCGGTGAGCGCGCAGACCCGCGTGGGCCTGCCGGAGGGCGAGCTGCTGACCACCGCGCTCGACCGGGTCAGGCAGGCGTACGGCGACGTCAAGATCGCGCTGGTGTCGGAGGGCCGGACGCAGATCGGCTCCCGCGCGTACGAGTTCGAGGGCGACGGGCCGATCCGCCGCGACCACCGGCTGGCCTACCCGCTCACGGTCAGGGGCCACCTGGCCGGCGTGCTGGAGGTGCCGGTGGGCCGCACCGGCCAGGACGAGGCGCTGGCCGCCACCCTGGCCGGCCAGCTGTCCGTCTCGCTGGAGAACGCCCGCCTCTACCAGGAGCTGGACACCCTCTTCCGCCAGTACATGTCGCCCGACGTGGCCAACGCCCTACTCGCCGACCCCGGACGGGCGGCGCTCGGCGGCGAGCTGAAGGAGCTGACCGCACTCTTCGCCGACCTCAAGGGCTTCACCTCCTTCTCCGAGCAGGTCACGCCCGGCGAGATCGTCGAGATGCTCAACCGCTACCACACGGCCGCCGTGCCCTGCGTGCTGAACAACGGCGGCACGATCGTGCAGTTCGTCGGCGACGCGATGCTGGCCCTGTTCAACGCGCCGGCCACGCAGGCGGGGCATGCCAGGGCGGCCTGCCGGGCCGCGCTGGAGATGCAGCGGGCCGCGGCCGAGGTGGCCGAGGAGATGGCCTGGAAACGCGCGGACGACGTGGAGTGGCCGACCTTCCGGGTGGGCGTCAACACCGGTCCCGCGCTGGTCGGCAACATCGGCAGCCCCGAGTTACGCGGCTTCAACGCGATGGGCGACTGCGTCAACGTGGCCGCCAGGTTGCAGGCCCTGGCCGAGCCGGGGACGGTGGTGATCGGCGAGACGACGCTGCGGCAACTCGGCCGGGACGTCTCGGTGGACGCCCTGGGACGGCTCACCCTGAAGGGCAAGGAAGAACCCGTGGCCGCGTACGTTCTGACTGGAATGCCATAGAACGGCAATGGCCGTCCGTACATAATCGGCGCATGACTCCAGAGCCCGGCGAATTTCTTTCCATGCTCACCGCCGAGGAGATCGACACCCTGCGAGCCGCCGGGCGCCCGCGGCAGTGGGATCGCGGCACGACGGTGATCGGCGAGGGCGACTCGGCCGACTGGGTGGTCGTGCTGACGCGGGGCCGGGTCAAGGTGTCCTCGCACACGAGCAGCGGCACCGAGGTGGTCCTGGCGGTACGCGGCCCCGGGGCGCTGCTGGGCGACATGTCGGCCGTGGACGGCTCGCCGCGCTCGGCCACCGTCACCGCGCTGGAGCCCGTCCAGGGCATCGTGATCGGCGACTTCAGCGGCTTCCTGGCCGCGCACGGCCGCATCGCCGTCCTGCTCCTGCAGCTCGTCGTCGGCCGGCTGCGCGACGCGGACCGCAAGCGCGTCGAGTACGGCGCGTTCGACACCACCGGCCGGGTGGCGACCCGGCTGCTCGAACTGGCCGACCGGTACGGCGAGCCGACCACCGCCGGCGTGCGCGTGGCCCTTCCGCTCAGCCAGGACGAGCTGGCCGGCTGGACCGGCTCCTCCCGCGAGGCGGTCAGCAAGGCGCTGCGCAGCCTGCGCGACCGCGGGCTCATCGAGACGGGCAGGCGGCGGGTGGTCATCCACGACGTCGAGGGGTTACGCAGGCGAGCCAGATAACCCCTGCCACAAAACGGACGTACGACGTACGTCATAGTGGGAGGCATGGTCGCGGTCACCCCCGAAACCGGCACCTCCATGCGTTACGCGTGGCGCGTCTGCTCGGTCACCAGCCTGGGCCTCGTCCTCATCGGCATCGCGGGCAGCACGCTCAACGTCGCGCTGCCGACCGTGGTGCGGCACTTCCACGCCGACGCGACGCAGTCGGGATGGATCCTGCTGGCGTTCCTGCTGGTCAACACCGCGAGCCTGGTGTTCTTCGGCCGGGTCGCCGACCTGCTCGGCAGGCGCGAGGTGTATCTGGCGGGGTTCGCCCTGTTCACCGCGGCCTCGCTGCTGGCCGGACTGTCACCGGACGTCTGGTTCCTGGTCGGCATGCGCGTGGTGCAGGCGATCGGCTCGGCGATGATCCTGGCCAACGGCACGGTGATCATCACCGACGCGTTCCCGCCCGAACGGCTCAGCCAGGGCATGGGCGTCTACATCGGCACGCTGTCGGTGGCCCAGCTCGCCGGTCCGACGCTCGGCGGCCTGATCGCCGAGACCGCGGGCTGGCAGTGGATCTTCTGGGTGAACGTGCCCGCCGGGCTGGTCGCGCTCGGCTGGGGTGCGGTGATCTTACGCAAGATGCCCCGGAGGCCGAAGCAGCCGGTGGACGCGCTCGGCAACGTGCTGGTGTTCGCCGCGCTGTCGGCGGTGCTGCTGGCGGTCAACGAGGCCGGGTCGGGTGGCCTGACCAGCCCGGTCGTCCTGACCGGGGCGGCGCTGTTCGTGCTGCTGCTGCCGCTGATCGTGCTGGCCGAGCGGCGTTCGGCGAACCCGGTGCTGGACCTGCGGCTGTTCGGCGGCCGGCTGCTGGCCTATGCGAACCTGGCCTCCTTCTGCAACGCGCTCGCCCGTTCGGCGCTGATCCTGGTGGTCGCGCTCTACTTCCAGGCGGCGCGCGGGCTCGACGCGTTCTCGGCCGGGCTGAGCGTGCTGCCGGTGCCGGTGGGCATCGGGCTGGCCTCGCCGATCGCGGGCCTGCTCGGGCCCCGGGTCTCGCCGTACGGGCTGTCGATCGGCGGCGCGGCGATGAGCGCGCTCGGGCTCGGCACGCTGATGCTCACGGCCGACCCGGCGACGCCGTACTGGGTGACCGGGCTCGCCCTGTTCGTGGCAGGGTGCGGCAGCGGGACGTTCCTGACCGGCAACACCACCCAGGTCATGGCCGCCCTGCCCACCGGCAGCCTGGGCGTGGTCAACGGCTTCCGCGTCATGATCATGAACGTCGGCATCGTGATCAGCGTCGGCCTGTCGCTCAGCGTCGTGACCAGCTCCGTCGGCCCGGCGCTGCGCGCCCAGGTGTACGCGGGCACGCTGTCCACGCTCTCCCCGGTGGCCGTCGGGCAGCTCATGGACGGCTTCCAGCGCGCGTACGCGGTGCTGTTCGCCGTGGCGCTGGCCGGCGCGCTGCTGGCCGCGCTCGCCAGGTCTCAGAGGGCTCCGGCGAGCCTGGACTCCACGTCGCGGTAGCGGGAGACCGGGATGAGGTGCACGCCGTCGAACGCGCCGGACTCGCGCAGCGCGAGCACCTGCTCGCAGGCCGCCTCGACGCCCGCCATGCGGTCGGCGGCCACCCGTTCGACCAGCTCGGCGGGCAGGGCGATGTCGGGGATGGCGGCGGCCAGCGTACGGGCGTGGCGCTCGCTGGCCAGCACCATGACGCCGGCGTAGACCGGCACGTCGATCGGATTGGCCTCGCGCCAGCGCACCTGCGCCTCGACCGAGAAGCTGACCTGTGAGAACAGGAAGTCGGCCGCGCGCTTCCAGTCGGGCAGCGGGCGCAACCCGGCCGCCGCGCCGACGCGGACGGCCGCCGAGAAGCCCCTGGCCTCCTCGATCATCGAGCGGACCGTCAGGTCGCCGGTACGGCTGCCGCCGGCGGGCTTGTCGCCGTGGACGAACAGGAACTGGTCGACGCCGTACGCCGCGGCCGTCAGCAGGTCGCGGTGGAAGCCGAGCAGGTTGCGGTCGCGGGAGTTCAGGCAGGCGATGCTGCGCCCGCCCATCGCCTCGACCTCGTGGGCCACGGCCACGCTCGACACGGTGGCCCGGCCGATGTGGTTGTCGGGGATGAGGAAGGAATGGGCGACCTGGCTGAGCGTGCCGATCTGGTGGCGTACGCGCTTCAGGTCGGGCTTGGTGGGAGGTTCGATCTCGCAGACCAGCTCGAAGGGCATGATCCCGACTTTAACGTCCGGCGGCCAGCGCCTCGATGCCGCGCAGCACGAGATCGACGCCGAAGGAGTCGTAGAAGTCCGGGTCGGCCCCCGCCACCAGCGGTGAGGCCATCTCGACCAGGTACGGGTACTTCTCCGGCGACAGCGACTGGAGGCCGGCCCGCTTGACCCGGACGGCCTCCGCGATCTCCTCGCCGGTCCGGCCGGCCTTGAAGTGCACGGGCGCGTCGGCGATCGACAGCGCGCTCTGCAGCAGGTACTTGGTGATCAGGCAGCTCTCCTCGACGCCGAACCCCGCCGTACGGGCCAGGCCCAGGGCCTTGTCCCAGACGACCAGGAAGTTCGGGACGGAGATCGGGTCGATCTGCTCGATGACGTTCTTGGCGCAGGGATGGGCGCGCAGGGTCCTGATGAGCCCCTGGGTCAGGTCGCGGAGCTGCTGCTGCCAGGGCCGCTCGTCGGCCGGCGCGGGCACGAACCCGCCGATCAGGTGGTCGGCCATGCCGAACAGGAGCTGGTCCTTGTTCTTGTAGTGCCAGTACAGGGCCATCGGCGTCACGCCCAGGTCGGTCGCCAGCCGCCGGATCGTCACGGCGTCGAGCCCCTCGGTGTCGCCGATCTCCAGCGCTCGCTCGGCGATGGCCTGCGCGGTCAGTTTTCCCATCACGGTTGACAACTATACGCTGTACAAGTTGAACTGTACGACGTACAAGTACGGCGTATAGGAGGTTGTTCCATGCGATGGTGGGCGCTGGGTGCCGTGACGTTGGGCACCTTCATGACCTATCTCGACAACAACGTGGGAAATGTCGCGTTGCCGACGATCCAGCGGGAGCTCGGGCTGACGATCTCCGGTCTGGAGTGGATCGTGAGCTCGTACATCCTGGTCTTCGCCGGGCTCATGCTGGTCGGCGGCCGGCTCGCGGACCTGTTCGGCGCCCGCAGGGTGTTCCTGGCCGGGCTCGCCGTCTTCACCGTGGCCTCGCTGGGCGCCGGGCTCGCCACCTCCGGCGGCATGCTGATCGCGGCACGGGCCGTCCAGGGCGTGGGGGCGGCGCTGCTCACGCCCACGTCGCTCACCTTGATCAGCCAGATCTTCCCCGACCCCGGCGAGCGCGGCAGGGCCGTGGGCATCTGGAGCGCGTCCGGGGCGCTGTCCATGGCGCTCGGCCCGGCGGCCGGCGGTTTCATCAGCGAGAACCTGCACTGGGGCTGGATCTACCTGATCAACGTGCCGATCGGCGTCGCCACCTTCGGCCTGGGGCTGTGGGCGGTCCGGCCCGCGTTCACCCGCCTGCGGCACCGGCTCGACCTGCCCGGCCTGGCCACCTCGGCGCTCGCGCTGGTCTCCCTCACCTACGCGCTCATCGAGGGCGACCGCGCCGGATGGACGTCGGCCGAGATCCTGGCCGCGTTCGGTCTCGCGGCGGCGGCGGCCGTGGCGTTCGCGCTGGTCGAGGCGCGGGCCGAGCGCCCGATGATCGACCTGTCGCTCTTCCGCGCCCGCGTGTTCAGCGGCGGCGCGCTGACCATGGGCATCTGGTCGTTCGGCGTGTTCGGCATCTACTTCTTCAGCGCCCTGTGGCTGCAGAACGTGCTCGGCTTCTCCCCCACCCAGGCCGGCCTGGCGTTCGTGCCGATGGCCCTGGTCATGGCGGTCGTCGCGATCCTGTCGCAGCGGATCTCCGCGCGGCTCGGCACCGGCCCGACGGTGGCGCTCGGCATGGCGCTCATGGGCGCGGCGATCTACCTGATCTCCGGCGTCGGCGCCGACGGCGACTACGCCGACGTCGCGCCCTGGTTCCTGCTCTACGGCCTCGGCGGCGGCATGCTGGTGCCGCTCACCTCGGCGATCCTCGGCGGCCTGCCCAAGGAGCGGACCGGCGTGGCCTCGGGCGTGCTGAACGTCTCACGCGAGGTGTTCGGCCTGCTCGGCATCACCGTGCTGGGCGCGATCCTCAGCTCCAGCCAGAGCGGCAGCGACCGGCCGCCGCTGGCCGCCTTCCTGGACGCCTACCAGTTCACGCTGGTCATCGCGGCGGTGATCGTGCTGGCGGCCATCCCGCTCAGCCTGTACGCCCTGCGCCCGTCCCGCCGCCCGTCGGAGGCGGACGGTCCTCAGGCCACCGCCTCCGCCACCGTCGGCTCGTCGAACTGAGTGCGGTACAGCTCCTCGTAGCGGCCGCCCATGGCCAGCAGCTCGGCGTGCGTGCCGCGCTCGGCTATGCGGCCGTCCTCGATCACCAGGATCTGGTCGGCCGCCCG
The DNA here is from genome assembly GCF_040642995.1 of Nonomuraea sp. NPDC047529. NCBI lineage: Bacteria > Bacillati > Actinomycetota > Actinomycetes > Streptosporangiales > Streptosporangiaceae > Nonomuraea > Nonomuraea sp. NPDC047529. The sequence goes on along the minus strand of NZ_JBEYTJ010000049.1, from coordinate 36,033 downwards.
CACGGTGGACAGCCGGTGGGCGATCACCACGGCGGTCCGGCCCGCCAGCGCCTCCCCCAGGGCCGCCTGCACGGCCGCCTCGGAGGTGGAGTCGAGGGCCGCGGTGGCCTCGTCCAGGATCACCACGCGCGGCCTGGCCAGCAGGAGCCGGGCGATCGTGAGCCGCTGGCGCTCGCCGCCGGACAGGCGGTAGCCGCGCTCGCCGACCACGGTGTCGAGCCCGTCGGGCAGCGACTCGATCAGCGTCCGCAGGCGGGCCCTGGTGAGGGCGTCCCAGATCTCCTCCTCGCTCGCCGTGGGCCTGGCCAGCAGCAGGTTCTCCCTGATCGTCTCGTGGAAGAGGTGGCCGTCCTGGGTGACCATGCCGAGGGTGTCGCGGACGGCGTCGAAGGTCAGGTCCCGTACGTCCACGCCGCCGAGGCGGACGGCGCCTGAGTCGACGTCGTACAGCCTGGGCAGGAGCTGGGCGATCGTGGACTTGCCGGCCCCCGACGAGCCCACCAGCGCCACCATCTGGCCCGGCAGGGCCGTGAACGAGATCCCGTGCAGCACCTCCTCGCCGCCCCGCGAGTCCAGCGTGGCGACCTCCTCCAGCGAGGCCAGCGACACCTTGTCGGCCGCGGGGTAGGCGAAGCGCACGTCGTCGAACTCGACGGAGACCGGGCCGTCGGGGACCTCGCGGGCCTCCGGACGTTCCTGGATGAGCGGCTTGAGGTCGAGCACCTCGAAGACGCGCTCGAAGCTGACCAGGGCGCTCATCACGTCCACGCGGGCGCTGGCCAGGGCGGTCAGGGGCGCGTACAGGCGGGTCAGCAGGAGGGCCAGCGACACGACCGCGCCGGGTTCGAGCTGGTCGCGCAGGGCGTAGAAGCCGCCGAGGCCGTAGACGAGGGCCAGCGCGAGCGCCGAGACCAGGGTCAGGGCCGTGACGAACACCGACTGGTTCATGGCCGAGCGCACGCCGATGTCGCGCACCCGCCGCGCCCGCGCGGCGAACTCGGCCGACTCGCGCGCCGGCCGGCCGAACAGCTTCACCAGCGTCGCGCCCGGCGCGGAGAACCGCTCGGTCATCTGGGTGCCCATGGCCGCGTTGTGGTCGGCGGCCTCGCGCCGCAGCCGCGCGATCCTGACGCCCATCCGCCGCGCGGGCAGCACGAACACCGGCAGGAGCAGCAGCGCGAGCAGGGTGATCTGCCACGAGATGCCGATCATCACGCTGAGGGTCAGCACGAGCTGCACCACGTTGCCCGCCACGCTGGACAAGGTGTCGGTGAAGGCCCGCTGCGCCCCGATCACGTCGTTGTTCAACCGGCTCACCAGCGCCCCGGTACGGGTCCGCATGAAGAACGCGACCGGCATCCGCTGCACGTGGTCGAAGACGGCCGTGCGCAGGTCGAGGATCAGGCCCTCGCCGATGGTGGCCGACTGCCAGCGGTTCAGCAGGCCGAGGCCGGCCTCGGCGAGCGCCAGGCCCGCTATCAGCACCGCGACCACCACGACCACGTCGAGCGGCTCGGCGTTGAAGATCGCATCGACCACCCGCCCGGCGAGCAGCGGCGACACCACGGCCAACCCCGCCAGCACCACGCTGAGCACGAGGAACAGCACGATCCTGCGGCGGTGAGGGCGGGCGAACCCGCCGATACGCCGGAGCGTCGCCCTGTTCAGCGGGCGACGCTCCGGACGGTTGTTCATCGAGTAAAGCTGATGCCAGGCGGTCACTTCCATGCTCATGGCATGGAGACTATTTCCTCAAGTTAACTTGAGGTCAACTGCCGATCTTCTTGCCCCTGCCGTGCCAGACCACCGCGACCGACGGGCGCGGCTGGTCACCGTCGGGCCAGCGGCTGGCCGGGTTGTCCGGGGTCGCGCCGTCCAGCTCGCCCGGGTGCTGCACGGCCACGAACACGCTCTTCTGGTCCGCGGTGACCAGCGGCCCACAGGTCTCCGCGCCCAGCGGGACCGTGAGGAACTGGCGCAGGTGGCCGCGGTCGGAGCCGCGTACCGGCATGACGAACAGGCCGTCGTTGCTGCCGAGCTGGTTGCCGTCGGTGGAGATCCACAGGTTGCCGTCGGCGTCGAACGTCACGTTGTCCGGGCACGAGATCGGCGAGACCCTGGTCTTGTCGAAGCCGGCGAAGTAGGTCGCGGGGTCGTTCGGGTCGCCGCAGATCAGCGGGAGCGACCAGGCGAAGGTGGTCTCGCCGGCGTCATCGCGCCGCTCGGCGATCTCCAGGATGTGGCCGTGCTTGTTGGACGCGCGCGGGTTGGCCTCGTCCACCTGGGCGGCGGTGCGGTTGGAGTTGTTGGTCAGGGCCACGTAGACGCCGCCGGTGACCGGGTTGCGCTCCATGTCCTCGGGACGGTCCATCTTGGTCGCCCCGACCTTGTCGGCCGCCGTACGCGTGTAGATCAGCACCTCGGCGGCGGTCATGCCGTCCACGTACGACCTGTCGCCCGACACCAGCGGGATCCACTGGCCCGAGCCGTCGAACAGCCCGTCGGAGGGCGGCTTGCCGGACCCGTCGATCTCGGCGGCCGGGCTGTCGCCGGTGAACTTGGCGACGTACAGGGTGCCCTCGTCCAGCAGGGCGCGGTTGTGCCGGTCGAAGCCGGGGATGTACCGGTTCTTCGAGACGAACTTGTAGATGTACTCGAAGCGCGAGTCGTCACCCATGTAGACGACCAGGCGGCCGTCCCTGGCCAGGGTGGTGTTGGCGGCCTCGTGCTTGAACCGGCCGAGCGCGGTGCGCTTGATCGGCGTGGAGTCGGGGTCGAACGGGTCGATCTCCACGATCCACCCGAACCTGTTGGCCTCGTTCGGGTGCTTGGCCAGGTCGAAGCGCTCCTCGATCCGGTCGAACCGGCGATTGCTCGCCGGGGTGCCCGTGGTGATCGTGTAACGCGAGATGTACGGCCGCTGCGCCTCGGGCACCTTGTCGCCGTTGACGAAGTACTGGTCGAAGTTCTCCTCGGCGGTCAGGACCGTGCCCCAGGGGGTGGAACCGCCCGAGCAGTTGTTCAGCATGCCGACCGGCGCCAGGCCCTTGGGGTCGGCGGCCGTCCTGAGCAGGTCGGAACCGGCGGCGGGGCCGGAGAAGCGCATCGGCGTCTGCGCCGTGACGCGCCGGTTGTAGCGGCGGCGGCCCTTGGTGGTGAGCTTCCACTCGCCGGTGCCGTGCGCCCGCTCGATCTCCACGACCGAACCGCCGTGCGCGGCCAGCGCGATCCTGATCTGCTCCTCGGTCGCGGCCGCGCCGCCCGTGTAGCCGCGGAACATCAGGTTCTCGTCGGTGTACTCGTGGTTCACCCACAGCAGGCCGCGGTTGTTGCCCATGGGGAAGAACGTCACGTAGTCACAGTTGTAGCCGAACTGCTTGTTCTGGGCGTCGGCCGTCTGGTTGTCGAAGTCGAAGGCCGGCGCGCCGGGCAGCACCGGGTCGCCCCAGCGCACGACCACGGAGGAGTTGTAGCCGTCGGGGATGCGCAGCGCGTCGTCCTTGTTCGGCGGCACGGAGGTGAAGGCGATCCCGCCACGGCCGCGCAGGCTCTCGGCGGCAGGCGCGGCCGCGGTCTCGGCCTCGGCCCCCGGCTCGTCGGCGAACGCCGGAACCGCGCCCGCCACGCCGACGCCCGCCACCAGCGCGCCGAGCGCGCCCGCGCGCAGCATGCCGCGGCGCGACAGCGCCTCCTTCACCACGTCGCCGAAGTAGACGTTGCCCGTCGTGTTGGCCACGTCGTGCGCGCACGCGTTCCCGCAACGGAACTGACAGGTCAGAGCGGATCGGCCACCTTTGTGCGGGGTGGAAAGCAGCGGCAGCAGCCGCCCCGCCTCAGGGTTCGCCACAGGTCCTCCAGATATGTGCGCAGTTGTACGGCGGGGACGTTACGGTCGCCGACGAAACCCGAGGTGAACGACGACCTCCGTCCCGGTGAACGCTTCCCGCGAGACAATGGACCCGTGCCACCACGCAAGATGGACCTGGAGAAGTTGCGCGCGGCCCTCGACGGCCAGCTCGTCGCCCTCGACCAGCCGCCCTACGACGGCCCCGCGTCGGCCCTGCCCGACGCCCTGGTCGCGGCGGTGCTCACCGCCTACGACCGCGGGCTCGTCCCCGAGCGCGACGCGGCCAGGCAGGCGGTGCGCCACCTGCTGGAGAAGCTGGCCGCCGCGGCTCCCGGCCGCACGGTCGAGGTGCGCGTGCCGCCTTACGCCGCCGTCCAGGCCATCCCGGGCCCCCGCCACACCCGCGGCACGCCGCCGAACGTGGTGGAGACCGACGCCCGTACCTGGCTGGAGCTGGCGCTCGGCCGACTGACCTGGGACGAGGCCATGGCCAGGGGCTCGGTCGCGGCGAGCGGTTCCCGCGCCGACCTGTCAGCCCACCTGCCGCTCTAGCGTCCCCTGCCCATCCAGGGGAACTTGCTCTCGAAGCACTGGTCGGCGAGCTGGCCGGGAAGGTCGCCGCATTCCTGGACCACCTTCCAGAACCAGATCGCGACGATCGCGAACAACACCAGCGAGAGCACGCTGATCACGATCCCGGCGATGGCCCGGCCCCTGCCCACCCGCTTGGCGAGCGCCACGCAGCCGAAGACGATCGACAGGATCGCGGTGAGCACGCCGGTGAAGCAGACGAACACCAGGAACGGGCTCGCCACGCCCAGCACCAGCGAGGCGGTGGCGAGGCCGCTGCCCGGTGGCGAGGGCGGCTGGGTGCCGTAGGGGCCGTACTGGCCGTACGGAGGGCTTCCCGGGGGCGGGCCGTAGCCGGGCGGGCCGCCGTAGGGGCTGGAGGGGGTGGTCCCGGGGACGGACGTGTCCCGTCCGCCTTCGTACGAGCCCGCTGGGCCCTCGTCCGGGACCCCCGAGGCGCTGGGCCCCCCGTAGGCGCCCTCTCCCCCGTACGGCGCCCCTGGCCCCGCCCCGCCTCCTGCGCCTGGCGTGCTCGGCGTTCCCGGCGTTCCCGGCGTGCCGGGGGCCTCCGGCGGGCCGCCTTCCTTGCCGGGCTGACTGCGCAAGGGGGTGGTCGTCTCGGAGGGGGTGCCGCCCGGGGCGGGGGGCGGCTCCTCGGGGCCTCCGGCCGCGTGGGTGCCGGCGGGCGGGGGTTCGAAGGTGGGCACGTCGCCGTACTCGTAGCGGGACGGCGCGGGCCGGCCCGGTTCCTCGTCGGGCTGCGTGCCCCAGCCCGGGTAGGCCGGGGTCGCGCCGGGCATCGGATAGACCTGCGTCTCCTCCGCGTCCCCCCTGCCCCAACGCGCCTCCCCCGTGTCGCCGACGGCCGGCGCCGGCGTCTCGGGCGAGGTGGGCAGGTCGGGATGGTGGGGCTGTCCCGTGGGCCTGGGCTCGTGCGTCGGCGGCACGTCGGGCGGCGGCACCACGGGCGGCGCGGGCGCGATCGGCTCCTCGCCCTGCGGCTCCTCGCCCTGCCGTTCCCCACCCTGTCGCTGCTCGCCCTGTCGCTGCTCGCCCTGCCGTTCGTCCTCGAACGGCCACTCGTCCGCCCACCGGCCGCCACCGGCCTGTTCCCCGGCCCCTTCGCCCTCATGCCGCCCGCCGCCGGGCCGGCTCCCCTCTCCGGGGCCGGCTCCGTGGCCGGCTCCTTCGCCGGGGGGCCCGCCCCGAGGATCGCCCGCCTGTCCAGGCGCCGGCTCGTATCCAGGGACGTGGTCGGGGTCGGCGGCGGTCTCCGCCTCCTCGGCCGTCCCCTCTCGCCACCATTCGGGTGTGTGCTGCGGCGGAGCGTGTTCGGGCCGGCCCTCTTGGGGGCGGCCTTCGCGGTGCTGCGGGTCCTGCCCCTCGCGGGGCTCGTTGGGGTCCCCAGGTGTGGTCACGTCTGCGTCTCCCGACGGGTCTGCATGCCGGATACTTCACCCTTTCGCGGAGGGCATCGGCTAAAGCGCACGACACGGTAAGACGGGTGCCATCCTTGGGTCACCATGCGCCAAAGCGGCAGGCGGCGGGCAAGATGAGTGCATGCTGGACGAGACCCTGACGTACGCCCTGATCATGGTCATGAAGACCCATCGCAACCGGATGGCCGCCGCCCTGGCGCCACTGGGCCTGCACGTGGGCCAGGAGCTCCTGCTCAACCAGCTGTGGCGGCAGGACGGCCTCACCCAGAGCGAGCTGATCGCCCGTCTGGGCGTGGAGCCGCCGACCGTCACCAAGACCCTCCAGCGCCTCGAACGCGTGGGCCTCGTCTACCGCTCCCCCGACCCCGACCGCCCCCGGGTGGGCCGCGTCCACCTGACGGAGGCGGGCAAGGCGCTGCGCGAGCCGGTCGAGGAGATCTGGGCCAGGACCGACGAGGAACTCCAGCAGGGCCTGAACGACGCCGAACGCCACCTCCTGGCCCGCCTCGTACGCGCGATCCCCCAATAGCCCGCTTCACCAAGAGCGAAACCCCCTTGCCGGAAGGGATCAAAAGCGACTTAGCTGGCTAATTAGTCGGCTAATCAGAAAGAGGCATCCCTATGCACGCGTTCATCACCGGCGGCTCCTCCGGCATCGGCGCCGCCACCGCGCTCGCCTACGCCAGGGCCGGCGCGCGGGTCACCATCACCTACAACACCGGCCCGGACCGCGCCGCCGAGGTCGTCAAGCGCATCGAGGAGGTGGGCGGCGAGGCGACGGCCGTCCACCTGGACCTGGAGGACCACGCCACCATCGCGCCCGCCGCCGCCCAGGCGGGCCCGGTGGACGCCCTCGTGCTCAACGCCGTCCGCTGGGGCACGATCATGCCCAACAGCATGGACTTCGAGGATGTCCCCGCCGCCGAATGGACGGCCGCCCTGCACGCGAACGTCGTCGGCAACGCCCTGCTGGTCCAGGCCGTACTGCCCGGGATGAGAAGGAGCGGCTTCGGCCGGATCGTCTTCGTCTCCTCGGGCGCCGCCGAGGAGGGCCGGCCGGGCCCGGGCCCGTACGGCACCGCCAAGATGGCCCTGCACGGCATGGCCCGAGCCCTGGCCTGGGAGGCCGGCGGCGACGGCATCCTGGTCAACGTGGCCGTGGCCGGGCTCACGATCACCGAGGCCGAACGCCCGGTCACCCAGGAGGCCCTCGACCGCATCGCCGCCCGTACGCCGAGCCGCAGGCTCTCGACCGCCGACGACATGGCGGCACTGATCCACTTCCTCGGATCGGCGGCCAACCGCAACGTCACCGGAGAGTTCGTCCGCGACGGTTCCAACGCCGGCAGATCGTCCCACGCCGGCTGATGGAGCACCCGGGTGTGCGAGCACGGAAGCCCGCAACCTAAACTGAGGCATGTGCTGAAGGGCGACGGCCGGCTCGGCCATGACCTGGACCCCCACGACCGCGCTCCCAAAGACGCCTGTGGCGTCTTCGGCGTATGGGCACCAGGCGAGGAAGTTTCCAAACTCACCTACTACGGGCTGTACGCGTTGCAGCACCGCGGCCAGGAGTCCGCGGGCATCGCGGTCAGTGAAGGCAGCCGCATCCTCGTCTACAAGGACATGGGCCTGGTGGCCCAGGTCTTCGACGAGTCGGTGCTCGGCACCCTCCGCGGCCACCTGGCCATCGGTCACTGCCGTTACTCCACCACCGGTTCCAGCGTGTGGGAGAACGCCCAGCCGACCCTCAGCTCCACCGAGGTCGGCGGGCTCGCGCTCGCGCACAACGGCAACCTGATCAACACGCCGGAGCTGGCCGAGCGCCTGGCTCCCGGCTCCACGAGGGCGACCACCGACACCGAGGTCCTGACCTCGCTGCTCGCGCAGGACCGCACGCGTTCCATCGAGGACTCGGCGGCCGAGCTGCTGCCGCAGGTCAAGGGCGCGTACTCGCTCGTGTTCATGGACGAGAAGACCCTCTACGCGGCCCGCGACCCGCAGGGCATCCGCCCGCTGGTCCTGGGCCGCCTGGAGCGCGGCTGGGTGGTGGCCTCGGAGACGGCGGCCCTCGACATCGTGGGCGCCACGTTCGTCCGCGAGATCGAGCCGGGCGAGCTGCTCACCATCGACGAGGACGGCGTCAGGTCGCGCCGCTTCGCCCTGCCCGACCCCAAGGGCTGCCTGTTCGAGTACGTCTACCTCGCCCGCCCCGACACCACGATCGCGGGCCGCGGCGTGCAGGTCACCCGGGTCGAGGTCGGCCGCGTGCTGGCCCGCGAGCACCCGGTCGAGGCCGACCTGGTCATCCCCACGCCCGAGTCCGGCACCCCCGCCGCCGTCGGCTACGCCGAGGAGAGCGGCATCCCCTACGGCCAGGGCCTGGTGAAGAACTCCTACGTGGGCCGCACGTTCATCCAGCCCTCGCAGACCATCCGCCAGCTCGGCATCCGGCTCAAGCTCAACCCGCTGCGCGAGGTCGTCGAGGGCAAGCGCCTGGTGGTCGTCGACGACTCGATCGTGCGCGGCAACACCCAGCGCGCCATCGTGAAGATGCTGCGCGAGGCGGGGGCGCGCGAGGTGCACGTCCGCATCTCCTCGCCGCCCGTGAGCTGGCCCTGCTTCTACGGCATCGACTTCGCGACCAGGGCCGAGCTGATCGCCGGTTCGCTGTCGGTCGAGGAGATCCGGGCCTCGCTGGGCGCCGACTCGCTGGGGTACATCTCCCTGGAGGGCCTGACCAAGGCCACCACCATCCCCGCCGAGCGGCTCTGCCGGGCCTGCTTCGACGGCTCGTACCCGATCCCGATCGACCAGGACAACGTGGGCAAGTTCGTGTTGGAGAGCAAAGCGTGAGCACATACGAGGCCGCCGGCGTCGACATCGAGGCGGGCGAGCGCGCCGTCACCCTGATGAAGGACAAGGTGGCGCGGGCCCGCCGGCCGGAGGTGGTCGACGACGCCAGCGGCTTCGCCGGACTCTTCGACGCCTCGGCGCTGCTGCGTTACCGGCGTCCGCTGCTGGCCTCCTCCACCGACGGCGTGGGCACGAAGGTCATGATCGCCCAGCGCTACGGCAAGCACGACACGATCGGCATCGACCTGGTCGGCATGGTCCTCGACGACCTGGTGGTCTGCGGGGCCGAGCCGCTGTTCATGACCGACTACATCGCCGTCGGCAAGGTCGTGCCCGAGCGCGTCGCCGAGATCGTCGGCGGCGTGGCCGAGGGTTGCCGTCTGGCCGGCGCGGCGCTGGTCGGCGGCGAGACCGCCGAACACCCCGGCGCCATGGGCCCCGACGAGTACGACCTGGCCGGAGCCGGCACCGGCGTGGTCGAGGCCGACGCCATGCTGGGCCCCGACCGGGTCCGCGAGGGCGACGTGGTCCTCGGGCTCGCCTCCTCCGGCATCCACTCCAACGGCTACTCGCTGGTACGGCACGTGCTGCGCGAGACGTCGCTCTCGCTCGACGCGGTGCTGCCCGAGCTGGGCCGCCCGCTGGGCGAGGAGCTGCTGGAGCCCACCCGCGTCTACTCGCTCGACTGCCTCGACCTGGCCCGCAGGTCCGAGGTGCACGCCTTCTCCCACATCACGGGCGGCGGCCTGGAGGCCAACCTGTCGCGGTCGCTTCCCGGCCACCTCGACGCGCTGCTCGACCGCTCGTCCTGGACCCCGCCCGCGATCTTCGGCGTGCTGGCCGGGCACGGGCGGATCGCCCAGAAGGACATGGACCGCACATTCAACCTCGGCGTGGGCATGGCGGCCGTCGTGCCCCCCGGCTCGGTCGACGAGGCGATCCGCCTGCTCGGCGAGCGTGGGCTCGACGCGTGGGTGCTGGGCGAGATCGTCCAGGGCTCGGGCCAGGCCCGCTACCGCTGACCCTCTTGGGGGCCGGACCTGGTTCGGTCCCCAAGTCCGGTTCCCGGTCAGGCCGGCTTGTGGCGCTGGTAGTGGCGGGCGACGCGCACCCGGTTGCCGCACAGCTCGGGTGAGCACCAGCGGCGCCGGGGGTGGGCGGGCAGGAAGATCATGCGGCACCGGGGGCCCTCGCAGGCCCGGATCCGGCTCGCCGCCGGATCGGTGAGCAGGTCGGCCGCGGCCTCGGCGAGCTGCGCGAGCAGGCGGGCGAGCCGGTCGCCGTCCCTGCGCGTGCCCTTGGCCGGCCCGGCGTCCGTCACGTCCAGATGCCCGTACGCGGGCGCGGCGCGCATCGCGTCGTTGATCGCCCCGACCGCCTCGCCGGACGGCCCCTCACCCCGGCGTACGGCGTCGACCGCCGCCTCCACGTGTGCCCGCAGTTCCCGGACCGCCCCCAGCTCCTCCGCCGCGAACGGCCCCTCGACCGCCGCGAGCCGGCCCGCCTGACGATCGATCCAGTTCGCGAACCCCTCGGGCGTGTCGAGAACGTCGAAGTCCTGGGTACGGGTGTTCACCAGGTCCAGCGCGAGCGGCTCACCGATCAGGAACTCCATGGTTCCTAATGGTATATCCAGCCCCATGACGCGTTAGAAATGCGTTGGGAGAACCCGACACTCAGACTCCATGCCGACCGGCGGGCATGACTGCGCCACCACCGGCCACCCACGCCGATCAAGCGGGACGACGCCTTCTCCCGGGAGCCGGGCACGCACGCCTACCCGCGGGACCCGCCGGACACGCTCGACACCGGGTGCTCAGCGCCAGAAACCACTCAGCGCCGGAAGAGAGGATCGCCAAGATCGCGGACCCTCTCGACCACACGCAAGCGTGACGAAAGCCTCACGGTCGCCCGTGAGGCCCGACGATCATGAACGAGGATCCGGCAGCACGCCGGACCCTCGGCCACGTCACTCTGAAGAACGGCTATCGGCGACCGGAAGGACGGTCGTCCTCGTCGTCCCCGGAGCCGTAGTCATCGGCGTAATCGGCATAGCGATCCGCCAGCTCATCGTTGAGGTCGTCGGCGTCGTCATTGCTGGAGTCGCCGACCCCGAGTTCGTCGCGAAGTCGGTCAAGATCCGTGCCACCGCTGTTGTACTTCAGCTGGCGAGCAACCTTGACCTGCTTGGCCTTTGCTCGGCCGCGCCCCATTGGCTCGACCCCCTCGTGTGGGATCGTCCCCGACCCCTCGTCGCTAACGCACCACACACTGACGCCGCCTGACTTTGGACGTCAGCCTATCGTTCGCCTATTACCGTACCTGTTTTGTGCCCAGCTCGGTACGTCGTATGGGCGTGGGGCGTCAGTGGCCCAGCCAAATGGCCCTAATACGCCCGACTTCCGACATTCTGCGCTCGGCTAGCCTATCCGCTGCCACAGCCGGAGGAACGCCCTCGTCCGCCGCGATCCCGAAGATCTTCAGGGTCGTGTCGTAGATCTGGGTCGCCTTCGCCCTGGCACGATCCATGCTGAAGCCCTCGATCTCGTCGGCGACCTGGATGACGCCGCCGGAGTTGACCACGTAGTCGGGCGCGTACAGGATCCCGCGGTCGGCCAGCTGCTTCTCGACCCCGGGGTGGGCGAGCTGGTTGTTGGCCGCGCCGCAGACGATCCTCGCCCGCAGTCCGGCCACCGTGGCGTCGTCGAGCGCGCCGCCCAGCGCGCAGGGCGCGAAGACGTCGATGTCGGACGTCGTCAGCGCCTGGGCGTCGGCGACCACCTCGACCTCGGGGTACCGCTGGCGCACCCGCTCGACGGCCCGCGGGTCGACGTCGCAGATCACGACCTCGGCCCCGTCCTCGCGCAGGAGCTCGACCAGGCGGTGGCCCACCTTCCCGACCCCTTCGACGCCGACCCGCCTGCCGTGCAGCGACGGCGTGCCGAAGACCCGTTCGGCCGAGGCGCGCATGCCCTGGAAGACGCCGAACGAGGTGAGGACGGAGGAGTCGCCGGCGCCGCCGTGGGCCAGGGTGCGGCCGGTGACGTGGCGGGACTCCCGGGCGACGATGTCCATGTCCTCGCTGAAGGTGCCGACGTCGCAGGCGGTGATGTAGCGCCCGCCGAGCGACTCGACGAATCTGCCGTAGGCGCGCAGCAGCGCCTCGCTCTTCTGCCTGGCCGGGTCGCCGATGATGACGGCCTTGCCGCCACCGAGGTCGAGACCGGCCAAGGCGTTCTTGTAGGACATGCCCCTGGCCAGGTTGAGCACGTCGGCCAGGGCCGCCTGCTCGCTCTCGTACGGATAGAACCTGGTGCCCCCGAGCGCGGGGCCGAGGGCCGTGTTGTGGACGGCGATGATGGCACGCAGGCCGCTCTGCTCGTCTGCGCAGAAGACGACCTGCTCGTGGACGTCCTTGTGGGACGTGCCGAAGACGTCGGTCACGGTAGTGACTCCCTGTCCGGCCCGCCGCACCTTCGCGGCGGGGATCACTCTCAGACTAGTAAGCCTCAACGGTGCACGCAGGTGCTCTTCGTGACACGATGCCTCCGTGCTGCCCTATGCCGCCTACCTCCGCGTCTATGAGCCACTGACCGCGTTCGCCGAGTCCGAGCGCAAGCTGTGGGCCGACTACGCCGACTCACGTGACCGTCCGCGCCGGGCGAACGCGCTCAACGCGGAGCACGGCGAGTCGGTCATGCGCCTGCTCGGCATGCCCCCTGAGCCCGTTCCCGCCCAGGAGAGCCCCAATGCCTATCTGCGGCGCGTTGAGGACCGTTTGTACGTGTGTCCCTGGCAGACCCGGTTGCGGTCCTGGCTGGCCTTCTCACGGCTTCGTGGCGCCACTCCTGTGAAGCTGATGGACCGGCTCGTGCCCAAGGCCATCGCCGAGCAGACGGCCGACGACTTCGACCGGTTCAAGCGCCGGGCCGGTTCTTCCGCCTTGCGTACGCACATTCGCACCACGGCGTGGCATGTGCCGCCCTCGTGGTTCGTACCGTTTGATGGGAACGAGCGCTGGCTGGTGCTCGGCTCCTCCACCCCGGGACAGGACGTGACGACCGCTACGGGCCGTAACCTCATCTACGTCACCTCCATGGCACAGGCCAGGAGGCGGGCCGCCCGCGCCCTCAACGTGATGCGCCGGCACCTCGGCGACACGTCGTCCAACCTCGACGTGGAGGACATCGCGCGCTGGCTGGAGGAGTTCCACCCGCACTCGCTGGTCGAGCTCGACTACGGCGGTCTGGTCCGTCTGATGAACGACGACGCGCTTCAGGCCGACCAGTCGGTTGCTGAGCTTTCGGCCGCTTTGACCGGTCTGGACACGGGTCAAGAAGAACTTGCCTATGCCATGTACCAGCGCGTCATCCTTCGGTGGAAGTCAATGCAACAGCTGGAATCAGCCAACTGAGCCCCAAAACAACCGTCTGACCTGCATGAGTAGGTCACGTCTCGCGGCTGCTCTCTTCTGCGAACTGAGTAGTTTGCCGTTTTCACTGCGATACCACGAACCGTGTCGCTAGAATCACCGAGCGTGACATCGCCATGGGGGCGGGCAGTTGGGTCAAAGAAGGGCTCGCCAATCGCTCTGCGTGGCGGTATGGTCACATCGGGTGATGCCGCATATGGCTCAGAAAAGCCGCACGCTCTGCGCCATAGGGGGACATCCGTGACACGCGCAAAGGCAGTCACAGGATCGCTAAGCCGGTCCACACGGAGGAGAGGCCGCACAAATGTCAGCTCGTACACCCGAGGCCGAGCCGCTGCTCACGCCCGCTGAGGTCGCGACCATGTTCAGGGTCGACCCCAAGACCGTTACGCGGTGGGCCAAGGCGGGCAAGTTGACGTCGATTCGCACCCTCGGTGGTCATCGGCGTTACCGGGAGACCGAGGTTCGCGCACTGCTGGCGGGCATTCCGCAGCAGCGTTCCGAGTAGTCGCAAGGGTCGTCACGAACCTCAGGGGGGTTGAGGGTGGACCAGGTACGCATGCCCGGTCCACCGACGTGACGTCGCACGGGGAAGTTGGCGTCGCCCGCCCGGCGCCACTCTTCCCCCGCTACGCCAGTTGCTCGCCGGTCAGCACGTCGAGCAGCTCGCCGACCCCGCCGTCGTAGGCGGCGGCGACGCCCAGCAGGGCCACCATGTGATCGACGAGCATCTTCTCCAGGATCGGCCGCTCGACGTCGCGATGCTCCAGCCAGTCGAGACCGGCCGTCTCCACGGAGGCGATCCACGAGCGCAGCGTGGTGCGCAGCACCGGGCTCGGCTCCTCGACGCGCATCTGCTTCTGGATGAGGCGGAACAGCCTCCGGCGCACGCCGTCGACGATCTCCCCCACTTCGCCCGCCCGGTTGGCGGGCCCACCGCGCAGCAGCGCGGCGAAGCCGGCGGCGTGCTCCTCGACGAAGTCGAAGTAACGCCCGAGGCCCGCGGCCAGCTCGTCGAGCGGTCTGCCGCCCTCGGCCGGGCGCAGCCGCGACTCCAGCTGCTCCGCCGCGCTCCTCAGCGCGGCCACGTAGAGCTCCTGCTTGCCGCCGAAGTAGTGGTAGACGAGCGCTCGTGAGGCGCCTGCCGCCGAGGCGACGTCGTCGATCGAGACGGCCTCCGCGTCACGGGTGCTGAACAGCTCCAGCGCAGCCGCCATGAGCTCTTCGCGACGGCGGTCCACACTCAGCCTTCGGCGTGCGGGCCGTGCCGTCTCGGCCGACTTCCCGGGTGTCACACCTGCACAGTATCCGACGACGTGCCCAATAGCGGACGTGTGGCGAATGGGTCAATATCAGGCTTCCCTAACCCGAAGCCGTACCCTGCGGCTTACTCGATCGTTTGGTGAGACAGGTGCCCATATCCGCATCGCGGGGGAGACACATGTCAGGACCGCCCGTCAACACTTCAACCATCGCCGAGCTCCGCGAGGTAGAGCCATTGCCTCGGCCACGACCCACCATCCGCAACGTCGCCGAGCGAGCCGGCGTCTCGAAGTCGCTGGTCTCACTCGTGCTGCGCGGATCCCCGCACGTGAGTGAGCATCGGCGGCAGGCAGTGCTCCAGGCGGCGCGCGAGCTCGGCTACCGGCCGAACGCGGTCGCGCGCAGCCTGGTGGAAGGACGTACCCATCTGGTCGGGGCGCTCGTCGCCGACCTGCACAACCCGTTCTACGCCGAGTTCCTCGACGGCCTGCAGGAGAGCCTGCACGGCGACGGGCTGCGCATGCTGATCGGGAACAGCCAGTGGGACCCGGCGTTCGAGGACGAGGCCGTGGAGGCCTTCCTGGAGCTCCGGGTCGACGGGCTGGTGCTCTTAGGCATCGCACCGACCAGCGAGACGCTGATCGAGGCCACCGCCTACACCCCGACCGTCGTCGTAGGGGAACGTGACATCGAGCTCGACGGCGTCGACATCGTGGTCGACGACGACCAGCTCGGCGCCCGTCTGGCCATCGACCACCTGGTGAACCTCGGGCACAAGCGGATCGCGCACATCGAGGGCCCCCGGTCCTCGCGCTGCGAGGGCTACCTCGTGGCGATGCGCAGGCATTCGCTGGCGCCGTACATCATGGTCGAGGCGGCGGACGCGACCGAGGAGGGCGGCCGGGAGGCGGCGATCGCCCTGCTGACCCGCGACCCGCGGCCGACGGCCGTGTTCGCGGCCAACGACGTGGTGGCGCTCGGGGTGCTGGCCGCCGCGGCCGAGCTGGGGCTGCGGGTGCCGGACGACCTGTCCGTCATCGGCTACGACAACACCCACCTGTCGGCCTCGCGGCACATCTCGCTCACCTCGGTCGACCAGCCGCGCCGCGCCATGGGCAGGTCGGCGGCCGCGCTGCTGAGCGACAGGATAGGCGAGCCGGCCAAGGGCGCCCGGCTGCGCGAGATCCAACCCGAGCTGATCGTGCGCCGCAGCACGGGACCTGCCTGAGGGATATCTGCCGGTTGCGCTGCCGTTGCGGGCCTTCGCCGGGCGCCGCAATGGCACGGCAGGCCCATGCGCAGGTCTCTCGTCAGCAAGGCCGCCCAAAGCCTGGGTCAAGCCGTACGGCAGCGTCGCCGCACGGCGGTTTACTCGTCAGGGTCATGCTAATTGTGGCCGAATCTGGTTCGGTCACGATCTGATCCGGGGGACAGTCATGCGTGATCCAGAACTGGTGTCCTGCGCCCAGCGCGCGGCGGCCGAGCTCGAACGCGCCTGGGGGCACTGGCGCGCCGGCAGGGGGCGGGGCGCCGACGTCGGCGCCGAGTCCGTCGCCAGCTACGTGGCGCACTCCCTCGACCATCCGTGGGGCCGCCCCCGCGTCGTCCTCGGCCTCGACGCCGAGGACGCGCGGGAGCTGGCCGCCCTGCTCGAACGGCAGGAGGTCGGCGAGCACGTGTGGTGAAGCGGACGGCGAAACCGCCAGGCGGACCGCCCCAGCGGTCCCGACCGGACGCTTCGGTGGGGCGGCAGGCCGACTCGCAGGATTCCTGTTGATACGGGCCTGAACGCGGGGCTTCACGTAAGTTGGAGCTCATGCGTGCTCTACCAGCCACCGTCCTCGCCGTCTGCGGCCTGATCGCCTCCGCGTGCGGCGGCACCGAGCCCGGTGGCGTCGCGGCAGGTCAGGCCGCCTCCTCCGCCGAGGCGCCGGCCCAGCCACCCGCCCAGGACGGGCCCACCCAGGGGACGCCCGCGCAGCAGGCACCACCCGACGCCAAGCCGCTCAACGGCAAGGTCGTCGTCATCGACCCGGGGCACAACGGCGGCAACTTCCGCGACCCGAAGGCCATCAACCGCAAGGTCAACGTGCTGACGCAGTGGAAGCCCTGCGACACGACCGGCACCGAGACCAACAACCACTACACCGAGGCCGCCTTCGCCTGGGACGTCTCCAACCGCATGGCCAAGATCCTCAGGGGCCGCGGCGCGACCGTCAAGCTGACCAGGTCCGACAACGACAGCGTCGGGCCGTGCATCACCCAGCGGGCCGCGATCGGCAACAAGGCCAAGGCCGACGCCGCGATCTCGGTGCACGCCGACGGCGCCGCCGCCGCGGGCCATGGGTTCCACGTGATCATCCCGAAGAAGATCAACGGGCCGGTGGACAAGGTCGTGGCGCCCTCCACCAGGCTGGGGGTGGACGTGCGCGACGCCTTCGCCAGGGGCACGGGCCTGCCGTACTCCACCTACGTCGGCAGCAAGGCGCTCAGCTTCCGCAACGACCTCGGCGGACTCAACCTCTCGACGGTGCCGAAGATCTTCGTCGAGTGCGGCAACATGCGCAACGCGGGCGACGCGGCCAAGTTCCAGGATCCGAAGTTCAGGCAGCGGATCGCCTTGGCACTCGCGAACGGGATGCAGCACTATCTCGAAGCATGATTCCTCGCCCAGAGCTGCTCAGTGATCTTTCCGGATCCTTCGAACTGACCTCGGGCGCGACCGTCGCCGGTCCCTTCGCGGACGCGGTACGTCGCGCGCTCCCCCTCCTCGACCTCCGTCCGGGAGACTCGGGCGACATCGAGGTACGTCAGGATCCCGCGCTCGGCGAGGAGGCCTACCGGCTGACCACCGGGTCGCGCGGGGTCGAGATCGTCGCGGGCGGGGCGGCGGGCGCGTTCTACGCCGCGCAGACGTTGCACCAGTTGCTGCCGGACGCCTCCTACCGGTTCGCCGCGGGCGCGTCGTGGCCCGTGCCCGGGGTGCGGGTCGAGGACGCGCCGCGGTTCGCCTGGCGGGGGCTGCACCTCGACGTGGCCCGGCATTTCTCCCCCAAGCGGGAGGTGCTCCGGCTGATCGACCTGATGGCCGTGCACAAGCTGAACCGGTTGCACCTCCACCTGGTCGACGACCAGGGCTGGCGGGTGGAGAGCAGGGCGTACCCGCTGCTGCACGAGGTCTCCTCGCACCGGCCGCGCACGGCCAGCAACTACTACCGGGAGCCGGAGGCGTACGACGACGTCCCGCACGGCGGCTACTACTCGCTGGACGATCTGGCCGAGATCGGCGCGTACGCGCGGTCCAGGTTCGTCACGGTGGTGCCCGAGATCGACGTGCCGGGGCACGCCTCGGCGATCCTGGCCGCCTACCCGTCGCTCGGCGCCACCGGCGAGCGCTACGACGTGCTCGACCGGTGGGGCATCTCGCCGGCGATCCTGTCGCCGCTGCCGCCGACCGTCGAGTTCCTGACCACGATCTTCGACGAGGTCATCGGCGCGTTGGGCGAGGTGCCCTTCTTCCACATCGGCGGGGACGAGGTCGTCCTCGACCACTGGGCGCAGTCGGCGGAGATCACGGCCTACCGCGACTCGCTGGGCCTGTCCACGGTGATCGACCTTCAGTCGTGGTTCCTGCGCGCGCTGGCCGACGCCCTCGCCGAGCGCGGCTCGCGCGCGGTGGTGTGGGACGAGGCGTTCGTCAGCGGCGGGCTGCGCCAGGACACCGTGGTCATGCCGTGGCGCGGCATGGGCGTCGGGCGGCGCGCCGCCGCGGCGGGTCACGACGTGGTCGCCACTCCGGTGTTCCCGCTCTACTTCGACTACGCCGAGGCGGCCTCGGCCGACGAGCCGATGGCCATCGGCGACGCCACCACGGTGGCCGACGTGGCCGCGTTCGCCCCGGCCCCCGCCGACTGGACGGACGAGGAGCGGGCGCGGGTCATGGGCGTGCAGGCCCAGCTCTGGACCGAGCGGGTGCCCGACCCGAGGACCGTCGACTACCGGCTCTGGCCGCGGTCGTGCGCGCTGGCGGAGGTGGCCTGGGCCGGCTCGGCCGGCGACGGGTTCACCGGGCGGCTGGAGGAGCACCTCGGGCGGCTCGACGCGATCGGCGTGGAGTACCGGCCGACGGCGGGCCCGCACCCGTGGCAGCGGCGGCGTCCGCACCGGCCGAGCGGCGTGCGGGTGAGCGAGGTGATGGAGCGCATCGACGCCATGACGCACGACGCGGAGTCGACCAGGCCGAGCGTCTGACCGGCGGTCACATGGGCGCGGGGCGGTCGTTGAGGATGAGCTGGAACAGCATGTGGTCCTGCCACGCGCCGTCGATGCTGACGGCGCGGGGGGCCATGCCGTACTCCTCGAAGCCCGCCTTGCGCAGGACCGCCTGGGATGCCTTGTTGTGCAGGAGCGTGCCCGCCTCGACCCGGTGGAGGCCCAGGTCTTCGTCGGCGGCCCGGCACGCCTCCAGCACCGCCTTGGTGGCCAGCCCCCGCCCGTTGTACGCGGCGTCCACCCAGTAGCCCAATGACGCGCTCTGGGCGGCGCCGCGGATGATGCTGTTAAGGTTCATCCTGCCCACGACGCGGTCGCCGTCCGCGAGCACCCACGGCATCACGAACCCGGCCGCACGGTCCTCGGCGAGTCGTTCGAGGCGTGCGGCCTGGCCGGCGGACGTGAAGAAGTCGGCCGGCCTGCGGGGCTCCCAGGGGCGCAGGAAGTCGCGGTTGCGGCGGTAGGCGTCGGCCAGCGCCTCCGCGTCGGACCTGGAGATCGCGCGCATGACGACGTCATCGGTGAGCCTCACCTCGGCATTGATCACGATCCCACGATAGGGGAGCCCTAGGCGGTGCGGCCGATCGCCTCGGTGACGGAGGACAGGCCGTGGCGGCGGACCCGGCGGGCGAGCTGCCGGTGGATGCGGGCCGCCCACAGCGGGCCGCCGTAGATCCAGCCCGTGTAGCCCTGGACCAGGGTGGCCCCGGCCAGCAGGCGCTCCCAGACGTCGTCGACGTCCTCGACGCCGCCCACGGAGATCAGGGTGAGCCGGTCGTCGACCTTGGCGCGCAACCGGCGCAGCACCTCCAGCGAGCGCGCCTTGAGCGGGCGTCCGGACAGGCCGCCGGTCTCGCCGCCGTGCCTGATGGTGGTGTTGGTCGCGATGATGCCGTCGAGGCCCAGCTCCACGGCCAGGTCGGCGACCGCGTCGATGTCCTCGTCGGCCAGGTCGGGGGCGATCTTCACCAGCAGCGGCGTGCGGCGCGGCGTCGCGTCGGCGACCTCCTTGACCGCGACCAGCAGCGGGCGCAGCAGCTCGACCGCCTGGAGGTTGCGCAACCCGGGCGTGTTGGGCGAGCTGACGTTGACCACCAGGTAGTCGGCCAGCGGGGCCAGCTCCCTGGCGCCGGCCACGTAGTCGGCCACCGCCTCGGACTCCGGCACCACCTTGGTCTTGCCGATGTTGACGCCGACCACGACGGGCACCCCGCGCGTACGGCGCAGCCGGCGGGCGGCGGCGCGGGCGCCGGAGTTGTTGAAGCCCATCCTGTTGATCACCGCCCGCTCCCCCGGCAGCCGGAACAGGCGAGGGTGCGGGTTGCCCGGCTGGGCGTGCGCGGTGATGGTGCCGACCTCGACGTGGCTGAAGCCGAGGGCGGCGATCGCCTCGGCGCAGGCCGCGTCCTTGTCGAACCCGGCGGCCAGGCCGAACGGGCCGGGGAAGTGCACGCCGAACGCGGTCACCCGCAGGACCGGGTCATGTGGGGCGAACGCTCGGTGGAGCAGCCGCTTGAGCAGGGGCAGCCGGGCGAGCACGGCCAGGCCCCTGACGGTGAGACGGTGCACGGCCTCGGCGTCGAACCGCCGCAGGACCTGTGTGAACACGAGGCGATACATCACAGGTCAGGCTACCAATCCCGCTTCGTGGGCGATGATCGCGGCCTGGACGCGGTTGCGCACGTCGAGCCGGGTCAGGATCGTGCTCACGTACGCCTTCACCGTGCCCTCCACGATGTGCAGCCGCTTGGCGATCTCCGCGTTGGACAGGCCCGCGCCGAGCAGGGCCAGGACCTCCCGCTCGCGGTCGGTGAGGCCGCCGACGCGGTCGCGGGCCTGGGCCTCGCGCGTCATCCTGCCGCCGGCGAGCTGGGCGATCACGCGCTGGGCCACCTTGGGCGACAGGTACGCCGCGCCGTCGGCGACCGCGTGGATGCCGGCGATCAGCTCGCGCGGGTCGCCGGACTTGAGCAGGAACCCGGCGGCGCCCACCTCCAGCGCCTTGGAGATGTAGTCGTCCTCGCCGAACGTGGTCAACATCACCACGGCCGTGGCGGGCGCGACGCGGCGCAGCTCGGCCGCGGCGGCCAGGCCGTCGAGCCGTGGCATGCGGATGTCGAGCAGGGCGACGTCGGGACGGTGGCCGATGGCCAGGTCGACGGCCTGCCTGCCGTCGCCGGCCTCGGCCACGACCTCCAGGGACGGGTCGGAGTCGAGGATCGCCCTGACCCCGGCCCGGATCATGGCCTCGTCGTCGGCGAGAAGTACGCGGATCACACCCTCTATATTGCCGACATGGCACAAGTGAAGGTTTACGGGCGGCGTGACGTGTGGGGCGGACGGCAGCGGGAGATCTCCGATCTGCTGCAGTCATGCCTGGTGAGCGCGTGGGGCGTGCCTGAGGAGAAGCGCTTCCACCGGTTCCTGCTGATGGACGCCGACGACTTCGTCTGCCCTCAGCGAAGCGCGAACTATCTGATCATCGAGGTCGTGTGCTTCACGGGACGCAGCGACGACGCCAAGCGGGCGCTGATCCGGGCGATCTACGAGAAGTCGGGCTTCGACCCCGAGGACGTGGAGATCACGATCATCGAGATGCCCAAGGTGAACTGGGGGATCCGCGGGGTTCCGGCCGACGAGCTGACGCTGTCGTACAAGGTGGAGGTCTAGCGTCAAGGGTGACCTGGGGCGGGCGGTATGGTCCGAGTCATGAGCACTCACTATGACGTCGTCGTTCTCGGCGCGGGTCCCGGAGGATACACGGCCGCCGTCCGCGCCGCCCAGCTCGGGCTGCGTACCGCGGTCGTCGAGGAGAAGTACTGGGGTGGCGTCTGCCTGAACGTGGGCTGCATCCCGTCCAAGGCGCTGCTGCGCAATGCCGAGCTGGCCCACATCTTCCACAACGAGGCCAAGACGTTCGGCATCAGCGGTGAGGTGAGCTTCGACTACGGCGCGGCCTTCCAGCGCAGCCGCAAGGTGGCCGACGGCCGGGTCAAGGGCGTTCACTACCTGATGAAGAAGAACGCCATCACCGAGTACGACGGCCGCGGCACCTTCCTCGACGCCAACACGCTGCAGGTCAACGACGAGACGATCACGTTCGACCACTGCATCATCGCGGCCGGCGCCACCACCAGGCTGATCCCGGGCACGCAGTTGTCGGAGCGGGTGGTGACGTACGAGGAGCAGATCCTCACCGAGAACCTGCCGCGCAGCATCATCATCGCGGGCGCGGGCGCGATCGGCGTCGAGTTCGCCTACGTGCTGCACAACTACGGCGTCAAGGTCACGATCGTGGAGTTCCTCGACCGGGTCGTGCCGCTGGAGGACGAAGAGGTCTCGGCCGAGCTGGCCAAGCGCTACAAGCGGCTCGGCATCGAGGTGCTGACCTCGACCCGCGTCGACGGCATCGAGGACACCGGCGGCTCGGTCAAGGTCACCGTCACCCGCGACGGCCAGACCCAGGTGCTGGAGGCCGACAAGGTCATGCAGGCCATCGGGTTCCAGCCGCGCGTCGACGGCTACGGCCTGGAGAAGACCGGCGTGCAGCTCACCGAGCGCGGCGCGATCGCCGTCGACGGCCGCTGCCGCACGAACGTGCCGCACATCTTCGCCATCGGCGACGTCACCGCCAAGCTCATGCTGGCCCACGCCGCCGAGTCGATGGGCATCATCGCCGCCGAGACCATCGGCGACGCCGAGACCATGGAGCTCGACTACGTGATGATCCCGCGGGCCACGTACTGCCAGCCGCAGGTGGCCAGCTTCGGCTACACCGAGGCGCAGGCCCGCGACCTGGGCTACGACGTCAAGGTGGCCAAGTTCCCCTTCACTGCCAACGGCAAGGCCCACGGCCTCGGCGACACGGCCGGGTTCGTCAAGATCATCAGTGACAACACCCACGGCGAGCTGCTCGGCGCCCACCTGATCGGCCCCGAGGTCACCGAGCTGCTGCCCGAGCTCACGCTGGCCCAGCAGTGGGACCTCACCGTGCACGAGGTCGCGCGCAACGTGCACGCGCACCCGACGCTCGGCGAAGCGGTCAAGGAGGCGATCCACGGCCTCGCGGGCCACATGATCAACATGTGATCCCGTCGCGCGGATGCGCATCCCGGTGCCCGTCCATCGGGATGCATCCGGCCGGTTCAGACCCAGACGTACAGGGCCACGCCCAGCAGCGCCACGGCCAGCGCCGAGGCCCATCCGCGCAGCGTGTTCCAGCGGGTCCAGCGCGGCGCGTACGCCCTCCACGCCAGCTCGCCCGCCTCGATGGCGTTGTTCATCGGCACGTTGACCGCGGCCGTGACGACGATCGAGCCCGCGAAGTAGACGGCGGCCGCCGCGAACGCCAGGACCGCGGGCCCGCCGTCCCCGCCGATCAGCAGGAACACGCCGGCCAGCAGTGAGGCCACGGGCGCGAGCGTGAACATCGACAGGAACCCCGGATTCAGGATCTTCCTGTTCATGCTGCGCATGGCGGCCGTCGCGCCGTCCTCCCCCACGGCGTCCAGGCCGGGCATGACCGAGGTGGAGAAGGCGAAGAACACTCCCGCCATCAGTCCGTTCAGGACCAGGGCGAGCACCGAGAGGACGACCGCGACTACGCTCACGTCCCTATGATCCCTTAAGTCACAGTTGTCCGGAAACGAGGGGCAAGCCGCGATTCTCATTGAACGTTCATGTATTCCTGAGATGTCTCTGAGACCGGGGGCGCAGCGTGGTGCGCGTGCCTCCAACGAACGCGCAAACGCAGATCGCACGGCTCGGCGCCGTCACGGTACGCCTGTGGCTCTTCGGCCTGGTCGCGCTGGGCATCCTGGGCGCGGCCCTGGAGCTGGCCTTCGAACGTCACTGGCAGTCCTGGCAGCAGTTCGTCCCGTGGGTGGCGCTGCTGGCGCTCGGGGCCGCGCTCGTGGTGCTCGCCCTGGACGCCTCCCCCCTCACGCTCAAGGTCGTCCGCGGGATCGCGCTGGTGGTGCTGCTCGCCTCGGCCTATGGCGTGTACGCGCACATCTCGGCCAACCATGACATGGGCGCCTTCGACCCCCGATACGCCGACACCTGGCAGACCCTCTCCCCCCTCACCCAATGGTGGTACGCGCTGACCAAGTCCGTCGGCCCGGCCCCGCCGCTCGCGCCCGGCATGCTCGCCCAGAGCGCGCTCCTGCTGCTGCTGACCACCCTGGCCCCCGCCAAGGCCAAGGAGAACGCCTGATCACACCCCGCAGGCGGCCCGGACGTCGGCGACGAGCCGTTCGGCGGCGGCCACCGCACGGGTGATCTCCTCCCGCGTGCCGCCGACGGACGCGAACAGCGCCTGGGCCCGCTCCCCGAACCCGGCGGGCGCCGAGGGCAGCCGGTCGGCGGCGGCGACCATGCCCTTCTCGTTGATCAGCCAGGCCCCGTCGGCCGCGTGCAGGGCGTGACAGGCGACGCCGATCGCCCGGAACAACGCCCCGGCCGCGTACGCGGGGTCCTGGCCGGCGGCGCCGTACCCGGCGATCGTCAGCGAGAAGCCGGCCTCCCACAGCCCCTGGACCAGCGCCTCGCGCAGCGCGGGCGGGTACTCGGCCGTCTCGGCGCGCAGGGCCGCCAGCTCGCCGGACGGATCGGCGAGCACCTTGCACAGCGCCACCTCGCCCGCGTAGGCGTGGGAGTAGAAGCCCAGCGGATGGCCGGCCTGGACGCCGACCTCGTACCGGCCGGCGCGGCAGTCGTGCCAGACGCGGCGCACGCGGTCGAGGTCGCGGTAGATCCAGTCGACCCGCAGGCCGTCGATGGTGAGCCAGCCGCCGCCGTCGACCCACGGGCCCCAGCCGCCGGGCTCGGTCACGTCGGTCGGCTCACCGGTCATCTCCCGGGCCAGCTCGCGCAGGTCGGCGACGGCCAGGCGCCCCCGGTAGTAGAGGCCGAGGTCGATGTCGGAGTCGGGCCGGTGGGTGCCGCGTGCCCGGCTCCCGCCGAGCGCCACGGCCACCACGCCGGGCACCTCCGCCAGCCTTCCGGCGATCTCCCGCAGCCGTTCGTCAGTCATCTCGTCCGCCATTCAGCCCACCCTAGCGAGGCTCAAACCGCATATTTCTGAACCACTCCGACATCTTTCGCGTCACACTCATGCACCGCCCGGTGTGTGACCCGTGAGACTGGAGACACCGAAGTGGCTTTAGGTCGCAAGCTCGTAGCCATGGCCGTGATGACGGCCGCCGTGCTCACCACGGAAGGGGCCGTGGCCCGGGGCGAGGCCCGCCCGCCGGCCGCCGCCGCCCAACAGCCGACCCCGGTGACCACCACCGCCCTGACCGCCGCCCTCACCACCGGCCCCATCACCGGCGCCGAGCCCACCTGCATGCGCGTCAAGGGCGCCGAGGCGTGCGTGGGCCCGGACGGCAGCGACCGGCCGGGCATCTGGATCGAGGACACGCGGAACGACAAGCTGCACGCCGCGGTCGAGTACCACCTGAACGAGTACCTCGGCACCAAGTACGTCATCCACAACCTGGGCGGCAAGGGCGAGATCCGGGGCAACCGCGAGATCGGCAGGACCGTGACGTTCCGGGCCGCCGTGTACGAGGGCAACCACCGCGTCAAGGTGGGCCGCTGGAAGACGGTCCGCAACCTCACCAAGTACCCGGTCAGGCGCGACACCGAGGTCACCCCGGCCGCCGCGCGGGGACGTTCGGAGCGGTGCACGTCCACCAAGGGCGGGGCGAGCGTGTGCTTCCACGAGCGCGACACGTACGTCTTCGCCTGCGACACCAGGGCCGACGAGTACCAGGCGCGCGCCGAGTACTTCGTGGCCGGCGACCCGACCGCCCGGTACGAGATCCACCAGCTCGCCGGCCTCGGCACCTGCGGCAAGGCAGAGCACGGCGACAGGTCGGTCAGCATGTACCGCGCCTCGGTCTTCAACGGCTCCCATCGGGTCGCGACGAGGCAGTACAAATACAACTAGTTTGCAAGCGGCCCAGCAAGCCGGTTGAAATCGGTCCAATGCACCGTGTGGTCATCCCCCGAGAGGAAGGAACCCCTCGATGACCACCTCCCGTACCGCCGCCGTCCTGACCGGTGTCGCCGCCGCCGCCCTGCTCGCGCTCGCCGCCTCCCCCGCCCAGGCCGCCTCGGCGGCCTCGTGGGGTCCCTACTACGCCCCCGGGCACGCCGCCAAGGCGACCGGCTCGCTGAGCGCGACCGGCGAGGACCACGCCGACCTGCCGACCGCCGACGCGGTGCGGATCTCCGGCAAGCTGACCGACCAGACCCGCAAGGACTCGGCCTGCGGCTGGGCGGTGTTCCGGATCACGTACCGCGACGGGAGCAACCTGCCCTTCAAGGAGCGCAGCGTCCGTAACTGCTCCTACGGCTCGGCCAAGCGGTTCTCCTTCGAGTACCGCGACGTCTACCAGGTCGAGCTGAAGGTCTGCGCCGAGGGCAGAGGCTCCAAGCCGTCCCTGAACTGCCTGTACGCGGGCACCTGGAAGACCCTCTACCTGTCCAAGTGACGCACCGGCGGCGGCGTCCCGGCCATCCACCGATCGGTGGATGTCGCGGCCGCCGCTCCGCCGTGATGCTCAGATCATGACAGTCATCGAGATCGACGACCTGCGCAAGAACTACAGACACACCCGGGCGCTCGACGGCGTCTCCCTGACCGTGGAACGCGGCGAGATCTTCGGGCTCGCCGGGCCCAACGGCGCGGGGAAGACGACGGTCGTGGAGTGCGTGTCCGGGCTGCGGCGTCCCGACGGCGGCAGCGTGCGCGTGCTGGGCCTCGACCCGCAGGGCGACCGGCGGGCGCTGCTCCAGCGCGTCGGCGCCCAGTTGCAGGAGGCCGCCCTCCCCGACGGCATCAAGGTCGGCGAGGCCCTGCGGCTCTACGCCTCCCTGTACGACCACCCCGCCGACTGGCGGGCCGTCATGGACGAATGGGGCCTGACCGAGAGGAAGGACGCCCGCTTCGGCGGCCTGTCCGGCGGCTGGAAGCAGCGCCTGTTCATCGCGCTGGCCCTGGTCGGCGACCCCGAGGTGGTCCTGCTCGACGAGCTGACCACCGGCCTCGACCCCGACGCCCGCCGCACCACCTGGGGGCTGATCAGGGCCATGCGCGACCGGGGGATCACCGTCGTCCTGGTCACCCACTTCATGGACGAGGCCGAGGCCCTGTGCGACCGGATCGCCGTCATCGACCGCGGCCGGGTGGTGGCCGAGGGCAGCCCGCGCGAGCTGATCGGCGAGGCGCGGGCCGCCTCCCTGGAGGACGCCTACTTCACCCTGACGGGGAGGGCCCAGGCATGAAAGGCTTCACGCGAGTCATCGCCGTCGAGCTCAGGCTGGGGTTGCGCGATCCGATGTCGGCCTACTTCGCACTGGCCTTCCCGCTGGTCATGCTCTGGGTCAAGCTGCGCGGCGGCGACCGGCCGCTGCCCGGCGGCGAGCGGCTCGTCGACGCGACCGTGCCGATGCTGACCGTCTTCGTCGTGGGGCTGGCCGCGCTGGTCGTCCTGCCCGCCACGCTGGCCCAGTATCGGGAGCGGCGGGTGCTCAAGCGGCTGCGGGCCACCCCGGCCACGCCGTTCATGCTGTGCGGCGCCCAGTGGGCCGCGCACATGCTGCTGGCCGTGCTCGGGAGCGTGCTGCTGGTCGTCCTCGGCGTGGCCGGCTACGGGCTGAACGCGCCCGCGAGCCTTCCAAGCGTGGTCCTGGCCTGGTTGCTCGGCGCGCTCAGCCTCGGCGCCGTCGGGCTGCTGCTGGGCGCGCTGGCCCCCAGCGGCCGGGCGGCGACCGTGATCGGGCTCGCCCTGTTCTTCCCCATGGTGTTCCTGTCCGGCGCGGTGATCCCGCGCGAGACCATGTCGGGGTCGATGCGGGCGATCGGGGACCTGACGCCCATGGCGCCCGCCGTCCAGGCGATCCGCGACGGCTGGTCGACCGGCGCGCTTCCGCCGCTCGCGCTCGGGATCATGGTGGCGGTCGGCGTGGTCGCGGGCGGCGTCGCGGTGAAGGCCCTGCGGTGGTGAGCCGGTGGGAGCGGGTGACCGCGGCCCTGCCGTACCTGCTGGTGCTGCTTCCCGCGCTGTTCTCGCTGCTGCGGGCCTGGCGGGTGGAGGTGCTGGCGCTGGCGCTGTTCGCGGCGGCCTGGCACTGGTTCGTGGTGGCCTACCGTCCCGGCTGGACGGCGCGGGCGTGGGTGGTGGCCGGCTACTTCGTGGTGCTGCTGGCGGTGGTCGTGGCGCTGGTGCGGATCGACACGGTCTTCACCGTGACCGGGGTGGGGGTGTTCGTCCAGTGCTTCGCGCTGCTGCCGGGGTTGTGGGCGTACGCGGGGGTCGCCGTGACGGTCGGGACGCTGGTCGCCGCCCGTCCGCCGGACGGTCGCAGCCCGGTCGAGCTGCTGGCCTCGTTCGTGGTCGGGGTGCTGGTGGCGTCCATGACCGGGCTGGTGTTCCAGACCGTCTCCGAGCAGAACACGCAGTTGAAGGAGAAGAGCGCCCGGCTGGCCGCGCTCGCCGAGGAGAACGCCGACCTCCAGGCCCGGCTCTTGGTCCAGGCCCGCGAGGCGGGCGTGCTCGGCGAGCGGCAGCGGCTGGCCAGGGAGATCCACGACACCGTCGCCCAGGGGCTGACCGGCATCCTCACCCAGCTGGAGGCGGCCGACGAGGCCGTCGGAGCGGCGCCGGCGGTGCGCGCGCGGCTGGCGACCGTACGCGAGCTGGCCAGGGAGAGCCTGACCGAGGCCCGCCGCTCGGTCCAGGCGCTGCGCCCGGCGCCGCTGGCCGCGGCGCAGCTCGGGACGGCCCTGTCGGAGGTGGCGGCGGCCTGGTCGCGGGCGTCGGGGGTGCCCGCCCCGGTGTCGGTCACGGGCGACGCCCGGCCGCTGCACACCGAGGTGGAGAGCACGTTGTTGCGGGTGGCCCAGGAGGCGCTGGCCAACGTGGGCAAGCACGCGCGGGCCGCCCGGGTGGGGATCACGCTGTCGTACATGGAGGACGTGGTGGCGCTCGACGTCCGTGACGACGGGTCCGGCTTCACCCCCGGCTCCGGCTCCACCGGCGGGTCCGGCGGCGGGTTCGGGCTGGTGGCCATGCGGCAGCGGGTCACCCGCCTGGCCGGCAGCCTCGCCGTCGAGAGCGCCCCTGGCCAGGGGACGGGCATCTCCGCCACCGTTCCGGCCATCCCCGCCGACCCGGGAACGTGAGCCATGCCCGTACGCCTGATCATCGTCGACGACCACCCGGTGGTCCGCGACGGGCTGCGCGGCATCTTCGAGACCGACGGCTTCGAGGTGGTCGGCGAGGCCGCCGACGGCGCCGAGGCGCTCGCGGTGGCCCTGCGCACCGGCCCCGACGTCGTGCTCCTCGACCTGCGCATGCCGGGCACGAGCGGCGCCGAGCTCATCCGCCGGCTGCGCGAGCAGTGCCCCGGCACGCACGTGCTCGTGCTGACCACCTTCGGCGACGACGCCGACGTGGTACCCGCGATCGAGGAGGGCGCCACCGGCTACCTGCTCAAGGACACGCCACGCGCCGAGCTGCGGCAGGCCGTGCTGGCGGCGTCCCGCGGCGAGACCGTGCTGTCGCCGGCCGTGGCCGGGGTGCTCACGCGGCGCGCGCACGCGCCGGAGCAGCGCACGCTGAGCCCGCGCGAGCTGGAGGTGCTCGCTCTCATCGCCCGCGGCGCCACCAACCGTGAGGTGGCCAGGCGGCTGTTCGTCACCGAGGCCACGGTGAAGACCCACCTGCTGCACGTCTTCGCCAAGCTGGAGGTCAAGGACCGGGCGGCGGCCGTCGCGGCGGCGTACGACAGGGGCCTGCTCAAGCCCGCCTGACCGGCGTCACGCGTGAAAGTTTCAGCGCCGATTGACGGGCCGGAGCCGACGTCGCATGATCATGCTTGCCTCCTGGTCAGGAGGGGGCGTCGAGTCACACCGCTACCCACGGCTTCTTCCCACGGCTTCCCACGGCGAGGTACCCCGATGCCTGGCATGACCCTGCCCCGGGCCGCGACCGCGGCCCTCCTGACCCTGACCGCGCTGATCGCTCCCCCGGCGCGCGCCGACGACGTCACCCCCGTCGCGGTGACCGTCAACGCCCGCGCCGCCCTGGCCACCGCCCCCGAGACCGGCATCGGTTCCAACCATGCGATCTGGGACTCGAACCTGGGCACCGACCAGACCGCCGACCTCCTCAAGGACGCGGGCGTCAAGCTGCTGCGCTACCCCGGCGGCTCCTACTCCGACATCTACCACTGGGCCACCCACACCGCCCCCGGCGGGTACGTCGCCCCGAACACCGACTTCGACACCTTCATGCGCGGCGTACGGCGTACCGGCGCGCAGGCCATGGTGACCGCCAACTACGGCACCGGCACCGCGGAGGAGGCCGCCGCCTGGGTCCGGCACGCCAACGTCACCAAGGGCTACGGCGTCAAGTACTGGGAGATCGGCAACGAGAACTACGGCAACGGCCACTACGGCAGCGCCTGGGAGGCCGACGACCACGCCGACAAGAGCCCGGCCGAGTACGCGCGCAACGTCGTCGCCTACGCCGACGCCATGAAGGCGGCCGACCCGTCCATCAAGATCGGCGCGGTGCTGACCACCCCCGCCAACTGGCCCGACGCCATCACCGCCGAAGGCGACGACGGGAGCTGGAACAAGGTCGTCCTGTCCCTGGCCGGGCCGAAGATCGACTTCGTGATCCTGCACTGGTACCCCGGCGCCCTGGACAGGGCCGGCCAGATCCCGGACATGATCCAGCTCACCCGGCGGCAGATCGCCGCGTACGCCGGGCCCGGCTCGGACCGGATCGGCCTCGCGATGACCGAGTTCAACACCGGCTCCAGCAGCAACGGCACGAACACCCAGCCCGGCGCCCTGGCCGCCGCCGACGCCTACGCGAGCCTGCTGGCGAACGGCGTGTTCACCGTCGACTGGTGGAACGTGCACAACGGCATCGGCAACGTCACCCAGGTCGAGGGGCACACCGACTACGGTGACTTCGGGCTGCTGTCCAGCGGGGTCTGCAACTCGTCCGGGGTGTGCGAGCCGCCGTTGAACACGCCGTTCGCGCCGTACCACGCGCTGCAGATGGTCAGCAGGTTCGCCCGTGCCGGTGACCAGTTCGTCCGGGCCGGGACCGACCAGCCGAAGGTCAGCGCGCACGCCGTCCGGCGGCCCGACGGCGGCCTCGCGGTCATGCTGATCAACACCTCGCCGGACACGTCCTACCCGGTCGCCGTGGACTACGCGGGCTTCACGCCGGCCGCGGGCGCGCCCACCGTACTGACCCACACGAACGGCGCCACCTCCATCACCACCGCGACCACCGGCACCGCCACCAGCCAGACGCTGCCCCCGCTCTCCCTGACCACCTTGGTCCTGCGTCCCGCCACGCCGCAGACCGGCCTCCCCGGCGCGCCCGGCCGCCCCACGGCCTCGAACGTCACCGACAAGGCCGCCACCCTCTCCTGGCCCGCCGCCGCCCCCGGCGCCCGCCCGATCGCCAAGTACGAGCTCCACCGCCAGAACGGCGCCGTCAGCGAGCAGCTCGGCGAGACCGCCGGCACCTCCTACACGGTGGGCAACCTCAGGCCCGGCAGCACCTACACGGTCAACGTGATCGCGCGCGACAGCGGCGGCGGCGTCTCCTGGGCCTCCCCGCCCCTGACCTTCACCACTGGCACCCCCGCCACCAGCTCCTGCGCCGTCCGCCTCACCGACCAGACCGACTGGGCCAGCGGCTACGTCGGCGCCATCGAGATCACCAACAACGGCGCCCCGGTCAACGGCTGGACCCTGAGCTTCACCTGGCCGAGGCCCTGGCAGAGTCTGGGCAGCGGCTGGAGCGCCACCTGGACCGAGACGGGCTCGAACGTCAAGGCCGTCAGCGAGCCCGGCAACGCGTCCCTGGGCACGGGCGCCTCGACGACGATCGGATTCGTCGGCAACTACGCCGGCCCGAACCTCCTCCCCACCACCTTCACCCTCAACGGCGCCGTCTGCACCACCAGACCGTGACCACTGGCTTGACCGCGCGAAGGGCCGCTCCCCATCGGGCGGCCCTTCCACTTGTCACCAGAGAAGCCAGGGGCTCTCCGCGCCACCGCCGAACGCCGCCGTCCCCGCTCGCCGCCACCGCTGCCGTACGTCGTGCTTGGCCCGGATGGCCGGTGCCGTGGTGGTGAACGGCCCGCAGGTGGCGACCTCCCCGTCGTTGCGCGGGGCCACCCCGGAGCAGATGAACGGCTGAGAGGCGTTCTGATCCGCATCGGTGTTGTAGAGCTGGACGTGCACGTCCGAGCGAACCGTACTCGCCCCTCTGATGCGTCCCTTCAGGTAGAAGACATCGCCCACCATGGCCATGCAGGGCGACATCTCCACCCCCGAGCCGTTGCCTGCCGAGATCCACGAACGGCACTTCCAGTCCGGCTGGGAGCTGCGCGGCGGAGCGCTCGTCCCTTCCGTGCCGGGGTCCACGGTGTGCGGGGCCTCCGTCTTCCGCCCTGTCGACGTCCGGCGGGGCTCGGCCGTACGGGCCGGCGTGGGGTCCGTGGTCGCGCTGGGCGCCGCCGTGCGTTCCGAGCCGCCCGTTCCCGGCGTACGGACCGGCTCCTTCGGCGTCTTCTTCGGCGACGACTTGAGCGGTTCCTCCTCCGCCTCGTCCGGCTGGGACGTCTTCTCGTCCGGCTCGGACGGAACGGGCGTCGCGGTCCCGGCCACTTCGGCGGTCGCGGTCCCCGGAAGCCCTGCCGCGTCGTTCACGGCCCCCGCGTCCGGCGTACGCCATGGCGCCATGACGGCCACCGTGGCCGCGGTGAGCACCACCGCCGTGGCGGTGCTCGCGACGACGATCCACTGACGAGACCGCCCCCGCCGCTGCGCAGCCGCCCCGGAAGGAACCGTTCCGTCCCCACCGCCTGCACCGGCGGACGGCACCGAGCCCCCGCCACCACCCGGCCCAACCCCAACTGCACCCCCGGACGGAGGACCCGCCCCACCGGCACCCGCGGGCGGCGGCAACGGCTCGGACGTCGCGGACGGAGCCTCCCCCTTCGCGACCCGCGGCAAGGCGGCCAGCCCGGTCACCGACGGCACCGCCTCCCGCAACGCCACCGCCACCTGCCCCGCCGCCGGACGCCCGGCCGGATCCTTGGCCGTGCAAGCGGCGATCACCGCCCACAGCGCGTCGGGCATCCCGGGCAAGCGCCGCGGCATGGCCATCGCATGCTGTCGGAGCAGAGCCATCGGATGCTCACCGACGAACGGCGGACGCCCGGCCATCAGCTCGTAAAGGATCAGACCGACCGCATAGACGTCCACCGCCCCCGTGGGAGGGCCACCGTCGGCCACCTCGGGCGACAGGTACGCGGGCGTCCCGATGATCGAGGTCGTCTGCGTCAGCCCAGGCCCGAGGACGATCCGCGCGACCCCGAAGTCCGTCAGCCGCACCTGCCCCGTGGGCCCGTCGATCAGGACGTTCCCCGGCTTGACGTCCCGGTGCACGACACCCATCGCGTGCGCCGCCGCCAGCGCCTCGGCGACCTGGGCCATCAGCTCGGCGGCCACGGCCGGGGGCAGCGTGCCGTGCTGCTGGAGCAGGCCGCGCAGATCCCCGCCCTCGACCAGGTCCATCACCAGGGCGAGCCGCTCCCCCTCGATGACGAAGTCACGCATCGTGACGATGTGGGGATGGCGTAGGGTCCGCAACACATTGCGTTCCTGGACGAACCGCAGCACCAGGTCCTGGTCACCGGCGAGGTTGCTGCGCAACATCTTGACCGCCACGGTCTCCCCGGTCTCCCGGTGCCGCGCCCGCCAGACGGTCCCCATCGCCCCGGCGCCGATCTCGTCGAGCAGCACGTACCGGCTGCCCAGGAACGCCTCGGCCCCATCCGCGTCCATCGCCCGCCTTCCCCCCGAACAATGGGGATCACAATAGTCAGGATGATCGGGACAAAAAAGATCAGCGCCCTCGCGGCCTCACACCGCACCCCCGGCTGACCAGGCCCGGCCCCGGCCGCGCGAACGCCCCCGGAACCAGCCGGCCTTCAGCTCACACCTGAGCCGTGAGCAGAGCGTCCGCGAGCCCCGTACGGGCGTAGAACACCGTGCGGCCGGCCCGATGGGTGCTGGTCAGCCCGGCGGCCCGCAGCGCGGTGAGATGCTGCGACACCCCCGCCGCGGAAAGCCCCGACCGCTCGGCGAGCTCGGTGGTGGAGGCGGGCGAGTCCAGTTCGGCCAGGAGCAACGCCCGGGACCGGCCGATCACGGCGGCGAGGGCGTCCATCGGCGCGTGCCTGCGCGACTCCCACAGCACGCCGATCCCCCGAGCCGGATAGGCGAGCTGAGGCGGCTCCGACGGGACGGACCGCGTCAGCACCCGCGGCCACGCGAAGACCGACGGCACCAGGAGCAGCCCCGCCCCGGTCTCGATCCTGGTGATGGCACAGTGCCGCTGCGCCAACTGGAGCCCTCCGCTGTCCCAGCGCACGGTGGGGTGCAGCTGGTCGAGCGTCCGGGCCGTACCGCTCTCGGCCACCTGACGCCCCCGATGGAAGACGTCCGCCTCCAGCACCGACCGGATCCGCGCCCAGTAGGGCGCGATCGCGAGCTCCCAGTACGCCTCGATCTCCGCGACGACCCTGGGCAGGTACGTCCGAGGGTCGCGGTGCAGGTTGCGCAGCCGGGGCGACAACCGGCCGCCCCGCTCGGCGGACAACAGGTCGAGGTCCCGCCGAACCCGCTCCGGGTCGCCGGCCTCGATGGCCGCCAGCTCGTCGGGCAGCTCATGGGACGCGGTCGTCGGATTGAGAAAGTCGGGAAGGTGACCGGCGGACGGAACCATGTCGGCCAGCCACCCACGATCGAGCCCCGCCGCCGCCAGCCGCGGACGCACCTGCTCGGCCCACCCACGATGAGGATCGGCCACCGTGGCCCCGGCCAGCACCCGGCAACTCGTGACGACCTCCCACATGGGAGAGACCGCGAACCGGGTCTCGGCCAGATCGTTCACCGAAAAGGCCAGCCGCGCCTTCATGCCGCCTCCAGAGCGTCCACGATTCGGTCAGAGCTTAATCAATGGACGCCTACTCCTCCGCCCGGCAACATCCCGGAGCAGGCACCCACCGAGCCATGGTGCCGGACTCCGAACACCCCGAAGGCGGTCACGCACATGCCTGTGGACAACTCTCCCGCCACTGCCGCGACGGCGACGGAAAAGGCCGATCTGTTCAGAAAGCTCAGCACCGACTCCGTCCTGATCCTCCCCAACGCCTGGGACGCCGCCAGCGCCGCCGTGATCGCCGCGGCCGGGGCCTCGGCCATCGCCACGACCAGCGGCGGCGTCTCCTGGTCCCTCGGCCGCGGCGACGGCCAGCACCTCACCCGGGACGAGATGCTGCAAACCGCCCGACGCATCGTGAACACCGTCGACGTACCCGTGACGGTCGACGTCGAGGGCGGCTACGGCCCCACCCCCGAGGACGTCGCCCAGACCGTCCGGGCGGTGGCGAAGGCCGGCGCGGTGGGCGTCAATCTGGAGGACTCCCAGGCCGTCGGCGGCCCGCTGTTCGACCTCTCCGACCAGACCGCCAGACTCCGCGCGGCCCGGGAGGCGGCAGCCTCGGCAGGTCTCCCCGGACTCTTCGTCAACGCCCGCACCGACGTCTTCCTCTTCGCCATCGGCCCCTCCTCCGGCCGCCTGACCGAAGTGATCAGGCGCACGGCGGCCTACGCCGAGTCCGGAGCCGACGGCATCTTCGTCCCCGGCCTGCTCGACCTCGACGCGCTGGCCACGCTCTGCGCCGAGTCCCCGCTCCCGGTCAACGCGATGGCCGTCGCCGGCGGCCCCACGGTCGCGGAACTCACGCAGGCAGGCGTACGCCGGATCAGCCTGGGCACCGCCCTCGCCCAAACCGCCTACACCGCCGCCCGCAAGGCCGCCGAAGAACTCCTCACCACCGGCACGTACGAAGCCCTGGCCGACTCCCTGGACTTCGGCGAACTCAACACCCTCTTCCACCCCTGATCCCCACCACTCCGCCACCCGGCCCGGCCGATGTGGGAACCGCAGCCGCCGCAATTCCAACATCGCGTTCCGACGATTCATGCGACGCCACTGATCACTGACCTCTTTTCATCCTCGGGCGACTTCGTAGTTCTGCAGAAGAGCGATGGCCTTGCAGAGGTGCCCAGCTTTGAGTGGGCAGCAGCGGAGCTTCCGCAGGATGCGCCAGGTCTTGAGCTGGGCGTTGGCGCGTTCGCCCGGACCGCGAAGGCGGGCGTGTGATCGGTTGGCCCGCTTCTGAGAGGCGGGCTTATCTCTGCCCTTGTAGGGCGTGATGACCGGACCACCGGCACC
>NZ_JBEYTJ010000048.1:0-76477 GCF_040642995.1 Nonomuraea sp. NPDC047529 | reverse complement strand
CCGCTGACCTCACCGGTCGCCGGGTTGAAGACCTCCGCCGTCCGGCCACCGCCGTCCGTCAGGGCGCCGTTGATCCAATGCTTGACCGACTTCACCGTTCTCCCTCTCCCAGTGCCAGTTCCACCGCGTCCACGAGCGCGCCCTCGGCGCAGGGGCGCGACACCACGTCCGCCGCCGCCAGGACGTCCGGGTGGCCGTCTCCGACCGCGATGCCCAGGCCGGCGGCCTGGATCATGTCGATGTCGTTGGGGTTGTCGCCGATGGCGGCGACCTGCTCCAGCGGCACCCCCCGGGCCTTCGCCAGCTCGCGCAGGGCGCTGCCCTTGGTCGCCCCCTCCGGCAGCACCTCCAGGTACGTCGCCTCCGACCGGACGGTGACCGTGCCCGCGATGTCCAACGCCGGCGGGCGGTCGCCGATCAGCATGCACTTGGTGATCCCGTCGGGGGGCAGCGACGCCCAGTCGCCGGGGTCGCGCAGCGTGATGCCGTCCCGACGGGCGTAGTCCCGCAGCTCGGGCACGTCGTCCACGGCCAGCGCCTCCCCACCGGAGAACGCCACCGGGTACACGCCCGCGGGCAGCTCGCCGAACAGGCCGAGCAGCGTCTTCCAGGCGGTGGCCGGCAGGTGGCGGGAGCGCAGCACCTCGCCGGTCGCCAGGTTCACGGTGCGGGCGCCGTTGTAGAGGATGGCCGGGCCGTCCAGGCCCAGCTCGTCGTAGTAGGGGCGGGCCGAGCGTTCCATGCGGCCGGTGGCGATGACGACCTCGCCGCCCGCGGCCCGGTAGCGGCGCAGCGCCTCCCGGGCGGCGGGCACCATGGCCAGGTCGCGCCCGACGAGCGTGCCGTCCAGGTCGGTCACGATCCAGCGGATCACGACGCGCTCCCCACCCCGGCGACGTCGGCGGCCCCGGCGGCCACGTCGGCCAGCACCGAGGAGGCCAGGTCGAACCCGCCGACGCAGGCGAGGTAGCCGCCCGGCTCGAAGACGCTGCCCGACAGCGGGATGTAGACACCGCCGGCCTGCCTGACCAGCAGGGATCCGGCCGCGACGTCCCAGGCGTTGACGCGGGTGCCGTACGCGACGTCGGACCATCCGGCCGCGACGTGGGCGAGCTTGAGCGCGGCACTGCCGGGGCGGCGAATGGTCGCGAACGACTGGGTCATCCTGGAGAAGCGGCGCAGCGCGCCCTCCTCGTCCTCGGCCAGGTCGCGCGGCGTGGGGTAGCTGGACAGCAGCACCGCCTCGCGGTCGGAACGGGCGCCCGCGCTGCGCAGCGGCTCACCGTTGCAGACGGCCCCGCCGAGCCAGGCGGTGAACTCGTCGTCGCGCACCGGGTCGTAGATCACCCCGGCCACCACCTCGCCGTCCACGGCGGCGGCGATCGAGGTGCAGAAGAACGGCAGGCCGACGGCGAAGTTGGCGGTGCCGTCGATGGGGTCGACGTACCAGCTGACGGCGCCCTCTCCCCTGGTGCCGCCCTCCTCGCCCACTACGACGCTGTCGGGGCAGAGCCGGTCGATGACCTCGCGGATGCCCTCCTCGGCCGCCTTGTCGTGCACGGTCACCGGGTCGTGGAAGTCGCGCTTGGTCTGGATCTCGGGCCGGGAGCGGAAGGCGCCGCGCAGCCTGTCGCCGACCGCCCTGGCCGCCTCGGCCGCGATGGCGGCCAGCTCGCGAGAGGTGTTCACGTCCATGTCTCCTCCAGGAGGCTCAGCAGGGCGCGGGGGTCCTCGACCGTGGCCTGAGGGCGCTGCCGCACCGGATAAGGGATCTTGTCGGTGCTCGCGGACACCATCAGGACGGTCGCCCCCACCTCGGCCCGGGCGCCGCAGATCACGTCCCGGTCGTAGTTGTCGCCGACGTACCAGGTCTCGGCGGGGTCGACGCCGAGGGCGCGGCAGGCGAGCCGGATCATCTCGGGGTTCGGCTTGCGCACGCCGACCTCGTCGCTGTAGACCTGCGCCGCGACCAGGTGGTCCAGGCCGCTGCCGGCCAGGTAGTCGCGGTGCACGGCCCCGCACAGGGCGTTGCTGACGACGGCGGGGACGACGCCGTTCCGCAGGCAGGCGTTCAGCAGCTCCTCCATGCCGGTGCGCAGTTTCCTGTCGCTGCGCAGCTCGCCCATGCGCCTGCACAGGGGCGTCGCCTCGACGGAGACCAGCGTGCGGGCCTGCTCGGGCCAGTCGGTGGCGACGAACTCGGCCCAGAACCGGCGGTGCGTCATCTCCTCGGGCGCGAACTGCCGGGAGGTGGAGTCCTTCCAGTACTTGTCGGCTCGTGCACCGGCGCGGATGTCGCTCTCGACGTCCGCGGCCGTCAGGCCGTCGAACCCGGTCCTGGCCAGCATGGTGTGCACCTCGGCGGCCAGTTCGGCCGCCCAGGACGGCCGCTTGGCGGTCTCGACGATCACGCCCCCGAAGTCCAGGAGCAGCGCCTTGGGCCGGATCACGCGGTCACCCCCGCCCGGTCCCAGGAGGAGAGGCGGGCACCGTCCGCGCCGAAGAGGTGGAGCTGCTCGGTCCAGCAGGGCAGCACGTCGCCGGGCGCGGCCCGCACCGGCGTGTACGACAGGGCGAACAGCTCGGTGTCCAGGACGCGCAGCCGTACCGTCCAGGAGGAGCCGGCCGGCAGCACGGCCTCGACCAGCGCGTCCTCGCTCCAGGCGGCGGCGGGTGGCGCGCCGAGCCGCAGCGCCTCGGGCCGGATGCCGACGGCGGCCGGGGTGACCTCCGGGTCGCGCGCCGCCACGAACCGCAGCAGTGACCCGGCCAGCCCGCCGGGCGCGGGCCCGGTGTCCACGATGGCCATCGGCGGGCTGCCGACGAACTCCGCGACGAACCGGTTGGCGGGCCGCTCGTACATCTCCATCGGAGCGGCGAGCTGCTGCAGCTCGCCCTCGTTCATGACGGCGACGTCGGTGGCCATGG
This sequence comes from Nonomuraea sp. NPDC047529, assembly GCF_040642995.1. Classification (NCBI taxonomy): domain Bacteria; kingdom Bacillati; phylum Actinomycetota; class Actinomycetes; order Streptosporangiales; family Streptosporangiaceae; genus Nonomuraea; species Nonomuraea sp. NPDC047529. Next base: position 73,549 of record NZ_JBEYTJ010000048.1, on the reverse strand, counting down.
TGAGGGCTTCGAGCTGGTCGTGGGTGACGAAGACGATCGTCGCGCCGGACTCCTCGTGGATGCGCTTGAGCTCGGCCCGCATCTCCAGGCGCAGCCGGGCGTCGAGGTTGGACAGCGGCTCGTCCAGCAGGAGAACGGACGGGTTGACCGCGAGCATCCTGGCCAGGGCGACGCGCTGCTGCTGGCCGCCGGACAGCTGGGAGGGGTAACGGTCCATGGCGGCGTCGACGTGCACCATCTTCAGGGCCGCCTCGGCCCGCGCGCGCCGCTCGGGACCCGGGACCTTGCGCATGCGCAGCCCGAACTCCACGTTGTCGCGCACCGACAGGTGCGGCCAGAGCGCGTAGTTCTGGAAGACCAGCCCCATGGCCCGCTTCTCGGGCGGGACGTAGACCCCCTGCTCGACCGAGTCCAGGACGCGGTCGCCGACGGCGATGCTGCCCGCGGTGGGCTGTTCGAGGCCGGCGATCATGCGCAGCGTGGTGGTCTTGCCGCAGCCGGAGGGTCCGAGCAGGCACATGAAGGCGCCGTCGGGCACCACGAGGTCGAGGTTCTTCACCGCGTGGTCGCCACCGCCGTAGCTCTTGGAGACTGCGCTCAAGGTGATGTTCGGCATCTATCCTCCTAGGCCGGACGCCAGGCTGCTCTTGGTCAGCCGCTGGGTCAGGGAAGTCATGGTGAAGGAGAGCAAAGCGATCATGAGGACGACGCCGTTGGCGAGCTGCGTGTATCCGTAGTCGACCAGGCCGATGGAGAGCGTCGTGAGGAGCTGGGTGCCGGTGGTGGTCAGCATCACGACGATGCTGAGCTCCTTCAGCCCCGAGATGAACGGCAACACGATCCCGGTGACCAGGGCGCCCTTCTGGATCGGGAAGATGATCCGCCGCATCCGGTGCCACCAGGAGGCCCCGGCGATCTGCGCGGCCTCCTCCGGCTCCCGGCCGAGCTGCATCATCGCCGCGATGCCCGAGCGCGAACTGTACGGAAGATGCGTGACGGCCATGACCAGGATCAGCAGGAACGTCGTCCCGTACAACGCCGGGACGGGCCCGCGGGCGACCGCGAACAGCGACAGCGAGGCGGCCGCGAAGGCGATGCCGGGGATGAGGTACGGCAGGAACGACACCTGGCGCAGGAACCCGGCGATGCGCGGGGCGGTGCCACGGACCACCACGTACCCGATGAGCAGGCCGGCGACCGCGCAGATCAGCGAGGCCAGGCCGACGATGCGCAACGAGTTCCAGGCGGCCTGCCACAGCTCGGAGCCGCGCAGGATGCCGTGCGGGAACCCGACCGCGCCGGGGAGCCGGTCGGCGATCCAGTAGTCGAGCGTCAGGGTGGACAGGTCCAGCGGCGTGCGGGTGAGCGTGGACAGCAGCAACGTGAGCACCGGGATCAGCACGCTGACCACGAACACCACCGCGCCCAGCGCGAACGCCGGCCAGCGCCAGCCGCGCAGGTCGCCCAGCCGGTCCATCGCGCCCTTGCCGCCCACGGTGACGAACCTGCGCTGCTCGCGCATCAGCCGCATGTCGGTGAAGACGATCAGCACGCCGATGATCACGATGACGGTGGCGAGCACGGAGGCCACGCCGGTGCTGCGGTCCCTGATCGACTGGAACAGCCCGGTGGACAGCACCTGGTAGTCGGCGGGCAGGCCGAGCACGTACGGGGTGCCGAACGTGCCGAGCACCCGGCCGACCACGAGCAACACGGCCGAGGAGAGCGCGGGCAGCATCAGCGGCACCACGATCCGCCGCACGACGACGCGCCGCGGCGCCCCGAGGATCCGGGCCGAGTCCTCAAGCTGGACGTCGATCCTGCGCAGCGCGTTGCCGACCAGCAGCAGCACGAACGGGTAGTAGTGCAGCCCCAGCGTGACGATGATCGGCAGCGGTCCGTAGGCCAGCCAGTCGGGGGTGCGCACGCCGGCCGACTCCAGGAAGCCCACCTGCCCGCCGGCCCGCGCGTTCTTGAACAGCGTCAACCAGGCCAGCGAGAACGTCCACGACGGCAGCATGTACGGCACCACCAGCGCCCCGGCCAGCCACTTGCGGCCGGGCACGTTGGTGCGGGTCACCAGCCAGGCCATCCCGCCGCCGAGCAGCAGCGCGAACAGGACGGTGCCGACCGCGACCACCAGCGTGTTGACCAGCGGCCCCCAGAACAGCAGGCCGCTGATCTGCGAGCGGAAGACCCGCCACAGGTAGTAGCCCGTCCACTCCCCCGGCTGCTGGCCGGCGTGCAACTCGTCGCCGAACTGGAGACGGAAGGCGTCCGACAGGACCGCGATCAGAGGGGCGACGACGAGGTAGGCGAGCAGGACGACGAGGATCAGGCCGAGCGCGGCGGTCGGGTCGTGCCGCAGGACCTGGAGGCGGTAGCGGAGTCGGCGCCGTCTCGGCGGGCGAGGCGGCGGTTCCGTCTTGGTCAGAACAGCCATGGGTCTTCCTTCGGGGGGTCTTCAGTGGCTTCGTTTGAGCATGGCGTCGGCGAGGGCGTCGGCGGCCTCGCCGAGCCGCCGGCCCACGGCGTCGAGTCGGGAGAGCAGTTCGCGTTCGCGCAGGGTGTCCATGTCCAGCGGGCCGGCGAACAGCTCGGTGAGCCGGGCCTGGTGGAGCTGGCGGACGCGGCTGCGGGACTTGCGGGTGGCGAGCACGGCCACGGTGACCGAGCCGGGGTCGCCGGTGATCTTCAGCAGAGCGCGGTCCAGCTGGTCCAGGCCGTCGATGACGGCGCCCAGCGGCTCGGTGGCGAAGGTGAGGTCGGCGGGCCCGAACAGGTCCGCCTCGCGCACGAAGTCGCGCAGCTGGTCCAGCACGTCGTCGATCGAGCGGGAGAGCCGGAACAGGTCCTCCCTGTCGATGGGGGTGGCCAGGACCCGTCTCAGCGCCCGGACGAGCTCGGCCCGCGCCGCGTCGCCCTCGTGCTCGACCTCGGCCATCCGGGCGCGGGCGGCGGCCTGACCGGTCGTGCCCGAGGCGGCCGAGCAGGCCAGCACGGCTCCCTCCCTGGCCACGGCGACCTGGCCGCGGACGAGGTCGATCACCCGGCGTCCCGACCGGCCGCGCAGGTCGTCCCAGACGCGGGCGAGCCGGCGGCTCCTCCCGCCGCTCACAGCAGCCTCAGGCCGAGCCCGGCCAGGGCGCCCAGAGCCATGGACGACGGCAGCGTGACCAGCCACGCCGTACCCATGTTCAGCACTCCCTGCCATCGCACCCTCCTGCTTCCTTCGCTTGCCACCACGCCGACGACTCCGGCCGTCACGGACTGGGTCATGCTGACCGGGCTGCCCAGGGCCGAGCTGCCGAGGACGGCGCCGGTGGCCGCCGTCTCGGCCGACAGCACGTGCAGCGGCCGGGTGATGACCAGGCCGCGGCCGACCCGCTCACCCACCCGGGGCAGCGTGGTGAGCGCCCCGGCGAGGAACAGCGCCACCAGCACGGCCATCCACCCCGGCGCGACCTGCACGGGCCCGACCCGGCCGAGTCCGTTGCGGCCCACGTCCACGGCGACGCTCACGACGGCGATCATCTTCTGGCCGTCGTTGACGGCGTAGGCCAGGCATTGGGCCGCGTAGGCCACCAGGTGGGCGGCCAGCACCAGCCCCGGCATCCGGCGCGAGGACGGCACCCGCCTGGACGCGGTCCCCAGCAGGTAACCGAGCCCCAGCCCGACCAGCGGCGCGCACGCCCCGATCGCCAGGACCGTGACCAGCCCGGTCCAGGCCACCGGCAGCCCCGCGCCGAGCCCGGCGCCCGCGATCCCGCCGATCACCGCCAGCGTCAGGCTGGTGGGCAGCCCCTTGCCGGTCAGCACCGCCACCACCACGACGGCGATCGCCACGCCGGCCAGGAACACGGCCGCGCCGCTCCTGGAGTCGAGCCCCGCGAGCCCCTCGGTGAAGGTCCGCGCGACCGCGACGCCCAGCACGTACGGCCCGGCGAACAGGACCACGACGAGCAGCGCGGCGGCCGCCCAGCCGGGCGTGCGCGGGAAGCGCAGGCCGAGGCCGATCAGCGTGGCGCCGTCGTTGGCCCCGCTGATCAGCACGAACAGGGTGGCCACCGCGGCGAAGGCCAGCGTCCAGCCCATCAGAGGTAGGGCCGCTGGTCGCGCTTGGCCTCGTCGTAGCGCTCGCGCGCGGCCCGGACGTCGGGCAGCCCGGACACCTCCGCGACCGGCACGTCCCACCACGCCTGCGCGCCGGGGCCGCCGCCGGGGACGGGCGCCACGTACACGACGGTGGTCCTGGCCGACTCCTTGGCCTTGACCAGGGCGGCCCGCAGCGACTCGGGGCCGTCGGCGCGCAGCACGTCGGCGCCCAGGCTGGCGGCGTTGGCGGCGAGGTCCACCGGCAGCGGCTCGCCGTCGAGGTCGCCGCCGGGCCCGCGGGTCCGGTACGCGGTGCCGAGCCGCCGCGCGCCCACCGACTCGCTGAGGTTGCCGATGGAGGCGAATCCCCGGTTGTCCACCAGGACGATCACCAGCTTGATCCGCTCCTGCACGGCGGTCGCGATCTCCTGCGCCATCATCAGGTACGACCCGTCGCCGACCAGCACGAACACCTCGCGTTCCGGCGCGGCCAGCTTCACCCCGAGGCCGCCGGCGATCTCGTAGCCCATGCACGAGTAGCCGTACTCGACGTGGTACTGCTCGGGGTCGGCGGGCCGCCAGAGCCGGTGCAGGTCGCCCGGCATCGAGCCGGCCGCGTTGACCACCACGCCGCCTTCGGCGACCTCGTTGAGGATGCCGAGCATGACGGGCTGGGTGAGCTCGGGGCCCGCGTAGGTGTGGCCGATCTCCGACTGCCAGGCGGCGGCCAGGGCGGCGGCCCGGTGGGTCCATTCGGGGTCGGCCCGCCAGTCCGTCTCGTCGAGGGCGCGCAGGGCCTCGCGGGCGTCGGCGACGAGCGTGGCGCCCGCGTTCTTGGCCGCGTCGAAGGCGGTGACGTTGACGTTGAGGAAGGCGGCCTGGCCGAACAGCGTCCTGGAGGCGGTGGTGAAGTCGGTGTAGCGGGTGCCGACGCCGATGACCAGGTCGGCCTCACGGGCCAGGGTGTTGGCCGCGTCGGTGCCGGTGTGGCCGATCGCGCCGGCCGCGCAGGGGTGGTCGTACGGCAGCGCGCCCTTGCCCGCCTGGGTCTCGCCCACCGGCACGCCGTGGTTCTCGGCGAAGCGGGTCAGCTCCGCCCACGCCCCGCTGTACCTGACCCCGCCGCCGGCCACGATCAGCGGCCTGCGGGAGCCGCGCAGCAGCTCCTCGGCCCTGGCCAGCGCGGCCGGCTCGGGCACCGGCCGGGCGACGTGCCACACCCGGCGGGCGAACAGCTCCTCGGGCCAGTCGTACGCCTCGGCCTGCACGTCCTGGGGCAGCGCCAGCGTGACCGCGCCCGTCTCGGCGGGGTCGGTCAGCACCCGCATCGCCGCCAGCAGCGCGGACGGGAGCTGCTCGGGCCGGTTGATCCGGTCGAAGAAGCGCGACACCGGGCGCAGCGAGTCGTTGACCGACACGTCGTAGGACCGGGGGTCCTCCAGCTCCTGCAGCACCGGGCCGGGGGCGCGGGTGGCGAAGACGTCGCCGGGCAGCAGCAGGACCGGCACCCGGTTGATCGTCGCCAGCGCCGCGCCGGTGACCAGGTTGGTGGCGCCGGGCCCGATGGACGTCGTGCAGGCGAAGGTGGACAGCCGCGCACGGGTACGGGCGTAGCCGACGGCCGTGTGGACCATGGCCTGCTCGTTGCGGGCCAGGTAGTACGGCAGCGGGTCGCGCGTGCCCGCGCCCTGCTCGGCCAGCGCCTGGCCGACGCCCGCGACGTTGCCGTGGCCGAAGATCCCGAGCACGCCGGCGATCAGCCGCTGCTCGACGCCGTCGCGCTCCGACCACTGGTTGGCGAGGAAGCGGGTCAGCGCCTGAGCGGTGGTCAGCCTCATGAGGCACCTCCTTGCACGAGATCGGGCACGCCGCCCTCCAGCAGGCCGAGCGCGGTGTCCACGGCGGCTGCCACGTCGCCGTCGGGCGGATAGAGCAGCGCCCGGCCGACCACCAGGCCGCGGACGCCGGGCAGGCGCAGCGCCTTGCGCCAGGAGTCGTACATCTCGCCGGAGTCCTGGCCGGAGTCGCCGCCCAGCAGCAGCACGGGCAGCGTCGTGGACTCCACGACGCGTTCCATGTCGCGCACGACCGGGATCTTCAGCCAGGTGCGGGCGGAGGTGGCGCCGAGCCCCTGGCCGACGCTGATGGAGTGGATGACGGCCTCGGGCGACAGGTCGTGCCGCACGGCGCCGTCCTGCCGCCTGGACCAGAACGGCTCGACCATCGCCATCAGGCCGTGCCTGGCCAGGTCGGTGACCGCCTGGCCGCAGCTCGCCAGGGTGGCGGCGGTGGCGCTGTCCTCCAGAGCGATCCGGCACAACATCTTGCCGCCGTCGAGGCCCATCGCGGCGATGGAGGGGGCGTCGTAGGCGGTGAAGCGGTCGTCGAACTCGAACACCGAGCCGGCCACGCCGCCGCGGTTCATCGAGCCGATGACGATCTTGTCGTCGAGGGCGCCGAGCAGCAGCAGGTCCTCGACGATGTCGGGGGTGGCCAGCACGCCGTCCACGCCGGGCCTGGCCAGGGCGGTCATGAGCCGGTCGAGCAGGTCGGCGCGGCTGCGCATCGCCATCGGGTGGCCGGCCACGCCGAGTGCGCCGCGGGCCGGATGGTCGGCGGCGATGATGAGCAACTGCTCCCTGCCGTTCCTGAGCGGCCTGCGCCGGCGGGCCGCCGCCGCCTCGGCTATACGCTCCGGCTGCCAGGCGCGCTGGTCGAGCAGCCGCCGGTAGTCCTGCTCACGCATGCGTGGCGGCTCCTTCCGAGAGGGGGGCGGACAGGACGGCCTCGACCTCGTCCGCCGTGGGCATCGCGGGCGCGCAGGCCAGGCGTCCGGCGACGATCGCGCCGGCGGCGTTGGCGAAGCGCAGGGTGCGCTCCAGCGGCCAGCCTTCGAGCAGGCCGTGGCACAGGGCGCCGCCGAAGGCGTCGCCGGCCCCGAGCCCGTTGACCACCTCGACGGGCACGGGCGGCACCCGTACGGTCTCGGTGGCGGTCATGCCGAGCACGCCGTCCGCGCCCTGCTTGACGATGGCCAGTTCGACGCCCGCGGCCAGCAGGGTCTCGCCGGCCGCGCGCGGGTCGCGGGTGCCGGTGGCCACCTCGACCTCGTCGAGGTTGCCGGCCGCGACGGTGACGTGCGCGAGCGCCTCCCGCACCCGTTCGCGGGCGGAGGCCGCGCCGGCCCAGAACATGGGCCGGTAGTCCAGGTCGAGCACGGTGTGCCGGGCGCGCCCGCGGGCCCGCCAGGCGGCCAGGTGGGCGGCGTGGGACGGCTCGGCCGACAGGCCGGTCACGGTGGCCCAGAACAGCCGCGCCTCGGTGACGGCCGTCAGGTCGAGGTCGCCGGGTGTGATCTCCAGGTCGGGCGCGTCCTGGCGGTAGAAGTAGAGCGGGAAGTCGTCGGGCGGCCTGATCTCGCAGAACGTGACCGGGGTCGGCCGGCCTGGCGCGGCGCCGACCAGGCGGTCGTCCACGCCGTACGAGCGCAGCGCGTCGTGGACGAACGCGCCGAACGGGTCGTCGCCGGTCCGCGTGATCACCGCGCTGGAGCGGCCCAGGCGGGCGGCGGCGACGGCCACGTTGGTGGGGCTGCCGCCCAGGTACTTGCCGAACGTCTCCACGTGGCGCAGCGACACGCCGCTCTGGAGCGGGTAGACGTCCACGCCCACCCTGCCCATCGTCAGCACGTCGAGGGCGCTCATGCCAGGCCCCGCAGGAACGCCACGCCCGCCCGGACGTCGTCGGCCGGGCCGGCGCCCGCCTCGGGCTCGGCGTCGAGGACGACGTCCTGCTCCATGACGTACCAGCCGTCGTACCCGGCGGCGGTCAGGCGTTCGACGATGCCCCGGACGTCCACGTCGCCGAGGCCGAGCCGGCGGTAGATCCCGGCGCGGACGGCGTCGGTGTAGGTCAGCTCGCCGGCCCGGACGCGTCCGGCGAGCGCGGCGTCGACGTCCTTCAGGTGCACGTGGGCGATCCGCTCGGGGGCGCGGGTGACGAGGTCGAGCGGGTCGCCGCCGCCGATGAGCAGGTGGCCGGTGTCCAGGCAGAGCGGGACGGCGCTGCCGCCGAGCACCCGGTCCACCTCCTCGCCGGTCTCGACCATGGTGCCGACGTGCGGGTGCAGGGTGAGCGCGCGGCCGTCGCCCTTCGCCTCGTGGAAGGCGCGGTCGAGGTTGCCGAGCAGGGTGCGCCAGCCGGCCTCGTCCAGCTCGGGACGGGCGTCGTAGCCGTCGGCGCCGGTGGCCGCGGCCAGCACGACGACCACGTCCGGGGCGAAGGAGGCCCAGGTGGCGCGGAGTGCGGGCAGCGGGTCGTGGGCGGGGTCGTGCAGGACCGCGGGGACGAATCCGCCCACTGCGCGCAGCCCGTACCGGCCGAGCAGGTCGCGGTCGGCGGGCAGGAAGCCCTCGGGGCCCAGTTCGGTGGCGGTCAGGCCCAGCTCGGCCATCTCGGCGAGCACCCGGTCGGCGGTGAGCTGGTGTCCCCATCCGGGCACCTCGCACACGCCCCAGGAGATCGGCGCGGCGGCGATCCTCACTTGGCCACCTCCAGCACGCGCACCGGGCGGCCCTCGCGGCGCGCCAGGTCGGCGGCCTCGGCCAGGTAGAGGGCGGCCAGGGCGTCGCGGACGGTGCAGGGGCTCTCGCTCTCGCCCCTGGCCATCGACAGGAACGCGCCCATCTCGGCGACGTAGGCGGCCTCGAACCTGGTCTGGAAGTCCGGCCACGGCGGCCCGTCCGGGCTCAGGCCCTCGGCCGAGCGCAGCGGGGTGCGGTCGCCGAGCCCGACGGCGCGGGTGCCGAGCGTGCCGGCCAGCTCCATGCGCACGTCGTAGCCGGCGCCGTTGTAGCGGGAGCCCTGGAGGGTGACCAGCGTGCCGTCGTCCATGACGATCAGGGCGGCGCTGTTGTCGACGTCCCCGGCGGTGGCGAAGTACGGATCGCCGCGATTGGCGCCGACCGCCTGCACGACGTCCGCCTCGCGGCCGGTGACCCAGCGCAGGATGTCGAAGTCGTGGATGTGGCAGTCGCGGAAGATGCCGCCGGACTGGGCGACGTATTCGGCGGGCGGGGGCGCGGGGTCGCCGGTCAGCATGTGGACGCGGTGCAACTCGCCGAGCTCGCCCGCCAGCAGCGCCTCGCGGGCGGCCCGGTACCCGGCGTCGAAGCGGCGCTGGAAGCCGATGTGCACGCCGATTCCGGCCCGTTCGACGGCCTCGGCGACCCGTAACGTCTCCCTGACGGTCGGCGCGGCCGGCTTCTCGCAGAACGCCGTCACCCCCCGCTCGCACGCCAGCAGCAGGGCCTCGGCGTGGGCGGAGGTCGGCGTCGCGATCACCACCGCGTCCGTGTCGAAGGGGTCGCCGGTCCGGGCGCCGAGCCGCCGCGCCACCTCCTCCGCCCTCGCCGTGTCCACGTCGGACACGACAAGCTCGTCAACCAAGGTGGACAGCGTTGTGGCATGGAACATGCCTATACGTCCAAGGCCCAGCAGACCCACACGCATGATCGCTCCTCATCCAGGGGGCCTCCAGTTCTAGATGAACAGGAGATGAACAGTCAAGGCTTTGTCCTGACATAAGGATGAACTGTCGTAGCTGGGCGGCAAGGCCGTGGCTGGATCCCCACGTAAGAATGTCTTGACAAATTATTCACGTGACGTTCATCGTGAGCACACAATGGCGCCGGTCGGGGCTGGCGCGGCGCCTGCGAACCCGAGAGGCAAGAGGAGTGACGCCATCATGAGGCGTACCGGGAAGATCATCTCCATGGCGTTGCTGGCGACCGCCGCCGTGGCGTGCGCGCCCTCCACCGCAGGCGGAGGACCGTCGGCGGCGGCGACGGCCAAGGCGCTGCCCGGCCCGTCACTCGATGCGAACTTCGACCTGGAGGCGCTGGTCTCCGCCGCGAAGAAGGAAGGCAGCGTCCTGGTCTACGACTCCAGCGGCGACATCGAGGAAGTGGCCAAGGCGTTCACCGCGAAGTACGGCATCGCCATGGAGGGGGTGAAGTCGGACACCCCGCAGACGGCCGAGAAGATGACCAGGGAACACGCCGCCGACAACGTCACCATCGACGCGGCCATGTACGAGGACGGCGGCGTCCTGGTCGGCCAGCTCGCGCCGCAGGGCGTCACGCAGACCTGGATCCCCGGGGACCTGAAGGACCAGATCCCGGCCGAGAACCAGAACCCGCTGCTCGCGCTCTCCAAGGCGACGGTCTTCGGCTACAACACCAAGCTCTCCCCCGGCGGCTGCCCGGTGAAGAACGTCTGGGACCTGACCGACCCGGAGTGGTCCGGCAAGCTGGTGATGCAGGACCCGCTCGGCAAGCCGACCGTGCTGTCGTTCTTCACCCAGCTCGACGCGTACGGCAACCAGGCGCTCGAACAGGCCTACCAGGCCAAGTACGGCAAGCCGCTGAAGACCGAGGAGAAGAGCGCCGCCCTGGAGTGGATCAAGCGGATGTCCCTCAACAAGCCGGTGCTGACAGGCTCGGACGAGGACATCTCCGCCGCGGTGGGCGCGCCGGCCGCCACCGACAAGAAGATCGGCTTCATGTCGATCTCGAAGTTCCGCAACAACGAGGACAAGGGCTACCATCAGGCCGCCTGCGAGGGGATGACCCCCTTCGTCGGGTTCAGCTACCCGAAGTACGCGGCGATCGCCACCAAGAGCAAGCACCCGAACGCGGCCAAACTGTTCGTGCACTTCATCATGACCGAGGAAGGCGTCAAGCACGAGATCGGCGAGGGCGGCGTCTCGGGCAACAGCACGGTCAAGCCGATGGTCACCCCGCCCGGCCTGTCCGACTGGCAGGGCCAGCTCTTCCACACCGACCCCGAGGGCCTGCTCGGCGACCTGCGGAACCGCCAGACCATGTCCGACTTCTGGCGCGTCAACCGCAGCTAGCGCGGCCGAGGACCGCCCGGCCGGGAGCCTCCGGCCGGGCCGTTCGGCATGCCCTGGCTCAGATGTAACACTTAATGTCCTGACATAAGGATGACGTATTGATTTCTTGTAAAACTGTCGTTACGTTCTGGGGCAACATCAACACCCCGAACGAGGAGGCGCAATGCGTCCCCTGTCCAGGCTCTCCCTGGCAGCCCTGATGTTGGCCATGGTTGGCGGGACCGCCTTACCCGCGGCCGGTTCCGGCGTGGCGACCGTGTATCCCGAAGTCGAAACCCCCTCCCTCTACGACGACGCGGCCGGCGGCGACGCCAACGGCGACGACCCCGCGATCTGGGTGGACCCGTCCGACTCCGAGGACAGCGTGGTGATCGCCACCGCCAAGAAGGGCGGCCTCTACGTCTACGACCTCGACGGGCAGCAACTCCAGCACCTGCCGGCGCCCGCCGCCCCAGGGCCGGACGACGAGGCGGGCCGCTTCAACAACGTCGACGTCACCTACGGCTTCGGCGGCAGGGACCTGGCGATCGTCTCCGACCGCGGCCGGGACACACTGCGCATCTACTCCATCTCGCACGGCCACCTCACCGACGTGACCGACCCGGCCGCGCCGTTCGTGTTCAACGCGACGCAGCAGCAGGTCAACGACGCGGAGACGGCCTACGGCCTGGCTGCCTGGAAGGACTCCACCGGCACGTACGCGCTGGTCAGCCGCCGCCACAAGACCTCGGTCGGCCTGGTCAAGCTGCTCGCCAAGCCGGGCGGCAAGATCGGCTACCAGCTCGTCAGGACACTGACCCTGCCCAACTCCTTCACCCTGCCGAACGGCCAGACCTGGTCCCCCTGCCTTGAGCCGGACGAGCAGGCACAGGTCGAGGGCATGGTCGTGGACCAGGAGCGGGACGTGCTCTACGCCGCCCAGGAGGACGTCGGCATCTGGCGCGTGCGCGCCGACCTCACCGGCACGCCCGTCCTGGTGGACAAGGTCCGCGAGTACGGCGTCCCCGGCACGTACGACCCCGCGACCGAGGAGTGCACCCCCGGCGCCGACCCCGGCTACGGCGGCAAGCACCTCACCGCGGACGCCGAGGGCCTGACCATCTACTACCGCGAGGACGGCAAGGGCTATCTGCTGGCCTCCAGCCAGGGTGACAACACCTTCGCCGTCTACCGCAGGGAGGGCTCCAACTCCTACCTCGGCCAGTTCCGCATCGGCGAGGCGAACGGCATCGACGGCTCGGAGGTGAGCGACGGCTCGACCGTGCTCAACGTGCCGCTGGGCGAGTTCGACGAGGGCCTGTTCATCGCCCACGACGGCGTGAACACGCCGGCCACGGCGGACCGGGAGAACACCAACTTCAAGTTCGCCGACTGGGGCGACATCGCCGACGGGCTCGACCTGGACGTCGACACCGACGGCTGGGACCCGCGCGACTGATCCAGGCCGCTCAGCGGTCCCGCGAACCGGGGCGCCGTCCGACAGGGCGGCGCCCTTTCGCCGGTTCGGGCGTCCCTGCGTTGATTTGGGCATTGCCGAGCCGGGCGGAGAGAATGGGCTTCGCGTGCGGAGGAGGAGCGTGACCGAGAGTCAGTCGCTGGACAGCCTCGCCCGCCGCCTGGAAGAGGTGGTCGGCGAGCTGCGCGGCATCCCCGTGGACGTCGAGCGGCTGGAGGACGCCGAGCTCGTCCGCCGGCACATCCTGCGCGCCACCCGCTCGGCGGCCGAGCTGCGGGCCATGCACCCGGTGGGCTCGCCCGAGCAGGGACGCGACGAGCAGCGCAGCAGGCGTACCGTGCTCGACGCCCTGGGGCACGGGCTGGCGATGCGCACGATCGTCCATTCGAGCATGCTGGACGATCCGCGCAAGGCCGCCCGGATCAAGGAGCTGCACGCCGCCGGGGACCTGCACCGGGTCATCGACGAGCCGATCCAGCAGCTCCTCATCTTCGACCGCTCGGTGGCGTTCGTCCGGATCACCCCGATCGCTCACACGCCGGGCGCGCTGATGATCAGGCAGCAGGGGCTGATCGCGGCTCTCATCGACCTGTTCGAGCTGTCGTGGGCGCGGGCCAGGGAGGTCACCGAGCCGGCGTACCAGCTGTCGCCCCGGGAGCGGGAGGTGCTCGCGCTGATCGCCGAGGGCCGTTCCAACAGCGCCGTGGCCCGTGCCCTGTCGATCACGGAGGCGGCCGTCGGGAAGCACGTGGCCTCCGTGTTCACCAAGCTCGACCTGCCCGCGACCGAGGACGACAACCGCCGGGTGCTGGCCGTACTGGCCTACCTGCGCGGCGTGGCGCGCTAGGGCCATCCCGCGCCGCGGCGCGGTGGGGTAGGGACAGGGCTACCCCGTACTCGGTCCAGCCCCCGCGCGGACGGATCGCGGCGGGCGCTTCGATGGACGTCATGCAGAGAATGACTGGATTGCTGGTCGGCGCGGTGTTCGGCGCGGTGTTCGTCGTCGTCAACGCGCACGACCCCCTCGGCCCCGTGACCGCGAACCTCCTGCGGGGCGCCGCGTGCCTGGCGGCGGCGGCCGTGCTCGCGATGTGGTTCCGCGCCGCGCGCGCGGGACGTCCCGCCCCGTCCGGACGGCGGGGCATGTTCGGGCCCGGCTACCTGGCCGTGGTCGTGGTCGAGGCGGTCCTGCTGTTCGGCGGGCTGCGGGTGCTGGCCGCGCTCGGACGTCCCGAGGAGGGGAACGTGGCGTGGGTGGCGTTCGTGGTGGGCGCGCACTTCGTCGCGCTGGCGCCGATCTGGAAGGACTGGAGCATCGCCGTGCCGGGCGTGGCGCTCACGGTGCTCGGCGTCGGCGGTCTCGTCCTGGCCGGTACGCCCGCGCTGGCCTGGGTGCCCATCGTCAGCGGGGTGCTGTCCGGCGTCGTGCTCCTGGCCGGCAGCCTCACCCTCGGCCTGCGCGGGACGGCACGAGTGGCGGCCTGACCGTCCGGCGGGCGCGCCTCCTCCCCTGGCACAGACCCTCTGATACTCTCTGTGCTGAATTGATTACTTTCTGTCGCTAGGGGAGCTAGTGTGAAGGTCGCCTGCGTCGGCGGTGGACCCGCCAATCTGTACTTCTCGATCCTGATGAAGACGGTCGACCCGTCCCACGAGATCACCGTCCATGAGCGCAACCCGGCCGGGGCGACCTACGGCTGGGGCGTGACCTACTGGGACGACCTGCTCAAGAACCTGCGCGCCGCCGACCCCGAGTCCGCGGACGTCATCCGCGAGAACTCGATCCGCTGGGACAGCTGGGCCACCCACATCCAGGACCGCGCGACGGTGACGCTGACGGAGTCGGACGAGGGCTTCGGCATCTGCCGTCACCGCCTGCTCGACATCCTCGCCGACCGCGCCCGCTCCCTCGGCGTGCACATCGAGTACGGCCGCGAGATCGCAAGCCAAGATGAACTGGACGCCGACCTGGTCGTGGCCGGCGACGGCATCAACAGCGCCCTGCGCGAGCCGCACGCCGACCACTTCGGCACCGAGGTCGCGGTCGGCCGCAACCACTACATCTGGCTCGGCACCACGAAGGTCTTCGACGCCTTCACCTTCGCCTTCGTCGAGACCCCGCACGGCTGGATCTGGTGCTATGGCTACGTCTTCAGCGAGGACCACAGCACGTGCGTCGTCGAGTGCTCCCCCGAGACCTGGAAGGGGCTCGGCCTCGACCAGGCCGCCGAGGCCGACGGCCTGGCGCTGCTGGAGAAGCTCTTCGCCGACATCCTCGACGGCCATCCGCTGATCGGCCGGGCCCACACCGACGGCAGCGCGTACTGGCTGAACTTCCGCACGCTGACCAACCGCACGTGGTACCGCGACAACCTCGTCCTGATCGGGGACGCCGCGCACACCACCCACTACTCCATCGGCGCGGGCACCGCCCTGGCCTTCGGGGACGCCGCCTTCCTGGTCAACGCGCTGAACCAGGAGCCGGAGCTGGACGCCGCACTGGCCCGCTACGACCGCGAACGCCGTGCGGCGATCCGCCCGCACCAGAAGTCGGCCCGCCTCAGCGCCCAGTGGTACGAGAACCTGCCGCGCTACATCGACCTCCCGCCGGTCGAGTTCATCGCGCTGCTCGGCCAGCGGCACTCCCGGGTGCTGCCGCACCTGCCGCCCCGGCTGTACGTCCGGCTCGACCGCGTCCTCAGCTGGTTCGGCGGGGGCGGGTTCGACAGGAGCGACCAGGGAGCGCCGCCCGAGTGAGGATCAGGGGAAGTCCTTCGGGTTCACGGGGCTCGTCCGCGCGTTGCCGCCTCTGATCGGGTTGAGGGTCAGGGTCCAGATGGTGTACTGCGTGGAGGTCGTGCGGAAGCGCAGCCGGTCGTTGAACTTCTGGTAGCTCGCGGCCCTGGTGAAGCGGCCCTTCGAGGTGCTGAACCGGTAGCCGGTCGTGAAGTAGATGCGGTACGTGCCGTCCCTGACGTCCCGGATGCGGGCCGTGGATCTGGCGCGCACGTAGATGCTGACGGCCTTGGTCCTGCCCTTGACGATGGTGACGACGCCGTCCTTCGACGTGCCGTTCTTGATCTTGAGTGTGCCGCGGCCGCCGCTGAGGCGGTCGTAGATGATCCGGCCGTTGGCCGGGCGGGAGGCCGCGGCGGCCTGGACGGCGGAGGTGGCCCGGACGGCGGAGGCGGTCCGAAGGCCCGCCGTGGTGGCGCCGGCCGGGGTGGTGGTCAGCAGCGTGCCGGTCAACGCGACGGCCGCCACGACCCCTGCGCGTAACGGGGTCGCTTCGAGAAGTCTCTTCACCATGGTCTTCTCCTTGGGGGGACATGGTCAGACTGATCGCGTACCCGTGTATATCAGGACAGAAAGCTTCTACGCTCGTAGACTTTAAGGCGTCCGTTCATCTCCGAGAGGCGGCACGATGAGCCACGTCCCCGTCCCCTATGACCCTGAGCTGGCGGAAGGTCTCGCGGCGTTCCTGACGGCGGTCGAGAGCGTGCCGCTGCGCGCGGACACCATCCTGCGCAACCGCGAGATCTTCGCCGGGCTCATCCCGCCCATGGAGGAGATCGTCGCCGGCCGTCCCGTCGAGTGGTGGGACGTGGACGTGCCCGGCCCCGAGGGCGCCCCCGACGTCACCCTCACGGTCGTCCGTCCCAAGGGCGGCCCCGCGCCCGGCGCGGCGGCCGTGTACGAGATCCACGGCGGCGGCATGATCCTCGGCAGCCGGTTCTTCGGCATCGAGAGCCTGATCCAGGCGGCCCTGGAGCACGGCATGGTCGGCGTGACGGTCGAGTACCGGCTGGCCCCCGAGAACCCGGCACCGGCGGCGGCCGAGGACTGCTACGCGGGCTTCGTCTGGACCGCCGCGCACGCCCGGGAGCTGGGGTTCGACCCGGGCCGCCTGGTCGTGTCCGGCTTCAGCGCGGGCGGCGGGCTCACCGCGTCCGTCGGCATCATGGCCCGCGATCGGAACGGCCCGTCCGCCGCCGGCCTCTACGTCGGCGCGCCCATGATCGACGACCGGAACTCGACCGTGTCGAGCCTCCAGTACGACGGCATCGGCGCTTGGGACCGCAACAACAACGACACCGCCTGGACCGCCCTGCTCGGCGAACGGCGCGGCACCCCGGAGGTGCTGCCGCACGAGGTCCCGGCGCGGGCGTCCGACCTGTCGGGGCTGCCGCCGGTCTTCATCGAGGTCGGGGCGGCCGAGGTGTTCCGCGACGAGGCGGTCGAGTTCGCCGGCCGCATCTGGGCGACCGGCGGCCAGGCGGAACTGCACGTGTGGGCGGGCGGCCACCACGGCTTCACGGGCACACCGGGCGCGCGCGTCTCCCGCGCCGCCCTGGCGACCAAGCACTCCTGGTTCCAGCGAACCCTGAATCTCTGACCCCACCGCGGCGGCCCCCGTCGGGCCGTGCCGCCGGGGGCCGGAGCCGGGAGGACGGGGGTTCAGAGGGTGAGAGTGCGCCGGAGCCAGGACAGGCGGGTGGCGAGGGCGGCGCGGGTGATCTCGTGGTCCGGTGCGAAGATGTCGAAGCCGTGGAAGGCGCCGCTCCAGATGTGCAGCTCGGCCTGACCGCCCGCGGCCCAGATCCGCGACGCGTACGCCACGTCCTCGTCGCGGAACAGCTCGGCGGCCCCCGCCTCGACGAACGCGGGCGGCAGCCCCGACAGGTCGGCGGCCCGCGCCGGGGCCGCGTAGCAGGAGACGTCGGCGTCCGGGTCGCCGGCCCGTTCGCCGAGCAGGGCCCGCCAGCCCAGCAGGTTCAGGGCGCGCGGCCAGGTGCCGAGGCCGTCGTACTGGTGGCTGGAGACGGTGGTGTTGAGGTCGTCCAGCATCGGGCACAGCAGGAGCTGCCCGGCCAGGCGCGGGCCGCCGCGGTCGCGGGCCAGCAGGGCGACGCCGGCGGCCAGGCCGCCTCCGGCGCTGCCGCCCATGACGACGACGCGTCCGGGGTCCACGCCGAGTTCGGCGGCGTGCTCCGACATCCAGGCCAGCCCGGCGTAGCAGTCCTCGACCGGCGCCGGGTGGGGATGCTCGGGGGCCAGGCGGTACTCGACGTTGACGGCGACGACGCCCAGCGCCTCGACGAGCGCGACCAGGCGCGGGAAGTCCATGGCCCGATGGCCGGTGATCATGCCGCCGCCGTGGATGTTGAACAGCCCGGGTACCGGGGCCGCCGGGCGGCGCGGGCGCAGCACGGTGACCTCCAGGTCGGGCGCGCCGGCCGGGCCGGGGACGAACCGCTCCTCGGCGTCGATCTCCCGGTCGCCGATCACCTCGGCGACGGACGGCATGGGCATGGCCGCGCCGGCCGCGCGCATGAGGGGGATGGTCTCCAGGGTCGGGGCGGGGCCGTCGGGCCGGGGCATGCCGTCCAGGACCGCGGCGAGCGCCGGCTCGAAGGGGACGGGGGTGGGGGGCATGGTTCTCCTGGTCACTGCGGGGCTGCGAAGGCGAGGGCCCGTGCCGGGTTCTCGACCATGATCATGTGGATGGCCTCGGCACTGACGCCGAGGCGGCGCAGGGCGGGCAGGAAGTGGCGCGGGATGTAGTCGTAGCCCTTGCCGCCGTACCTCTTGAGCTGGATCTTCTGGCAGACGTCGTGGCCGAGCACGATCTGCCGTGCGTAGCCCCGTTCGACCAGGTCGGCGATGCCGCGCAGGACCTTGTGGTCACTGCCCAGGACGAGGTGGCCCCACGGGCTGCCGGGCGCGGCCAGGAAGTCGAACTCGACGAACACGCCCCGGGCGAGCAGGCGTTCGGCGAACTCGGGGCCGGACAGGACGTCCACGCAGTGGCCCAGGACGACGTTGCCGGGGGCGACGCCCTCCTCCTGGAGGATGTCGAGCACCCGGAACTTCTCCTCGCCGACGCCGCCGAAGTGGAAGGTGACCGGCGCGCCGGTGACGCGGGAGGCCCGTCCGGCGGCGCGTACGCTCTTGAGCTCGCCGTCCGTCAGCGGCGCCGACTCCGCGCCGACCTCGCCGATGATGCCCGCGCGGACGCCGGTGCCGTCGGCCCCCAGCACGACGTCGCGCACGATGACGTCGGCCAGCTCGTCCACGGTGCGCCCGGCCATGTCGGCCGGATGGAACGTCGGGGTGTACCAGCCGCCGCCCATGACGATGTGCAGCCCGCTGGCCCGCGACAGCCGCAGCAGCGCCTCCGGGTCCCGGCCGAGGCCGATGGGCGAGACCTCGACCATGGTGCGCCCGCCGCTGTGGGCGAAGGCGAGGGTCTCGGCGAGCATCTCGTCGAAGTCGCCCAGCAGGTCGTTGTCGGCGTTCGGGCCGCCGTGGCGGACGCGCGCGAGGGTGTCCAGGGTGAGCGGCTCGGCCGCCGCGGGCGCGTCCTCGCCGGGACGGCGGGACCGGGCGGGCCTGCGCAGGTCGACGAAGATGTGCTCGTGCATGGACGTCTGCCCGAGCAGCGCCGGGTCCACCGGGCCGGCGACGGTGAGCGCCTGTCCGGCCAGGTTCGGGATGGGGAAGGGGTAGCGGCTCACGAGCCCGCCTCCTCGGTCCTGAGCGCGAGCAGCCGCCTCGGGTTGCGCACGGTGACGGTCTCGATCAGCTCGTCGTCCGCGCCGAGCATCCGCAGGTACGGGACGAACTGCCGCAGCACGAACGCGTAACCGCCGCCGCCGTAGGCGAGGAGCTGCGACTTGGCGCGTACGTCGTGCGAGAGCAGGAGGCGTCCGGCGTGGCCGCGGCGGGCGAGTTCGAGCACGGCCGCGGCGACGTCCTGGTCGTCGGAGACGCTGAGCGCGGTGGGCAGCCTGCCGAGCTGGTCGAACTGCACGAAGACGCCGCGTTCGAGCAGCGGTTCGAGCTCGTCGGGACGCGGGGAGAGCGCGTCGCAGTGCCCGACGGCCACCCGCGCGAGGTCCGCGCCCTCCTCGGCGAGCAGGTCGAGGACGCGCTGCTGGACGGCGGGGTCGTCATCGCGGGCGAGCGAGACGGCGGCGCGGGTGGCCGCCGACGCGCGGGCCGCCGCGACCAGCAGCGCGCGCTCGGCGGGCACGCCGGGGTCGAGCGCGGCCAGCTCGCCGATGACGCCGGCGCGCACGCCGTCCACGCCCTCGGTGAGGTCGCGGAGCAGCTCCTCGGTCAGCTGCTCGGCGGCGTCCCCGCCGGTGGGGAGGCCGGTCCGCGCGGGGTGGTGCCGGCCGCAGCCCATGACGACGGTCAGGCCGGTCGCCTCGGCGAGCCGGCGCAGCCCGGCCGGGTCGCGGCCGAGCCCGTCGGCCGTGAGGTCCACCACCGTGCCGCCGCCGGCCTCGCGGAAGGCGGCGAGCTCGGCGGCGGCCAGGCCCGCGTCGCCGAGCAGCAGGTCGTCCCGGTTGACGGCGCCCATGCCGACCTCGCCCAGCAGGTCCATCGTGAGCGGCGCGCGGTAGAGCCGCAGCGTGCTCGCCGCCGTCGGACGGACGCGGCCGGCACGGGCCCAGGCTTCGGGCGTGTCGTCGGTCGGGGCGAAGTCGCTCAGCAGGTGCTCGTGCGGAAGGACCGCGCCCAGCGAGGCCGCTGGGACCTCGCCGGTGACGGCCACGACCGTGGAGTCGGTGGTGGACACACGAGCAATATAGCCCCAGAACGTCTACAAGTGTAGATAAAAGCGTCAGGCGACTCCGTCCACCATCCGGGGGACGCCGAGCGGGTTGGCCTCGCGCAGTTCCGGCGGCAGGAGGGGGTCAGGGGTGTCCTGGAAGCACACCGGGCGCAGCCAGCGCTCGATCGCGGTGCCGCCGACCGAGGTCGAGGTGCTGGTCGAGGCCGGGTACGGCCCGCCGTGCTGCATCGCGGGCGCGACCGACACGCCTGTGGGCCAGCCGTCCACGACGACCCGTCCGGCCAGCCCGGCGAGCCCGGCCACCAGGCCGGCCGCCGCGCCCTCGCGCTCGTCGGCCCCCAGGTGCACGGTCGCCGTGAGGTTGCCGGGCAGCGCGTCGAGCACCGCGTCCCGCTCGGCCTCCGAGCCGTACCTGGCCACGACGGTGACCGGTCCGAAGCACTCCTCCAGCAGTTCGGCGTACGCGTCCCCGTCCGCGAGCCGTCGCGCCGCCACGGTCAGCACGCCCGGCCGGACGGCGAGCGGCGCGGCGTCGTCCTCGCCCGCGGGCAGCGCCTGCGTGACCCCGGGCAGCAGGGCGCGGGAGCGCACGCCGTCCAGGAAGGCCACCCGCATGCGCGGGTCGAGCAGCGGTCCGGCGGGGACCGCGGCCGAGACGACGGCGTCGAGCACCGCGTCGCCCGCCGGGCCCGCGGGCAGCAGGACCAGGCCCGGCTTGACACAGAACTGGCCGAGCCCCTGGGTGTAGGAGGCGGCCAGGCCCGCGCCGATCTCGGCCGCCCTGGTCCCGGCGGCCCGCTCGGTCACCACGACCGGGTTGAGACTGCCCAGCTCCCCGTGGAACGGGATCGGCCGGGGACGGGCGGCGGCCAGGTCGTGCAGCGCCCGCCCGCCGCGTACCGAGCCGGTGAAGCCGACGGCGGCGGTCAGCGGGTGCCGGACCAGCTCCGGACCCGCCTCGAAGCCGTGGACCAGGCCCACGACGCCGGCCGGCAGCCCGGCCTTCTCCGCGGCGGCGCGCAGCGCGCGGGCGGTCAGGACGCTGGTCGCCGGATGGTCCGGATGCGCCTTGACGACGACCGGGCAGCCGGCGGCCAGCGCGCTGGCGGTGTCGCCGCCCGGCACGCTGAAGGCCAGCGGGAAGTTGCTCGCCGCGAACACCGCGACCACGCCCAGCGGCACCTTGTAGCGCCGCAGGTCGGGACGGGGGGCCGGGTGGGCGGCCGGGTCGGCGTGGTCGATGATCACGTCCAGGAAGGCGCCCGACTCGGCCACGTCGGCGAAGGCGCGCAGCTGGTAGCAGGTGCGGGCCAGCTCGCCGGTGAGCCGTACCCGGCCGAGCGCCGTCTCGGCGTCGGCGGTCGCGATGATCTCCTCGCCGCCCTCCTCCAGCAGCGCGGCGGCGGTACGCAGCAACTCGGCGCGTACGGACCGGTCGGCCAGCGCCGGGGCGGCGGCGGCAGCGGCGCGTACGGCGCGGTCCACGTCCTGCGGCGTGGACTCCGCCGCGACGCGCCCGCGGGACTCCCCGGTACGCGGATCGACGCTCAGCACGTCACTCACGGTCTTGTCCTCTTTCGTCTTCGTCGGGAGTTTCGTCGGCGAGGGCGGCCAGCTCGCCCAGCGGCACCGGGGCCGCCAGGCTCCGGGTGGACAGCGGGCGCAGGTCGGCCGCCGTGCTCTCGCGGCGGCTCAGGCAGGCCGCGACGCCGGCGGTGGCGAACCCGCACACCCGTCCCTGGCACCAGCCCATGCCCGGCCTGGCCAGCATCTTCAGGGTGCGCGGGTCGTCGGCCCCCAGGTCGTCGTGGGCACGGCGAAGATCGCCGTAGGAGACCTCCTCGCAGCGGCAGACCAGCGTCCCGTCCCGCAGCCAGGTCGTCCAGGCGCGCGGCACGGGGTAGGTCCGGTGCATGGCCGCGGCGAAGCGCCGTCCGCGGGCGATCGACCGGCGCAGGCGGCCCATCAGCGCCGGGTCGGCGCGGCGGCCCAGCGTACGGGCCAGGGCCAGGGCGCTCAGCCGGCCCTCCTGCCGGGCCAGGACGGCGCCGCCGACGCCGGTCGCCTCGCCGGCGACGTACAGGCCGGGGACGCCGGTGCGCTGGAAGGCGTCCACGATGACGACGAGCGAGCCGTCGACGTCCTTCCTGGTGTCCGCGCCGAGCATGAGCGGCAGTTCGAGCGAGGGCGTGAAGCCCCAGCCGAGCGCGACGAGGTCGACGTGGACCTCGCTGACCGGCCCGGCCGGGCGGCCGTCGCTCCCGACCCCGCTGAGCCGGACCGCCTCGACCCGGTCCTCGCCCAGGATCTCGGTGACCACGGTCCTGGTGCGGTACGGGACGCGGTGGCGGGCCAGCAGCGCGGCGTACTGGAGCGCCTCCAGCCCCTTGGCGGGCACCGACGCGGCGCCCCGGAGGTCGCGCAGCCACCCGAGCGTGGCGTTGGCCTCGGCGACGGCCGCCACCCGCGCCCCGGCGGCGGCCAGGCCGGTGGCGACCGGCAGCAGGAACGGCCCGGTCCCGGCGACCACCGCGCGGCGGCCCGCCAGGGTGCGCTGCCCCTTGAGCAGGGCCTGCACTCCTCCGGCGGCCATCACGCCGGGCAGGTCCCAGCCGGGGACGGGCAGTTGCCTGTCGTAGCCGCCGGGGCACAGGATCAGCGCGCGGGCGGTCACCGTCGTGCCGGCGGCCCCCTCCTCGGGGACGGTCGGCGTCGTGCGCAGCGTGAACGTGCCCTCGCCGTCGCGGGTGGCCAGCCAGACCTGGTGGCCGGGCAGGTAGCGGACCCGTCCGGCGGCGGTCAGGGCGCGCAGGCGGTCGCGGAGCCGGGTGAAGACCGGCCAGCCGTGGTGTCCGGCGGCGTCGCCGGGGCGGGCGTGGCGTTCGTCGTAGTGCCGCCAGAACTGGCCGCCGGGCTGGCCGGCGGCGTCCACGAGGGCCACGCCGAGCCCGGCCTCGGCGGCCTCGACGGCGGCGGCCAGCCCGGCCGGCCCCGCGCCGACCACGGCGACGTCGTACGGCTCACGCATGATGCCCTCCCCGCTCGCCGGCACCCTGTTCGCCGTCTTCCTGGGCGGGGGTGTCGTCGCCGAGGCGCATGCCGTCGCGCGCCGGGACCAGGCAGGCGCGCAGGTCGGGGACGCCGTCGACGGTGATGAGGCAGTCGAAGCAGATGCCGATGCCGCAGAACAGGCCGCGCGGCCGGCCCGCCCCGCGGGTGGTGCGCCAGTCGAGGATGCCGGCCGCGACCAGGGCGGCCCCCACGCTCTGTCCGGGCTCGGCGGGGACGCTCTCGCCGCGGAAGGTCAGCTGGTGGGTCATCGGGGCGCCTCCTCGGTCGCGGAAGACCCGGTCCCGGAGCCGCCGGTCGGGGGTGCCCCGCCGCCGGGGGCCTCGGTGTCAGGGGCCTCCGCGTCATGGGCCTCGGCGTCGGGGAAACGGTCGGGGGCGAACGGGGTGAGGTCGAGGTCAGGGGTGCGGCCGGTGAGGGCCTGGGCGATGAGCTTGCCGGTGCCCGCCGACAACCCGATGCCCGCGCCCTCGTGCCCGCAGGCGTGCCACAGTCCGGGTGCGCGCGGGTCGGGCCCGATCACCGGCAGATGGTCCGGACAGTACGGCCGGAACCCCAGGTACGTGCGCATGGCGCGGACGTCCCGCAACATCGGGAACAGCGCGATCGCCTTGGCCGCCAGCGCCCCGGCCGCCGCCGGGGAGAACGTGCGGTCGAAGCCGACCCGCTCCCGGGAGGCGCCGATGAGGATCGTGCCGCTGCCGGTGCCCTCCACGACGGGCGAGGTCTGCAGGGCGGCGTCGGAGCTGGCCACGTCCCCGACGTACTCGGCGGCGTAGACCTTGTGGCGGATCGTCCGGGGCGGCATCGGCTGGGTGACCAGCACGAACCCGCGCCGGGGCAGCACGGGCACGTTCACCCCGGCCAGGGCGGCGAGGTCGCCGGCCCACGTGCCGGTCGCGTTGAGCACCGCCCCGGCGGGCAGGTCGCCGGACGTGGTGCGCACGCCGGTCACGCGGCTCCCGTCGCGCAGGAACCCGGTGACGCCGGTACGGGTCCGCACCTCGGCGCCGTGCGCGCGGGCCAGGCGCAGCAGGTGGGCGACCACCAGCATGGGCTGGACCTGGGCGTCCTGGGGGTAGAAGGCGGCACCGGCGAGGCCGGGCGCGAGGTGCGGCTCGTAGTCGCGCAGCTCCTGCGCGGCCACGTCGCGCACCTCGACGCCGTGGCGGCGCTGGTGCTCGCCCAGCTCACGCAGCGAGGCGAGGCCGGCCCCGGACGAAGCGACGACCAGGCCGCCCTTGGCCTCGAACTCCCACGACCCGGCGTGCTCGGCCAGGTCCTCGCGCCACACCCGCTGGGAGTGGAGCGCGAGGTCGAGCTCGGGCCCGGCCTCCTTGTCGGACACCAGCAGGTTGCCCTCGCCCGCGCTGGAGGTGCCGCCGGCGATGGCACCGCGCTCGACGACCACCACCCGCAGCCCGGCCAGCGCGGCGAAGTAGGCGCCGGCCGCGCCCACCACGCCCGCGCCGACCACGACCAGGTCGGCGCTCACGGGGTGCCCTTCGCGCCGCCCGCCCGCGGGCCGGGCCGGCTCACAGCAGGAACCCCGCCGGGAACGGGTCGGTCGGGTCGAGGTGGAACTGCGAGGTGCCGGTGACCCAGGCACGGCCGGTGATCGAGGGCAGCACGGCGGGCAGCGGGCCGACCGTGGTCTCGCCGAGCAGCCGCCCGGTGAAGCGGGTCCCGATGAACGACTCGTTGACGAAGTCGTCCCCGAGGGCCAGCTCGCCCCGGGCGTGGAACTGGGCCATGCGGGCGCTGGTGCCGGTGCCGCACGGCGAGCGATCGAACCAGCCGGGGTGGATGGCCATGGCGTGCCTGGACAGCTGCGCCGTCGAGCCGGGGGCGGCCAGGTAGACGTGGTGGCAGCCGTTGATGTCGGGACGTTCGGGGTGGACCGGGCGGTCGTGCTCGTTCACGGCGTCCATGATCGCCAGCCCGGCGGTCAGCAGGTCGCCGGCGCGGGCCCGGTCGAAGGGCAGGCCCAGGTCGGCCAGCTCGACGAAGGCGTAGAAGTTCCCGCCGAAGGCCAGGTCGTAGGCGATCTCCCCGAAGCCGGGCACCTCGACCTTGCGGTCCAGCGCGTACGCGAAGGAGGGCACGTTCTGGATGGTCACCGAGGTCGCCGCGCCGTCCTCGACCGCCACGGACGCCACCACGAGCCCGGCGGGCGTGTCGAGCCGGATCGTGGTGACCGGCTCGACCACGGGCACCATCCCGGTCTCCACCAGGACGGTCGCCACCCCGATCGTGCCGTGGCCGCACATCGGCAGCAGCCCGGAGACCTCGATGAACAGCACGCCGTAGTCGGCGTCCGGCCGGGTCGGCGGCTGGAGGATCGCCCCGCTCATGGCGGCGTGGCCGCGCGGTTCGTACATCAGCAGCGTGCGGACGTCGTCGCTGTTCTCCATGAACCACAGCCGGCGCTCGGCCATGGTCGCCCCCGGGATCGTGCCGACGCCGCCGACGATCACGCGGGTGGGCATGCCCTCGGTGTGGGAGTCGACGGCGTGGAAGGTGCGGCGTGATCTCACTTGTAGCCCTTTTCCAGGACGGTCTCGGTGTCGGCGGTGATGCGGGCGACCAGTTCGGGCGCGAGCGGCAGGCGCGGCGGACGGCAGGCGCCGCCCTTGCGCCCGGCCAGGTCCATGGACAGCTTGATCGACTGCACGAACTCGGGCTTGGAGTCCCAGCGCAGCAGCGGGTGCAGGTCGCGGTAGACGCGCAGCGCCTCGGGCAGGTCGGCGGGGTCGCCCGAGGTGGCCAGCCGGTACAGGCGGGTCGTGGACTCCGGGATCATGTTCGGGTAACCGGCGATCCAGCCGACGGCCCCGGCGAGGCCCAGCTCCAGCAGCACGTCGTCGGCCCCGATGAGCAGGTCAAGGTCCGGCGCCAGCTCGGCGATCTCGTACGCCCTGCGCACGTCCCCGGTGAACTCCTTGACGCCGACGACCAGGCCCTCGTGGAACAGCTCGGCCAGCAGGGCGGGGGTCAGGTCCACCTTGGTGTCGAACGGGTTGTTGTAGGCCACGACCGGCAGCCCGGCCTTGGCGACCTCCCGATAGTGGGCGACGACGGCCTCGCGCGGGGCCCGGTAGGCGTTCGGCGGCAGCAGCAGCACGGACGTGGCCCCGGCCTCGGCCGCCTGCTCGGCCCAGCGGCGGGCCTCCATGGCGCCGTACGCGGCCACGCCCGGCATGACGCCGAACCCGGCCGGCGCGGCCTGGACGGCGGTCTCGACGACGCGGGTCCGCTCCTCCGGCGTGAGCGTCTGGTACTCGCCCAGCGAACCGTTGGGCGTCACACCGTCACAGCCGCCCGCGGCCAGGAACCGAACGTGTTCGGCGAACCCGTCGTAGTCCACGGAGAGGTCGTCGTGGAAGGGCAGGGCCGTCGCGACGTGGATGCCGCGCCACGGTGTGGCGGAGGTGGTCATGCTGAGGTCTCCTCACTGGGGATTTTCGAGATTATGCGGTGTGATGTCACGGTGATGTCACAGCGGCTACCTACCCGGCGGCCATCCACTTCTCCAGGCCGTCGGCGTCCAGGGGCAGCGCGGCCGACAGCACGTCGGCGCCCTGTTCGGTGACCAGCAGGTCGTCCTCGATCCGGACGCCGATCCCGCGCAGCTCCGGCGGGACGGTGAGGTCGTGCGCGTGGAAGTACAGGCCGGGCTCGACGGTGAGCGCCATGCCGGGGGCCATGACGGCGTCCTGGTAGGACTCCTGGCTCGCCCGGCCGCAGTCGTGCACGTCCAGGCCCAGGTGGTGGCCGACGCCGCAGACCAGGTAGCGGCGGTGGTGCTGCCCGGCGTCGGACAGCGCCTCGTCCACCGAGACCGGCAGCAGGCCCCAGTCGGCCAGGCCGTGCGCGACGACCTCCATGGCGGCGTGGTGGAAGTCGCTGAAGCGGCGGCCGGAGGCGACCGCGGCGAGCGCGGCCCGGTGGGCCCGTTCGACCAGGTCGTGCACCTGCCGCTGGGCCGGGGTGAAGCGGCCGGAGACGGGGAAGGTGCGGGTGACGTCGGCGGTGTAGCAGCTCTCCGCCTCGACGCCGAGGTCGAGCAGCAGCAGTTCGCCGGGGACCACGGGGCCGTCGCAGCGCACCCAGTGCAGCGTGGGCGCGTGCGGGCCGCCGCCGACGATGGAGGGGTAGCCGGGGCCGTTGCCGTACGCGCGGGCGTACCGGTCGAAGGTGCCCTGGAGCCACCGCTCGCCGCGCCCGGCGACGGCGGCGGGGATCTCGCGGACGACGGCGGCGAACCCCTCGACGGTGCGGTCCACCGCCTCGCGGAGCTGCCCGATCTCCCAGTCGTCCTTGTACATGCGCAGCTCGGCGAGGACCCGGCGGGCCTCCTGGTCCTCGGTGACCTCCATGGTCAGCTCGGCCAGCGGCCGGACCCGGACACCCAGCGCCTTCGCCCAGTCCTCCGGGCCCGGCGCGGCGCCCACCCACAGCTCGCCGTACCTGGAGTCGGCGAAGAACGCCGGATCGCCGGGAACGGCGGGCGGCGGCAGGTAGAGGGTGGCCTCGGCGCCCTCCAGCACGACGACGGCGTTCTCGATCTGGCAGCCGGTCAGCCAGACGAAGTCGCTGGCGGCGCGGAAGTCGTAGGCCATGTCGTTGCTGCGGATCGGGGCCTGCCCCGCGGCCAGCACGACGGTCCGGCCGGGCAGCGCCTCGGCGAGCCTGGCCCGGTGGACGGCGGCGGCCTCGGCCGCGCCGGGCACGACGGGCGGTGTGCGGTCGGGGGTGCCCCAGCCGCTGTTCATGTACGCGGTGAAAGCGGGGATCTCGGACAGCCTCGGGGGCCTGCCGTCACGCACCGATGACTCTCCTTCCATAGGGCTCAGTAATGTGTGGCATTGCACTGAACACTAGGACGACGGAAAGCCGCCGCCAAGAGGTGACCGGAAAAATCCGCATTCTGTGACAAACGCTCGGCTACTCTTCGGGGGCCACGCGATCAACGAACACCGCTGTCAACGCACACAGAGCCCCGCGGCGGGACAAGCGCGGCGGGACGAGAGACGGGAAGAACGATGACCTCTTGGATCCTCATCGTCGCCGGCGTGCTGCTGGCCCTGGTCGGCGGGCTGTGGGCCCTCCAGGGGCTGGGCGTGGTGGGCGGCAGCGTGATGACCGGCGACGCCACCTGGGCGGTGATCGGGCCGCTGGTGCTCCTGGTGGGCGTCGCGGTCGTGGTGATCGGCCTGCGCCTGCGGCGTTCGCCGTCCCGCTGAGCGCGGCGGGCGACCCGCTCACGGACAGAGCCGAGGGCGATGCGGGCCATGCGCTCGCGGGGGGTCAGGTCGCGAATGACCTGCGACAAATAGCCTAGAATCGCACAGATGTCCCCCGCCCCCACCCGGCTGGCCTGGTTGGACGCCCTGCGGGGGCCGGCCGCGCTGGCCGTCACCGCGCACCACGCCGGCTGGTCCTTCGTCCCCGCCGTGTGGGCGGTCGTGGACCGCAGGATCGACCTCGGCACGTGGGGCGTGTTCGTGTTCTTCCTGGTCAGCGGCTACATCATCCCGGCCTCCCTGGAACGGCGCGGCGACCTGCGCGCCTTCTGGACCGGCCGGGCCTTCCGCCTCCTGCCGCTGCTGCTGACCGCACTCGGCCTGGCCTTCCTGCTCGGCCTCGCGGGCCTGCTCCCCCTCGACCCCCGCCTCGGCGAACGTCCCGCGCCCCTGGTCGCGCTCGGCAACCTGACGATGTTGCAGGAGCTGCTCAACCTGCCGCCCGTCATCGGCGTGACCTGGACGCTCTCGTACGAGATGGCGTTCTACCTGATCAGCGTGGGGCTGTTCGCGACCGGTCAGGCCCACAGGTCGGCGGGGATCGCCGTGTCCCTGGCGGCGCTGGCCGTGCCGGCGGGGCTGCTGCTGCCGGGCGCGTCGATCAACGGCGGGGCCGACCTGGTCGCCGCGCTGCTCGCCCTCGCGGTCGTCGCGGCGATCGCGGTCACCGTCCTCGGACGCGGCCGGGCCCGTACGGCGGCCGCCGTGGCGGGCGGGCTGCTCGGGCTGGCGCTGGTGGTCCTGGGCAGCCGGGCGGGCACCTGGCAGGGCGTGATCATCCTGGCCGCGATGTTCGCCGGGACCGCCGTTCACCGCGCCGAGCAGGGCACGATCTCCTGGCGGACCGCCGGTCTGGCCGCGCTGGCGGTGCTGGCCTGCGGGATACCCGCCAAGGACGACCCGGGCTGGGCGCCCGCGCTCGTGCTCGCCTTCGCCGTGTTCGGGCTGGGGCTGGCGTTGCGCCACAGGGCGTTCCCGCGGGTGCTGACCCGGCTCGGCGTGATCAGCTTCTCCGTCTACCTGCTGCATCCCCTGCTGCTGCGCCCGCTGCCGAACCTGCCGCTCTACTACGTGGTCCTGATCCCGCTGTGCCTGGTGACGTACCACGTGGTCGAGGCCCCGGCGCAGCGGCTCGGCCGCCGGTTGATCGCGTCGCGCACCCCCCTCCCAGAAGTGGGGACCGACGCCGCGGGCGGGCACCCCCCAGCCCCCGCCCGCGCGTCCGGTGCCGCGAGCGGGTCCCGCTCGCGGAGGTGGCCGCCGTCGTCAGGCGACCACGAGTGACTGCGCCCTGAACTCCCTTCCGGCCACGATCTCGGAGACGAACCCGTCGGGGCCGACGGGACGGTCGCCGATCAGCGTGACCCGATGCAGCGTGCGCGGCACGTCGAGGTGGTCGAGGTCGGACGGGGCGAGGTGGGCGGTGGCCCGGTTGTCCCAGAAGGCGACGCTGCCGGGACGCCAGCGGAACCGCACGGTGTACTCGGGCCGGGTGAGCTGCTCGTACAGCAGGTCGAGGATGCGGCGGCTCTCCACGGCCGACAGGCCCACGATGTGGTCGGTGAAGCCGGGGTTGACGAACAGCGCCCGCTCACCGGTCTCCGGATGCACCCGCACCACCGGGTGCACGGAGATCAGCAGGTTGTCGTTGATCCGCTTGACCAGCTTGCCGTCCTCGTCGGCGGACTGGTAGCCGGCCAGGAAGCGGTGCTCGGCGCGCAGGCCGTCCACCAGGGCGCGCAGCGGCGCGGACAGGCCCTCGTAGGCGGCGACCAGGTTCGTCCACTGGGTGTCGCCGCCGAACTCCGGCACGGTCTCGGCCCGCAGGATCGAGGCGGCGGGCGGGTTGACGGCGGCGGTGACGTCGGTGTGCCAGCCGGAGAAGTAGGAGTAGCGCCGCCGCTGGTAGAGCTCGCGGTAGTTGACGCCGTAACGCTTCTCGTACCGGCGGGGGTCGATGGTGAGGATCTGCGGGAACTCCTCGGGCGGCGCGTCCTCGTGCGGGTGGGCGTGGGTCAGCTCGCCGAACTGGCGGGCGAAGGTGATCTGCGCGGCGTGGTCGAGCTCCTGCCCGTGGAAGAACACGACCTTGTACGCGAGCAGGGCCTGCCGGATCTCCTCGACCACGGACGGGTCGAGCGGGTGGGCCAGGTTGACGCCGCTGATCTCGGCGCCGATGTGCCCGGCGACGCGCCGGACGGTGAGAACGCTGGTGGTCGACATGGTCGGGCCACTCCTCTGAGCTTCGGGGAAGGTCTGGGGGAAGGACGCTCGGGCGTCCGAGGAGAGCGGGGACCCGGAGGTCACCGCATGGCACAGAGCGCGCTCGCCTGCCGCCGGAGGTCGACGTGGAGGCGGGCCACCAGAAGGCTCTTCACGCCTTTGATCCTGCGCGAAATTTCCCACAAAAGCAATAGGTAATACATGAAAGGCGGCTCAGCTCCGGCCGGGGCCGCCGTCCGTCATCGTGATCCGTCCCGAGTACGCCGACGTGCCGTCCGGGTTGAGCTGGAGGATCGGGATCTCCTTGGTCTGGCGGGCGCCGCCTTCGACGATCCTGATCGGGCCGCTGGCGCCCTCCACCGCCACCGTGCCGCTGGTCAGCATGTTCGCCATGTCCTGCGGCGAGGGCACGTCCGGCTCCCGGGCGAACGCCTTGACCGTCTCCAGGGCCACGAACATGGCGTCGTGGTGCATGATGGCCATGCCGTCGCCCAGGCTCTCGTGCGGGAACACGCGCGGGAAGGCGTCGGGGTCGTCGCCGGCGAATCTGGCCCTGATCGCCGTGAGCACCTCGCCGCCGGGCAGGGTGAGGCCCGCCGGGTGGGCCAGGGCCGTGTAGAAGAGCCGGATCCTGGTGTCCCCCCACATGTTCAGGTCGGCCTTGCGGTTCATCTCGCTGGCGTCGTCGCCGGTGATCACGGTCATGCCGGGCCGGACGCACCGGTCGCGCTGGCTGAGCGCCTGCATCAGCGCGGGAAGCTGCTCGCTGCGCCCGGCGTACAGGACGGTGTTCGCGCCGGAGTTGCAGACCCGCTCGGCGATGACGTCGAGCACGGTGCCGGAGAACCGGGTCGAGGAGTCGAACGACAGCTCCATCACGCGTTCCCGGCCGGCCAGCGAGCCGGTGTAGAACCGGGCGAGGGTCTTGACGTAGCTGTCCGCCGGGTTGAGGTCCTTGATCACAACCGCCTTGAGCCCGGGGTTCACCTTCCTGGCGTGCACCACCCCCGCCTGGGCCTGCTCGCTGTTCAGCGCCGCGACGCGGGCCAGCCCGCGGACCCCGGTGAGCTCGTCGGAGGTGATCACCGCCGAGACCATCGCGTACCCGCTGCCGCTCAGGCTCTCCACCGTTCTGCGGGTCGTGCCGGTGCTGGCGCCCAGCCCGGTCACGGCCACGATGTGCTCGTCCGCGGTCCGGGCCTTGATCGCCTCGACCGTCGGCTCCCAGTCGTCCGGCCCGTCGCTGCCGACCAGCACCCGCACGTACGGCGGCGAGGACGGCTGCCGGTTGCGCCACACCTGCGCCAGGTGGATGCCCTCCAGGCCGTGCCTGATGCTCTCCCTGTTCAGGCCGATGTCGGTGAGGGAGCCGGTCATCGGGAACATCGCCACGACGGTGACGTACGCGCCCGGGTGGTTCTTCGCCACCTCGGCGTTCTCCGCGGCGATGCGGTCCATGACCGGAGCCAGGTCGGGGCCGAAGGCGCCGCTCTCGTCGGTGAGCCTCGACGTCCTGACGGAGAACCCGAGGACGACGACGACCGCCACGACGAGCACGCCCGCCAGGGCTCTTCGCAGGAAGACGCGGTTGCGACGGTCCCGCGCCCACTTCGCGCCGACCTCCGCGGGGGCCGGCTCGCCCGTCCCGGCCCTGCCGGGGTCGTCACCGTCGTCGCTCATACCTGTCGGCCTCCCGTAACAAGATCGCCGGACTGGTGGCGGACCTCCTGGCCAGGTCCCGCAACCCGCGCGCGACCTGCTCGGCCCGGCTCCCCGACGGGTCGAGCAGCGGGTCGAGCCAGAACCAGCGATCCACGACCAGGGTCCTGACCACGACGAGCCAGTCCCCGCGCTCGCGCGGGCCGGCGGTCGCCACCAGGGAGTCGTACAGCTCGTCCAGGGGGGTGACCAGCGGCAGCCGGTTGGGGGCCGTGGTCACCTCGTTGAAGCCGGCGAGCCATTCCGGCAGGCGGCTCTGGCCGTCCTCGCGCACGTCGAGCCGGTCGAAGAGGCGGTGCAGGTGCCCGGCCACGTGGGTCAGGTGGCCTTCGGGGTCGTCCCGGCCGACGAGGGCCAGGCGGTGGTGCAGGCTGCGCGTGTTCTCCTCGCCTCCGGGGCCGAGGTGGAACCGTTCCAGGTCGCGGTGCACGTCGTCCCAGCGGCCGGTGACGGCCAGCCGGTGCAGCAGCAGCCGCCGCAGCCACGGGTGGATGACGGTGACCTGGGGGCCGCGCGTCCCTTCGTAGCGGCCGTGCGGGTCCCGTTCCTCCGGACGGCGGGCGAGCCAGAGCAGGTCGGCCAGCTCGTTGCGCAGGTTCGGCGCCCGGCCGGCCCGCTTGAGCAGGGCGCTCTCGGCGTCGTCCACGTTCCTGGCCGCCGCCCAGTCGGTGAGCTCGTCCAGGTGGGCCAGGTGCAGCCAGTCCGGCCAGCGCAGCAGGTCCTCCCGGCACACGACGGCGCGGAAGGCGTCGTCGTCCTGGGCCGTGGCGGCCAGCCTGCCC
Organism: Nonomuraea sp. NPDC047529; assembly: GCF_040642995.1. Taxonomy (NCBI): domain Bacteria; kingdom Bacillati; phylum Actinomycetota; class Actinomycetes; order Streptosporangiales; family Streptosporangiaceae; genus Nonomuraea; species Nonomuraea sp. NPDC047529. The sequence continues at coordinate 40,398 of NZ_JBEYTJ010000048.1, read as the reverse complement.
AGGCGCCGGGTCACCGCCGGATGGCCGCCGGTCAGCTCCTGGACGGCCGAGGCGTAGGCGCGCGACCTGTCGGCCGGCAGCGGCGGCATCAGCACCGGGTACCACCACGGCTGCTCGCGCGCGTCGTAGCCGTCCCGCCAGTCCCGGTAGCCCGCCTCGGCGAGCGTGGGCGGGTAGGCGGCGCCCGGGACGACCGTGCCGGGACGCGCCCACGAGCCGCCCATCGGCAGCCACTGCTTCGACTCCGCCACCACCAGCAGCGGGTCCGCGCCCTTGGCCGGGCCGAGCGCCTTGAGCAGGGCCCGGCCCGCCGCGGTCTCGGCCCCCTCCAGCAGCAGCAGGCAGCTCCGGGCATGGCGATGGCTCTTGGACCAGGAGTCGGTGAGGTCGGCGACGAGGGCCCGGCACAGGATCGACCCGGCGGACCCGGCCGGGTCTCCGGCGTGGCCGTCCCGGCGCCTGGCCAGGTCGATCACGTTGCCGTTGGCCATCTGGGCGGCCAGCCACGTCCTGCCCTTGCCGTTGAGCAGCCTGACCACGCGGCGGCGCTGGCCCCGGGCGGCGTACTGGAGCACCGAGGTGAGCGCGGCCAGCGGCTCGGCCCCCGGGATGCGGCCGAGCAGGTCGCGCAGCAGGGCCAGGGCGTCGGACAGGCGTTCGGGGTCGCCGCCGTCCACGAGGTCGTCCAGTTCGCCGGTCAGCTCGTTGTCGGAACGGTCCCGCGGGTCCAGGGCGAGCACGTGCAGCGCGAAGACCACCCGGGGCAGCCTGACGCTGGAGGTCTCCATCAGGTCGTGGGCGATGCGCTCGACGGTCTTGACCACCGGCGCGTCGCGCAGCCCCGGCAGCCGGAAGTCCACCCGCACCCGGGGGGGACTCCGGCCTGGTGACGCTCTTCCAGACGCGGGTCAGGCACACCTCACGGTCGGTGCCGTCCGGCCCGAGCAGCACGATGACCGGGAGCCGGTCGCCGCTCCCGAGCGGGAGACATTCCTTCGTCACCAGGCGAAGGTGAGCGTCGTCGAACGAATCCGCCATTGGAGCAACCTGCCGGGTCGTCGTCAGCTGGTGCGTACCCGAATGAGCATCGCCCCGCGGACGCTCCTTTCCATCATAGAAACGAAGCGTCGAACGACGCGGAGAAATCCGCATTAATCCGGAACCTCCGGCCGAGGCCGGAGGTTCCGCACGGGGTTCAGGGATGCGGGCGTTCGTCCACCACCTGGAGCACCTTCCCGGTACGCGGGTGTGTCACCAGCTCCGACGGCCGCACCCATTCGACGGTCAGCGGGTGCACCAGCCCCTCGGCCACGGACTTCGGGTAGAGCGGCTTGGCCGCGTACACGGCGTCCACGAGCCGCTGGGTCAGGCCGGGCGGCGGCTCCTGCGCGCAGGCCAGGCGGAGCAGCAGGCCGTCCTTGCCGTCCCAGCGGCGTTGGACCATCTGCATCGCCGACATCGCCCGGTCCGGGTCGGCGGCGACGAGCACGGCCCGGACGGCCTCGCTGGACATCGCCACCGTCTCCACCCTGGCCCCCTCGGACGTCCGTCCGACCAGCCGGAACGCCCGGCACTCGGCGTCGGTCCACTCCCCCAGATCGCCGACCGGGTAGCGGATGACCGGCATCAGCGTCCTGAACAGGTTGGTGACGACGACCCGGCCGCGCACCCCCGGCGTGCTGATCGGCTCGCCGGTCACCTCGTCGATCAGCTCCACCAGCGTGCGGTCGGGGAACGCCTCGTGCACCCGCACGTCCGCGCCCGCCACCGGCCCGCCGATCAGCCCGGCGTCCACCGAGGCGTAGCCGAGCGAGGCGATCGCCGCCCCGGGGAAGGCCTTGGCGAGCTGGGGACGCAGGTCGTCGAAGAGCAGGTCGCCGGCGAACAGCAGCAGCTCCACGGTGTCGGCGCTGCGCCCGCGCGCGATCACCGCCTCGGCCACCTTGCCGAGCTTCATCGGCGGCCCCGCCAGCACGTGGACGCCGAACAGCTCGATCAGGTCGGCGATGTAGCCGTCCGGGGCGTGGCAGGCGATGGGCAGGCGCACGTTCTCCACGGGGGCGTTGTGCAGGGCGTGCTCGATGTAGAGGAAGCCGCCGTACATCTCGCCGGCGGAGAACAGGTTCGCCACCCGGTGGCCGGGCCGCAGGCCCGCCTTCACCATGCCGGCGCCGAACGCGGTCACCGAGTCGGCGTGCTCGGAGCGCGTCCACGGGGAGAACTTGGGCGCTCCGGTGGTGCCGCCGGAGGCGTAGACGCCGGCGTCGGTGAGAGGGCCGGTCAGCAGCCGGTTGTCGGGGTAGGTGTTGGCGGCCCAGAAGGCGTCCTGGTCGATGATCGGCAGCGCGGTGAGGTCGTCCACGCCGTCGGGCAGGTCGCGGTAGGTCTCGGCGTAGAACGGCGAGTGCCGCCGGGCGAAGTCGATCAGGTCACGCAGGGACTTGGCGGGCATGTGTCACTCCTTGGGGTCGTCGGTGCTCAGAGCGGTGCTCAGATCCGGCTGTGGGCCAGGCTGGGGACCCGCGCCAGCACCCTGCGGCGGTAGAACCACCAATTGGTGGCCAGAAAGACGGCGTAGGCGCCGATGAACACCTGGAGGGCGGGCGCGACGGAACCGGATCCGGCCAGCGAGACCGCGAAGCCGCGCGGGATGAGGAACCCGCCGAACGCGCCGATCGCCGAGGCGATGCCGATGGCCGCCGCGGCCTCGCGCCTCGCCCGCAGCCGCACGTCCGCCGAGCCGTGCCGGGCCTGCGCGGTGAAGATGGCCGGGATCATCCGGTACGTGGACCCGTTCCCCGCCCCGGAGGCGACGAACAGCAGCAGGAACGCGCCCAGGAAGAGCGGGAAGCTGTGCCGTCCGAGCGCGGCCAGCGCGGCCACGGCCCCGGCGGCCATGACGACGAACGACCACGAGGTGACCCTGGCCCCGCCGTACCGGTCGGCCAGCCAGCCGCCGACCGGCCGCGCCAGCGACCCGGCCAGCGGCCCGATGAAGGCCAGGTACGGCGAGGCGGACTGCGCGAACACCGACTTGGCGACCAGCGGGAACGCCGCCGAGTATCCGATGAACGAGCCGAAGGTGCCGATGTAGAGGAAGGACATGACCCAGGTGTGCGGACGCAGGAACGCCCTGCCCTGGGTGCCGAAGCCGGTCCTGGCCACGGCCAGGTTGTCCATGAACAGGTACGCGCACAGTGCGGCGGCCACGATGAGCGGCGGCCACACCAGCCCCGCGTACGCCAGGCCGCCCGCCGCCACCAGCGGGATCAGCAGCTGCACGACCGCCACGCCCAGGTTCCCGCCGGCCGCGTTCACGCCCAGCGCGAACCCCTTGCGCCGCTCCGGGTAGAAGTAGGAGACGTTGGCCATGGAGGAGGCGAAGTTGCCGCCGCCGAGCCCGGCCGTGGCCGCGGCGACCAGGAACATCCAGTAAGGCCTGGCCGGATCGGTGACCAGCCAGGCCAGCAGCCCCGTCGGCGCCAGGAGCAGCAGGGCGCTGGCCACGTTCCAGTTGCGCCCGCCGAAGGCCGAGACCGCGAAGGTGTAGGGCAGCCGCAGCGTGCTGCCGACCAGGTTCGGCACCGCGACCAGCCAGAAGAGCTGGTCGACGGTGAACGGGAAGCCCGCCTTCGGCAGCAGGACGACGACGGCGCTCCACAGCAGCCACACCGCGAAGCCGAGATGCTCCACGAAGATGGAGAAGATCAGGTTCCTGGTGGCGACGCGGCGTCCGACGGCCGCCCAGAAGCCCGGGTCCTCGGGTTCCCAGTGCTCGATCCAACGCCCGGTTCGTCTGTTCTGCTCGGTCATGGGGCCTTCCTTTCGTCGGTGGGCCGGCCGGCGACCACGACGCCGTGGCCGCGGAACTCGGCGACGATCTCGCCGGCCGGGCGGCGTACGGTGACGTCGTAGACGCCGTGCCGACCGTGTCTTGCCCGTTCCGTGGCCTCGGCCACCAGCACGTCGCCCGCCGCGGCCGGGCGCAGGAACGTGACCTGGGCGCTATGGGCCAGCATGACCGGGCCGCGGCTGTTGCAGGCGTGGTCGAAGGCGGCGTCGGCGAGCAGGAACAGGTAGCCGCCGTGGGCGACGCCGTGCCCGTTCACCATGTCCTCGGTGACGCGCATGCGCAGCCGGGCCCGGCCTCCGGCCGCCTCCTCCAGGGCGATGCCGAGCGCCCGGCAGGCCGGATCGGGGCCGGTCACGGCGCGGCTCCGATCCAGGTCCTGGCCATGGTCCGGACGGCCGAGCCGTCGGGGTCGGCGAGTTTGCGGGCCACGTACTCCGACACCCAGGGGCTGGTCGGGATGCGGAAGGGCGGGTCGGCGGCGGTCAGCGCGTCCACGACGACGTCGGCCACCTGCCAGGAGGACTGGCCCGCGCCCTCCCAGCCGGGGCCGCACACCCAGTCGAGGTAGGCGTCGAACGTCGGGGCGTACGGGCCGGAGGCGGCCCGGATCGTCTTCCTATTGATGTCCGGAAAAATCCCGAACCGGGTGTCGGAGACGAAGCCGGGCACGACCACGCTCACCCGCACCCCGTGCTCGGCCGCGACCGGCGCCAGGCTCTCCATGAACCCCTCGACCGCCGCCTTCGCCGCCGCGTACGCCTCGTTGAACGGCTGGCCCACGACGCCGTGCACGCTCCCGATCGTCACCAGACGGCCGCCGGCGGCCCGCAGCAGCGGCATCGCGAGCCGGCTGACCTCGACGACGCCGAAGAAGTTGACCTCGAAGTTGGCGCGCAGCGCCTCCGCCGTGGACATCTCCATCGTGGGGTCGAAGTTCGACACGCCCGCGTTGTTGACCAGCGCGTCCAGCCCGCCGTACGTCTCGCGCACGCCCCGCAGGCAGGCCCGCGCCGAGGCCGGGTCGGTGACGTCGAGGCGGCGGACGTCCAGGGTGACGCCGGCCCGATCGGCCGCCGCGCGCAGGTCGCCGTCCCGGCCGGGGTCGCGCATGGTGGCCACGACCGTCAGCCCGGCCCGCGCGGCGGCGACCGCGGTGGCCAGCCCGATCCCCGACGAGGTCCCCGTGATCAGCACTGTCGTCATGACGCGCTCCCCGCCAGGTGCGCCCGCGGCGCGGCCCGGTCCATCAGCGCCTGGAGGCCCGAGGCGGGCAGGAACGAGAACGCCGCCAGCAGCGTGCCGCCGGCCATGACCGCCTGCGCCGCGCCGAGCACGCCCAGCGCGGGCGTCAGCAGGGTGACCGCCGACCCGCCCGCGAGCGCGGCCAGCGGGATCACCCCCCAGGTCGCCGTGCGGAACGCGGCGTGCATCACGCCCTGGTTCTCGGCGGCCATCCGCGACTGCCGGATCGGCGCGCTGCACACGTTGATGCACGACATGAAGAAGCCGTAGCAGCCGAACGTCACGCCGATCACCGGCGCGGCGGGCAGCGCGGGCGCGGCCAGCACGCCGAGGCCGACCAGGCAGTGCAGCAGGAGCGCCCACGCCATGGTCCGGCCGAGGCCGAGCCGGTCGCTGATCCTCGGGGCGACCAGCGCGCCGAGCACCGCGCCGACGGCCGCCGCCGACATCGCCGCGCCGAACACGCCCACCGAGACGCCGAGCCCCTGGTAGGCCAGCACCGGCAGGACCGTGACGAAGATCGGCCCGCCCGAGTTGAGCACCACCGCGGCCAGCACCACCCGCCGCAGCACCGGATCGGCCCAGTTCAGCCGGAACCCGAGCATCAGCCGCGAACGCACCGGCACCCGCTCCCCGGTCGTGACGCCCCACGGCTTCATGGCCCGCAGGCACGCCGCCGAGACCAGGTAGGTGGCCGCGTCCACGAGCAGCGAGGCCACGCCGAGCAGGTGGTAGAGGCCGGCCGCGATCGACGGCCCGGCCACCTCCGACACCGTGCTGCTGCCCTCCAGCCGCGAGTACGCCCGCACCAGCCGGTCCTGCGGCACGGTCGTGGGCACGGCGACGAGGTAGCCGATGTTGAAGAAGATGGTCGCGCCGCTGATCAGCGCCACGCACACGAACAGCACGGGCGTCGAGAGCACCCCGCACCAGTACGCGACCGGCATGGCCCCCACCGCCACCAGCCGGACGAGGTCGCACACGACCATGGTCAGCCGCTTGTCCCACCGGTCCACCAGCACCCCGGCGATCGGCCCCAGCAGCGGGATGCCCAGGTACTGGGCCATGGCCACGATGCCGACCTCCAGCGCGGAGGCGTGCAGTACGAAGATCATCAGCGTCGGGACGACGAACACGGTGATCCGGTCGCCGAGCAGGCTCACCGTCTGGCCGCTCCAGTAGAGGCCGAACTCCCTGCCGAGCGACCCCGGCATCCTCACTGCTCCTCCCGGACTACGAAGGACGAGGTCTTGCCGGTGCGGTCGTTGCCGATCAGCGCGTCCACCGCCCGTACGCGGAAGGAGCCGGGATCGTGCTGGAAGGCCGTGCTCAGGGTGAAGGTGGCGGCCAGGAGGTCGCGGCGCAGCCGTTCGGGCAGGTCGGGCGGGGCGTCCTGGCCGGTCAGCAGCAGCACGTCCACGCCGGAGACCCGGCCGCGCCGCTCGGTGACCAGGACCTGGGCCCGCAGCACGCCGGGCTCGCGCTCGGCCTGGGCGACGACGTCGTCCACGTGCAGGCCGAGGCCGCGTACCTGGACGACCGAGTCGCGGCGGCCCAGGATGCGCAGCGCCCTGCCGTCCCGGCCGCACGGGCAGGCGACGAAGCGGCCGGCGTCGCCGGTGCGGTAGCGCAGCACCGGGTTGAGCATGTCCGGGTCGAGCGTGGTGAAGTCCAGCAGCTCGTCGGCGTCGCTGTGGACGAGCTGGTCAGGCAGCGGGTGGAAGACGTCGGCCGGGCAGTCCGGGGTGTTGGTGGCCGCGACCCAGGTCTCGGTGCTGCCGAACATGCCCCAGCGGCGGGCGTCCGGGGCGACCTCGGCCAGGTCCTCGTCGAGCTGCGGATGCCACGCCTCGCCCAGCCAGAGCACCTTGCGCAGGGCGGGCAGGCGCAGCCCGGCGGCCCGCGCGTGGGCGAACCACAACCGCAGCACGCTGGGCGTGCCGCCGAACGCGGTCACCTTCCGGTCGGCGAGGAAGCCGAGCCAGTCGCCGTACTCGTCCCTGCCGACCGAGCCCAGGGCGATGACCCGGCAGCCGGACAGGTCGGCGAAGGCGGCGGCCAGGAAGTGGGCGCCCCACATGCGGCCGGCGCCCCAGGCGTTGACGAAGACGTCGTCCGGCTCCAGGGGCCGCCACTCGCGGTGCACGCCCGCCATGTAGAAGCCGGTGGGGGCGTAGCCGACCTTGGGCGCGCCGGTGCTGCCGCCGCTCTGGAAGAGCCAGGTCGCGCCCTGCCCGGCCTTGGGCTCCAGGTGGGCGAGGGCGACGTTGAGGTCGTCCTTGACCAGCGGGGGCAGGGCGGCCAGGTCCTCCAGCGTGAGCACCTTGCCGTGGCCCTCGTAGCGCGGCGCGAGCGCGGGCACGCTCCTCAGCCGCTCCAGCGAGCGCCTCGGGACGCTCAGGCGCGGCTCTGCCGCCTCGGGCGTCAGCGAGAACGATTCGGTCATGGGGGTCACCAGCTCTCGGGTTCGTGCGGGAGGCGTTCTTTGAGGAAGCGGGCGTGGCCGTCGCGGTAGGCCGTCCAGCGGGCCCGGGTGACGTCGCGCTGGAGGGTGCGGGCGGGGTCGCCCAGGTCGGGGGCGATCACGCCGTCGGGCTCCAGCTCGGAGAACCAGTAGCGCTCGCCGTCGTGGAGGAAGTCGACGCAGAAGAACGGGATGGGCACCCGCTCGTAGAAGTACGCCGTGGCCGCCGCCAGCTCCGGCGGCACGGGCGGGAACTCCATCGTGCCGCCCCTGCTGGCGTTGGCGACCGGCGAGCCCGGCTCGGGGATGCGCTTCATGACGGCGTACGGCTCGCCGTCCACGACGTAGACGCGGTAGTCCACGGTGCCGTCGCCCAGGTACGGCTGGACCACGAGCGTGGTGTCGCCGCCCTGGGCGAGGCTGGCCAGGCCGCGCAGCTCCTCGGAGTCGCGGGCCAGGTTCACCCCGCCGCCGCCGCACCAGCCGGCGGGCTTGACCAGGGCCGGGTAGGTGAGGCCGGCGATCGCGGCCTCGTACAGGTGCTTGCTGGTGTCCCGGCCGGTGCCGATGCGCAGGGTCGGGATCGGCGGCACGGGCGAGTCGCGCAGCCGCAGGACGGTGGCCAGCTTGTCGTTGGCCACCGGCGACAGGGACGGCGGGAACGGCAGGTAGAAGCCGGCCTCCTCCAGGACGGCGTAGAGGGCGTACTGGTTGAAGACGTCCATGGACTGGTAGGGCAGGGAGTACAGGGCGGTGATGAAGAGCGTGTCCTCGGGGGTGACCGGCTCGTCGTCCACGTAGACGCGGGGGTTGCCGGGGTCCAGCGCGTCCACGGTGACCGAGTCCGGGGAGTTCCTGGTCCAGCGCAGGCCGAGCTCGGCGGCCACGTCCTCGTACAGGTCCCAGAAGAACGGGTGCCACATCGCGGTGGCCCGGGTGGACTCCCGGTCGGGGAAGATCCAGCACATGCGGCGCAACGGGGTCATGACTCTCCCTTCTGGCTCGTCCACCAGCGGCGGCCGGGCTCGGGCAGGGTGTCGATCGGGTCGTAGAAGGGGAAGCGACGCTCAGGGCCGGGCGGCTCCAGCCCGATCCCGTGACTCCTGGTCCAGTACGAGACGCCGCGTTCCCGGTCGTAGGCGGCGGCCTGGTGCACCCAGCGCTTGCCGACGTAGGGCACGTCGCACACGATCCGGGGCGTGGCGTAGCCGGGCAGGTGGCCCATGATGGCCTCCTGGAGGTTGCGTGCCTGGTGGAGCGGGGTGCGCCAGTGCTCGGCGTTGGGGATCAGGTCGCAGACGTAGAAGTAGTAGGGCAGGATGCCGGCCTCGCCGTGCAGGGCGAAGCACAGGTCGAGCAGGTCGTGCGGGGTGGCGTTCACGCCGCGCATGAGCACGCCCTGGTTGCGCACGTCCCGTACGCCGGCCGCCAGCAGGGCCCCGGCCGCCTCGGCGACCAGCGGCGTCACCGAACGCGCGTGGTTGGCGTGGGTGTGCACGGCCAGGTTCACCCCGCGGGCGCGGGCCACGGCGGCCACCCGGCCCACGCCCTCGACCACGGCCGGCTGGAGCCAGTGCTGCGGCAGCCCGACCAGCGCCTTGGTGGCCAGCCGGATGTCGCGCACGGACTCCAGCTCCAGCAGCCGCAGCAGGAACGCCTCCAGCCGCGGCCACGGCATGTTGGCCAGGTCGCCGCCGGAGACCACCACGTCCCGGACGGCGGGCGTGCGCTTGAGGTAGTCCAGCATCAGCTCCTGCCGGTCCACCGGCCTGAGCGCGAGCCTGGCCTTGACGACCTGCGGCGTGGACGTGCCGACCAGGTCCATCCGGGTGCAGTGTCCGCAGTACTGCGGGCACGTGGCCAGCAGCTCGGCCAGCACCTTCGTCGGGTAGCGGTGGGTCAGGCCCTCCACCGCCCACATCTCGGCCTCGTGCAGCGAGTCGCGCTGGGCCCGCGGATGGCTCGGCCAGACCGGGTGCCGGTCGGAGGCGACCGGCAGCAGGTAGCGGCGGACCGGGTTGGCCAGGAACGCCGCCGTGAACGCGGCCGGGTCCTCCGGCTCGTCCGGCGCCATGACGTTGAGGAGCTGGGGCGTGACCAGCATGGACATGGTGGCGAACCGGGCCACGTCGGCGGCCAGGTCGGCGAGGAAGGCGTCCTGGAGCAGGTCGCCGGTCACGGCGCGCAGCTGCGCCGCGTTCCGCACGCAGTGGGCGCGCTGCCACTGGGCGTCGCGCCACTGCGCCTCGGTGACCTCCCGCCAGCCCGGCAGCCGCCGCCAGTCGGGCTCGGCGAGCGCCCGCCGCGCGTACACGAAGGGGCGGACGCCGCCGGACTCGGCGGTCCCGGGCCCCGCGGCGCCGGACCGGGCACTGGCGGGCCCCGCGGCGCCGGACCGGGCACTGGCGGGCCCCGCGGCGCCGGACCGGGCGGTTCCGGTGGCGGCTGAGCGGGCGGTTCCGGTGGCGGCGACGGGGTGGCGGGGGGTGTCGTCGTGCGGGCTCATCCGGCGAACAGCGCCGCGTGCCGGGTGCGGAGCTCACGCTTGAGCACCTTGCCTGTGGGGCCGAGCGGGTAGTCCTGTTCGGTGCGCGCCAGGACCACGGCGGCCAGTGTGGCCAGGCCCGCGTCGGCCAGCGCCTTGTTGGCCTTCTCCCTGACCTCCTCGGCGGTGACGGCGGCGGCCCCGGCCTGCGTCCGTACGACGGCGATCGGCACCTGGCCCTCGGGCCCCGGCACGCCGACGACCGAGCAGTCCTGGACGAGGTCCGCGCAGTCGGCGATCAGCACCTCCTCGACGGGCAGGCTGTAGACCGGCCCGGCCGCGGTGTCGATCACGTCCACGGTGCGGTCGAGGTGGTAGAAGTCGCCCTCGGCGTCCCGGCGGGCGACGTCGCCGGTGAGCCAGAAGCCGTTGAGCTCGAAGCTGCCGGTCAGCCTCTGGTCGTTCCAGTAGCCGGGGGTGCGCGACGGAGTGATCACGCCCAGCAGGCCGACCTCGCCGTCGGGCAGCTCCCGGCCGTTCTCGTCGAGCACGGCGGCCTTGATCACCGCGTCCTGGGGCTTGCCGACGCAGCGGTCGGCGCGCGGCGTCTCGGGGGAGGTGACCTGGCCGAACAGCGCCATGCCCATCTCCGAGGAGCCGAGCCCGTCCACGAACTGGGAGCCGGGCAGCGGCTCGCCGGCGGCCTCGCCGCGCGGCAGCAGCCACGACCTGATCAGCCCCGCGGGCCGCTCGCCGAGCGTGACGAGCCGCCGGATGTGGCCGTAGTGGGCGCTGTCGCCGGTGTTGAACCAGGAGTGTACCCTGGCCGCGCCCCTGATCGGCAGCTCGCCGGTCGCCAGTTCCACGAACGTGCGCGGGAACGAGGCCACCATCGTCGGCTGGAACGCCTCCATCACCGGCTCCACGCCGGCGCGCCGCCAGTCCGACATGATCACGGTCGGCAGCCCGAGCAGGACCGCGGTGAGGAAGTAGCTGAGCCCGCCCGCGTGCGTGTGCGGCATGAGCGACATCAGCCGGTCGTACGGCTCCGCCGGGAAGCGCACCATCCGGAGCTGTTTGCCGTCCCAGAAGCTGCGATGCCCGAGGATGGTGGACTTGGGCGTGCCGGTGGTGCCCGAGGAGTGGATGAGTGCCACCACGTCGTCCGGCTCATGCCGGTACGGGTACTGCTCCGGCAGGCCGCCCGACGCCGCGTCGTGGGCGCGCACCTCGGCGGCCAGGGCGAGGAACCTGGGCCGGGCCCGGGGCGTGTTGCGGTAGGCGAGCTGCAGCCGGGTCGTGTCGTCGGCGACGACGCCGACCACGCCGACGTGCTCCAGGTAGCCGGCCATGACGTCGGCCCGCATGGCGTCGTTGACCATCGCCGGGATTGCGCCGAGCGCGGTGAGCGCCAGGAAGTGCAGCAGCGGCTCCAGCCCCTCGGCCACGACGACGCCCACGGGCTCGCCGGGCCGCACGCCGTTGGCGTGGTACCAGGTGGCGTACCGGTCGCGCAGGGCCGCGAGGTCGGTCAGGCTGTGGCCGCGTAACACGACCTGGCCGCGGTGGTCGGTGTGGTGGCTGTGGACGAACGGCACCGCGCGGTTGGGGTTGGCCGCGAGGGCGTGGTCGAGGAAGTTGCCCGCGCCGAGGCCGGGCTCGGTCATGAAGCCCTCCCGTACGGCCAGGGGGGCGATCGGGGTCCGGTCAGTCATGGATGTGCCTCCAGGTCGCGTCGATCTCCGCGGCCACCCGGTGTCCTGAGCGGATGGCGCCTTCCATCAGGCCGAAGAACTCGGTGCTCGTCTCGGTGCCGGCCCAGTGCACCCGCTGGTGGGGGGTGGTCAGCCGCGGGCCGAGCCGGAGCCAGTCGCCCGGCCCGAACAGCGCCGCGTAGCAGCCCCGGCTGTGCTCGTCGCTCAGCCAGTCGGTCACGTGGCAGGCGTCCGGGGCGGGCAGCCCGGGGAACAGCCGCGCGACCTGGGCCCGCGCCCGCCCGGCCTGCTCGCGCGGGGGCAGCGCGGCGAACGCCTTGGCCTGCGCGCCGGTCACGAACCCGGTCAGCACGCCCGCCGAGCCGCCCGCGGGCGAGTCGTCCACGGTGGACAGCAGGGGGCCGTCCGCGCTGACCGACCAGCCCGAAAGGCCCTGCTCGCGCCAGAGCGGCGCGGGGTAGACCAGGTGCACCTTCACCGCGCAGCCGGGCGCCGTACGGGGGCCCGACCGCGGCGCGGGCAGGCCCGGCCGGAACTCCACAGCGTCGGCGAGCGACGGCGGCACGGCGACCACCACCGCGTCCGCCCTGGCCGAGCCGGTCGCGGTGACGACGTCCACGCCGGAGTCGTCCTGGTGGACCGCTTGCACCGGCTCGCCGAGGCGCACCCGGTCGCCGAGCCGGGCGGCCAGGCGCAGGCACACCTGGTGGGCGCCGCCGTCGATCCGGTCCTCCTGCGCGCCGCCCGCGAAGGCGTTCAGGTAGCGCAGCCCGCCGCCCGAGCGCAGGTAGAAGGCCAGGTGCAGGACGGACACGTCCGCCGGGTCCGCGGCCATCATCTCGCCGGCGAACAGCGGGAAGAACAACCGCGCGTCCGGATGCGTCAGGTGTGCCTCGGCCCAGTCGGCCGCCGTGGTGGCGTCCAGGCGGGCGGCGTCCGGGGTCAGCCAGGGCGCGTCGGGGCGGACGGCGGCGGCCAGTTCCTCCAGCGCGTCGAACAGGCCGCCCAGCGCGACCGCCGACAGAGGCGGGAAGCGGCCGGTCACCGGCTCGCCGCCGAGCGCGAACCTGGCCGCGCCGCCCACGGTGGCCGGGGTGGTCTTCAGGTCCAGCTCGGCCAGCAGGGCCGTCAACGCGGTGTGCCGCTCCCCCAGGTACGCCGCGCCCGCGTCGGCCCAGCCGCCGGGGGCGACCTCGATGCCGTGCGTACGGCCGCCGACGCGGTCCCTGGCCTCGATCACGGTGACCTCGGCGCCGGACGCGGCCAGGTCGGCGGCGGCGGTGAGCCCGGCCAGGCCCGCGCCCACGACGACGACCTTCAAGCCCGGCGCCTTGACGCCCGCCTCCCTCAAGCCCGGTGCCTTGACGCCCGGGGCCCTCGTGCCCGGCTCGCTCATGCCAGGCTCGCGATCTTCTTGGCCAGGGCGGCCGGGGTGGGCGCGTCGAGGAAGTCGTCGAAGTCGAGCTCGGCGCCGCAGTCGCGGGCGATCGCGCTCAGGACGCGGGTGGCGAGCAGCGAATCCCCACCCAAGACGAAAAAGTCGGAATCATCCGTTATTTCGGGGTTTTCCAGTACCCGCCGGAAGATGTCAGAGACGGCGGTGACGTCCACGTACATGATCTCCTTCAGTTGGTGGTGTAGCGCCGGTGCGAACCGGCGCGGTCGACCTTGCCGCTGGTGGTGTAGGCCAGTTCGGGCACGACGGTGATCCGGCTGGGCACGAGGTGGCACGGCACCCGGTCCCGCAGGTAGTCCCGGACCTCGGCGGCCAGCCCGTCCTCGGTGTCCCGGCCTGGCTGCGGGCGGGGCACGACGTACGCGGCGAGGGTCGTGTGATCGGCGACCGTGACACCCGCCACCGCCACCGCGCCCACGCCCGGATGGCCGGCGATGTGCGCCTCGACCTCGGCCGGGTCCACCCGGATGCCCCGGATCTTGAGCTCGTGGTCGAGCCGGCCCTCGTGGACGAGCGCCCCGCCCCCGGTCACGGTGACCCGGTCGCCGGTGCGGAAGAACCGCCCGGACTCCGTCCTGGGGGTGACGAAGCGGGCGGCGGTCGCCTCGGGCAGGCCCAGGTAGCCCAGTGCCAGGGCCGGCCCGCCGACCAGCAGCTCCCCCTCCCCACTCACCCGCTGCACGACGTGCGGCAGCGCCCAGCCGATCGGCACCCGCTCCCCCACCGCCGTGCCTCCCGGCTCCGTCGAAGCCCGCTCCGCCGAAGCCCGCTCCCGCGCCGCCGCGCCGCGCGCATCCCCCGGCGCCCGTTCCCCCGCGTCCCCGGGCGCCAGGGGGCCGTGCAGGTCGACGGCGTGCGTGATGAGGGTGGTCTCCGTGCAGCCGTAGGTGTTGAGCAGCCGGATGTCGCCGGTGTCCAGGGCCCGCCAGTCCGCCAGGCGCGGCGGGCTCACGGCCTCGCCGCCGATGATCACCAGCCGGACGCACGCAGGCAGCGCGGCCCGCTCGTCCGCCAGGTGCCGTACCAGCTCGTGCCAGAACGCCGTGGGCAGGTCCAGCACGGTGACCCGCTCGTCGGCGACCGCGCGCAGCATCCGGCGGAACGACCCCGAATGCGTGCCGTCGTGGAAGACCAGCGCCGCCCCGCCGGTCAGCGCGGGCAGGATCTCCTCCAGGCAGGTGTCCCAGTTCAGCGAGGCGAACTGGAGCACCCGGTCGGCGGGGGTGATCCCGAACAGCTCGCGCAGCGCCCCGGTCACGACGGAGATCGCCCGTCTGGGCGTCACCACGGGCTTGGGCGCGCCGGTCGAGCCGGAGGTGAACAGGATGTACGCGGGGGTGCCCGCCTCGACGGCCGCGAGCTCGTCGAGCTCGTCCACCGGTCCGCCCTCCGGCTCCCCGCGATCGGGCGGCTCGATCACGCGCACGCCCTCCGGGGCCCACGCGCCGGGTCCGGACGCGATCAGCGTGCGGCAGCCGGCCGCCGCCAGCACCGCCTCCCGGCGGGCCCGCGGGTGCGCCGGGTCGACGGGCACGTACGCGCCGCCCGCCGCGAGCGTGCCCAGCAGCGCGGCCACGGTCCCCGGCGTGCGGGACGTCAGCACGCCCACCGCCCCGGGATCGGGCCCGAGCCGCCGGGCCGTCGCGCGGACCCGGGCGGCCAGCTCGGCGTAGGTGAGGGTGCGGCCGGCGTGGACCAGGGCCGGGCGGTCCGGGTGGCGCTCGGCCGTCCGGGCGAACTCCCGGAGAACGTCGTGGTGCGGTTCGGACAACGCTGCCTCTTCCCCGGGGTGACGCGGCGCCGCCGGCCGCACGGCCCGCGCGTCTGTCAGCCCGTGTCAAGCGAATGTGGGGCGAACCAAGCGAGATCGCGTTCAGAGTGCAGCAGGCCGCTGCACGGGGGCTTGATGGCGTCAGGATTTCGGCTGTACTGCCTGTCATGTCTGCTGTACGGCGGCCTGCGACGTGGCAAAGGGGAAATACGACATGTCAGACGAAACAACACGGGCAGGTCTGGCGGACGTACTGAAAATCGGGCTCCTGGGGGCGGTGCGAGCCTGGCGGGGGCGCCAGGAGATCCCGCTCGGGCCACCCCGGCAGCGGGCGGCGCTGGCCCTGCTCGCACTGGACGCGGGCCGGCTCGTCTCGGTGAACCGGCTGATCGAGGGCCTGTGGGGCGAACGTCCCCCGGCCGGGGCGCGCAACCTGGTGCAGGGGTACGTCTCCCGGCTGCGCCCCGCCCTGGCCGCGGCCGGCGTCACCATCGCCTACCGCCCGCGCGGCTACCAGCTCGGCCTGGACCCCGGGCAGGTGGACGTGCACGAGTTCCGGACGGCGGTCACCCGCGCGCGGGCCGGGGAGACGGCCGAGCGGCAGGCCGCCGGGCTGCGCCGCGCCCTGACCCTGTGGCGGGGCGAGCCGCTGACCGGCGTCTCCGGCGGCGAGCTGCTGGACCGGCTGCGCGACGCCCTGGCCGAGGAACGCCTCGCAGCCGTCGAGGAGTGCCTGGACGCCGAGGTCCGGGCGGGCCGCGCCGCCGTGCTGGTCCCGGAGCTGATCGCGCTGGTCGCCGAGCACCCGTTCCGTGAGGGGCTGGTGGGCCTGCTCATGCTGGCGCTGTGCCGGGCCGGCCGCCGCGTGGACGCCCTGGAGCGGTACGACCGCACCCGCCGCCGCCTCACCGAGGAACTGGGCCTGGACCCCGGACCCGAGCTGCGGCAACTGCACCAGCGCATCCTGCGCGGGAACGTTCCGCCGATCAGGCCGTCCGATTCCCGGGAAACGGTGACGCCCGCCCAGCTGCCGCCCGGCCCCGGCCAGTTCACCGGGCGGACGGCCCAGCTCCGGCTGCTCGACCCGCTCGGGACCGGCGGTGACCCGGCCTCCGGCGGGACGTCGATCGCGGTGCTGACCGGCGCGGGCGGCTCGGGCAAGACCGCCCTGGCCCTGCACTGGGCCCACCGCGACCGCCACCGCTTCCCCGACGGCCAGCTCTACGTGGACCTGCGCGGGCACTCGGCCGAGCGGCCGCTGCTGCCGATCGAGGCGCTGGGCCGCTTCCTGCGCGGGCTCGGCGTGCCCGCCGAGCGCGTGCCCGGCACGGTGGAGGAGGCCAGCGCGGCCTACCGCAGCCTGCTGGCCGACCGGCGGGTGCTGGTGGTGCTGGACAACGCCGGCAGCGAGGAGCAGGTCCGCCCGCTGCTGCCGGGCGGCCCGCGCTGCGCCACCGTGATCACCAGCAGGGACCGCCTGGACGGCCTGGTCGCCCGGGACGGCGCGATCCCCGTCCCGCTCGGCATGTTGTCCACCGGCGAGGCGGTCACGCTGTTCGGCGGCCTCCTCGGCGGCGAGCGGCTGGCCGCCGAGCGGGACGCGGCGCTCGACCTGGCCCGGGCGTGCGGCCGGCTGCCGCTGGCGCTGCGCATCGCCGCCGCGGGCATCCTCGGCAGGGCCGACGGGGACGCCGCCGGCGGCATCGCCGGCCAGGTGCGCCGGCTGACCGGCACCCGATTATCGGCCCTGGCGGTCACCGGAGATCCGCACGCGGCCGTGCGCGGCGCGTTCGACCTGTCCTACCACCGCCTGGATCCGGCGGCACGGCGGCTGTTCCGGCTGCTCGCGCTCGTCCCGGGGCCCACGTTCACCGCGGGGGCGGCCGGCGCGCTGGCCGGGACCGTCCCGGCCGAGGCCGACCGGCTGCTGTCCGGGCTCGCCGCTGCGCACCTGGTCGAGGAGCCGGAGCCGGGCCGCTACACCTTCCACGACCTGATGCGGGAGTACGCCCGCGAACGCGTGCTGGCCGAGGAGTCCGCGCCGGGGCGGGCCCGTGCCCTGGACGCGCTGATGGCCTGGTACCTGCGGATGGTCCGGGAGGCCGGCGACGTCGCCTATCCCCACCTGCTGCGCGCCCCCGCCGACGGCTCCCGCCGTCCGGTCGCCTTCACCGGCGCGACCGCCGCGCTGGCCTGGCTGGACGCCGAACGCGCCAACCTCGTCGCCGCCGTCCGGAACGCCCCCGGCCACCCGTACGCCTGGCGGCTCATCGACGCCATGAACGGCTACCTCGACCTGACCGGCGGCCAGCCCGGCTGGACGGACGTGCTGCGGGACGCCCGGCAGGCCGCCCGCGCGGCCGGCGACCACCTGGGCCAGGCGGCCGTCGGGCACTGCCTGGCCTCCACGCGGTGGCGGGCGGCCGAGCTGACCGAGGCGGTCGAGGAGTTGCGGGGGGCGTTCACGGCCGCCGAGCTGGCCGGCTGGCCGGAGGGCAGGCTCGCGGCACTGGCCGCGCTCGGCGCGGTCCACCTCCAGCAGGGCAGGCTGGGCGCGGCCCGGCGGCTGCTGACGCTGGCCGTGGACGGCTCCCGGCGCTCCGCGCGGGTGGGGGCCGCGCCGCTCGTCCATCTGGGGCTGGCGCTGACCCAGATGGGCCGGCTCGGCGTCGCCGAGGAGCATCTGAGCGAGGCGTTGTCGCTCTGCCGCGACCGCGGGCTGCCGGCGACCGAGGCCGCCGCGCTGGCCGGGCTCGGCGCCGTGCTGCGGCTGACCGGGCGGCTGGGCGAGGCCGTCCGGTGCCTGACGGCGGCGCGCGGGCTCGGCGCCGCGATCGGCGAGCGGTACCAGGCCGACCTGTGCAGGGAGCTGGCCGACGTGCACCTGGACGCGGGCCGGCGGGCCGACGCGCTCGGCTACGCCGAGGAGGCGCTGCGGCGGGCGCTGGCGGTCGGCGATCCCAAGCTGGAGCTGGACGCCCTGATCGGACTCGGCCGCATCCGCTGCCAGACCGATCCGGGAGCCGCCGTCGGGCAGCTGAACGCCGCGCTGGAGCGGGCCCGCGGCATCGGCGCCGCCGTGGGCCAGGCGGACGCGCTCGTGGGGCTGGCCGTGGCGCGCACCGGCCTGGACGAGCACCTGGCCGCCATGCGCGACACGCTGGCCGGGCTGGGGCTGGCCAGGAAGGCGGGCGCGGTGCTGGTGCAGGGCGCGGCGCTGGCGGCGTGCGCGGAGGCGGCGCTGGCGGCCGGCGACACGGGCGCGGCCATCTCGTACGCCGCCCGCGCGGCCCGCGTCCACGCCGGCAGCGGCTACAAGCTGGGCGAGGCGCGGGCCCTGGTGACGCTGGGACGCGCCCACCGCCGCATCGGCGACGAGCCGGCCGCCGCACGTTGCCAGGAACGGGCGGGAGACCTGTTCACGGCGGTCCTCGACCCGCCACCGTCCCGCCCGGCCGAGGTGGCCGCGGGCCGATGACCGCCCCGGCCGCGAACGCCGCGCCCCGCCCGGGGGCGAGGTCAGCGGAGGACGCCGTGCCCCGCCGGTGGGTGCGGTCAGTGCAGGACGCCGTGCTCCGCGGCCCAGGCGGCGACCTGCGTGCGCGAGCCGAAGCCCAGCTTGAGCAGGATGTTGGCGACGTGCCGGGCGGCGGTGGCCGGGCTGATGAACAGTTCCTCGCCGATGGCCCGGTTGGACAACCCCCGGCTGATCAGCACGACGATCTCCCGCTCGCGCGGCGTGAGCACCGACGCCGGGCCCGCCGGAGGCCGGGACGCCCCCTGGGCGGGCCGCTCACCCGCCAGGCCGTAGCGCAGGGCCTCCTCCTCCGTCATGCCGCCGCCCATCGTCCACCAGAGCTGGACCTGCCCCTCACCGGCCTCCGCACGGGCGCGGGCGAGCAGCGGCTCTGGCGTGGCCGAGGTCCAGACGGGCAGCCCGAGGCGGTCCTCCATGGCCCTGGCCGCGGCCCAGAGGCGTACGGCGGGTTCGAGGTCGTGCTGCCCCTCGGCCAGCACGGCCAGCGCGACCAGCACGGAGATGATCGGCAGGTGCTGCCCCATGGACCGGCTCAGCGTCACGCACCGGGCCAGCCGCTCCCTCGCCCGCTCCGCCTCGCCCTGGCGGGCCAGGACCGCGCCGAGCAGGCCGAGACTGGTCGCGAGGACGGGCTTGGCCGCCATCTCCTCGGCCAGCTCGGCGCACTCCTCCAGGTGGCGGCGGGCGGTGTCGAGGTCGCCGAGGAAGTCGGCGAAGCGGCCCAGCTCCAGGTGGGCCCTGGTGACCCCCCACAGGTGGCCGAACCGGGCGTAGACCTCGATGGCCTCCTCGCCCCTGGTCAGCGACTCGCGCCGCTGGCCGTGGAAGGCGGCGACGCCGGACAGCAGCAGCCGCGCCGACGCCTCGATCAGGCCGTTGCCGACGAGCAGCGCCAGCTTCAGCGCCTCCTCCCCGCGCTCGGCGGCCAGGACGACGTCGCCTTTGGTGCCCTCGTACATGCCTGCGATCACGAGGGTGAACGCCAGCATGAAGTCGTCGCCGGTCGCGCGGCGCAGCTCAAGGGCGCGGGCGGCCGACTCGCCGCAGGCGGCGGCGTCCTGCTGCTCGTAGGCCAGGTTGGCGTGGTGGAGCAGGGCCTCGGCGGACAGGTCGCCGAGGGTACGGGCGGCGGGCAGCGCGAGCAGGCTCTCGTACCAGCGGCGGCCCTCGGTCAGCTCGCCGAACCCGGCCCACAGCGGCATGTAGCCGCACGCGAGCCGCAGGCCCGGCTCGGCCAGACCGGACTCGACGGCCCAGGACAGGGCCTCGCGGGCGTTGCCGAGGAGGTCCTGGAGCGCGAGCAGCCGGGCGTAGCGCTCGGGCCAGGTCAGGCCGGGCGTGGCCCACACGTCGCGGCCGTGGTGGTGGGCGAGGTCGGCCAGGCCGTGCAGCAGCCGGTCGCGCAGGTGCCGGGTCTCGCCCGCCGACTCCAGCTTCCCGGCGGCGAACTGGCGGGCCGACTCCAGCAGCCGGTAGCACGAGCTGCCCTGGTCGAACAGGACGAGCGACTTGTCGACCAGGCCGCTGAGCACGTCGAGGACGTGGGCGGCGGCCAGGCTCCGCCCGGCGCAGACGGACTCGGCCAGGTCGAGGGTGAACGGCCCGCTGAACACCGCGAGCCGCCGGAAGAGCACCTGCTCCTGCGGCGCGAGCAGGTCGTGGCTCCATTCGAGGGTGGCCAGCAGGGTGCGCTGCCGGGCCGGCGCCGTACGGCCGCTCGCCGTCAGCAGCCGGAACCGGTCGTTGACCCGGTCGGAGATCTGGCGGGGGGACATCGCGGCGGTCCTGGCCGCGGCCAGCTCCAGGGCCAGCGGCAGGCCGTCGAGGGCCTGGCAGAGCCGGGCGATGTCGCGGGCGTTGGCGCCGGTGACCGCGAGCCCCGACCCGGCCGCCCGCGCCCGGTCGAGGAAGAGCTGCACGGACTCGACCCGCTCGACCTCCTCGGCCGCCTCCGCCGGGCCGGGCACCGCCAGCGGCGGCACCCGCCACACCAGCTCGCCGGGGATCTTCAGCGGCTCCCTGCTGGTGACCAGCAGCCGCAGGTCCTCGCAGGAGGTCAGCAGCCTCTCGGCCAGCTCGGCGCACGCCCCGACCAGATGCTCGCAGTTGTCCAGGACGAGCAGCGGCTTCTTGCCGCGCAGGAAGTCGACCAGCGTGTCGAGCAGCGGCCGCACGCCCTCCTCGTGCACGCCCAGCACCTTGGTGATCTCGTGGACCAGCAGGTCGGCGCGAGTCAGCCTGGACAGCTCGGCCAGCCAGACCCCGTCGGGGAAGGACGGGACCAGCCGGGTGGCGATCTGCAGCGCACACCTGGTCTTGCCGGTGCCCCCGACGCCGCTGAGCGTCAGCAGCCTGACCTCACCGACCAGCCCGCACAACTCCTCCAGATCCCGCTCCCGCCCGATGAACCTGTCGGGCTCGGCGGGCAGGTTGTGTCTGAGCAACGTCACCATGATCCTCAAGTGTCTGGACCCCAGGATTGGCACCCAGTGTGACACCGCCCTCACGACCTGTCAGAGGTTTGCCCCAAGCGCGGGACCGGGGGCGCCGACCGGGACGATCCGCAACCGCGCGTCGATCAGCAGGGTGACGTCGTGCTCGGCGATGATCCTGCGGCATTCGGCCGGGTCGGGCTCGTGCGCCGCGACCAGCCGGGCCCCCGCGCCGAGCACCATGTCGTACGCCCGCAGGTCGGCCCCGGCGACCAGGACGACGTCGGCCGCGCTCACCCTGCGGGCGGTGGTGAGCCGGGCGGTGGGCTCGATCGGCCCGTCGGCGCCGAGCAGGCTGTCGAAGCCGGCCGTGCCGGGGATGCCGGTGAAGGAGTAGACCTGCCGGATGTCGGCCTCCAGGGCGATCGCGTCGGCGTCGTCCCGGTCGGTGATCATGATGCGGGCGCCGGCGGCGGCCGGTCCGCCGGGGATGGACACGACCACGCCGCCCGCGGCGAGCACCGCGTACCCGGCGACGGGGAGGTGGCAGCCGCCGCGCAGCAGCACGACCACCGGGTCGCCGGGGCGCAGGCCCCGCCGGCGCAGGCCCTGGGCCGCCTGGCGGGCGCGGACGGCCAGCGTGCCGTACGTGAGCGTGGCGCCGCTCGCGGCCTCGGCGACCGCCACGCGCGGGCCGAGAGCGGCCGCCCGCAGCAGGACCGTCTCCGTCCAACCAGTCATGGCTCCAGGGTAGGAAGGGGACGGGCGGGCGGCATGGTCCAGAGTGTGTAACCGAATGTGTAATCCCGTCGCGCCCATACCCGATTACGCATGGCTTGAGCCCGCGCGGGGGCGGCGCGCGTACCTCCTGACGGCAGATCCCGGTTCCGGTTTCGGAGGTACGTCATGCACCGCAGAGTCGTCCTGCTGTCCGTCGTCGCGCTCGCCGTGGCGGGCGCGCCGGTACCCGCCCAGGCGGGAACCACGTCCGCCCCCGGGCCCGTGGGCTGGTCGGGGGCCGGCACGTCGTCCGAGCGCAGGACCGTCACGGAGTACTGGACGCCGGAGCGCATGCGGGCGGCCAGACCGCTCTCCGCGCCCGCGCCGCGCCGCAGGACGTCCTCCGACGGGCCGACGCAGGGTTCGCCGTGGGCGTCCCGCGGCGTCACGGGCTCCCGCCGGATCACGACCTCCTCCTGGACCGGCGGTGGCGGCGCGGCCGCCGCCACGGGCGCCGGGGGCACGGCGGCGGCCGGCCGGCAGGCGGCGCCGGTGCAGAACAGTCCCGGCCAGGCGTGGGCCGACGGGGGCGGCGTCGTCCGCACGGTCGGCCGGGTGTTCTTCACCACCGCCGAGGGAGGTACGGCCTCCTGCTCGGGCACCGCCGTGACCAGCGCCAACCAGAGCGTCGTGATGACCGCGGGCCACTGCGTCAAGCTGAACGGCGCCGCCCACCGCAACTGGGTGTTCGTCCCGGGCTTCGCCAACGGCCGCCGCCCGTTCGGCACGTGGGTGGCCACCCGGGTGCTGACCACCCAGCAGTGGAACACCAACGAGGACATCAACTTCGACGTCGCCGCCGTCGTGGTCGCGCCCTTACAGGGACGCACGCTCACCGACGTCGTCGGCGGGCAGGGGGTGGCCTTCAACCAGCCCACCGGACGGCAGATGTTCTCCTTCGGCTACCCGGCCGCCGCCCCCTTCGACGGCTCTGACCTGGTGTTCTGCAGCGGGAAGGCGTTCAAGGACCCGGTCAGGACGCGCGACCAGGGGCTGCGTTGCGCGATGACCGGCGGGTCGAGCGGCGGGCCGTGGTTCGAGGGGTTCGACACCTCCACCGGGCTCGGCTGGCTGAACTCCGTCAACAGCTTCAAGTACGACTTCGCCCCCGACTTCATGTTCGGCCCCTTCTTCGGCAACGAGGCCATGGCCGTCTACCAGGCCGCACAACGCTCCGGCGCCGCCTGACGACCCCTTACTCCTCCGGTTGATCCGTTTTGGTCCCCCCAACCGGTATTCCGGCCGCACGGCGGACGCTCTGATCCGGCGCACGAACGCCATCACGCCGCCAGGCGACTACCGGGGGACCACGGTGACCCACGCCCACGCCGCTCTCCACCACCGCACCCACACCCAGACCCACCCCCACGCCCATCGCCCCTTCCGTGAGCGGCGAGCTGCCCGTGCCCTTCCCAGTACCGGCGCTCCGGCCGCCGGGCCGCTGCCTGAACTCCCCCTGTGCCGTGTCCGGGGGCCGCGGGCGGGCGGCTCGTGAGCGCGGTGGACGCGGTCGTGCCCCGCCCGGTGGCGGTGCTGCGGCTGCTGGCGGGGCGGGGCGCGTTCAGGGCCGGTACGCAGGTGGCCGCGGCGGCCCCGGCGACCGTGTGGGACGGGTCCACGTTCGGCCACTTCGCCGCCGCCCTCGGGCTGTGCGGCTGGCTGCTCCTGGTCGCGGACGCGCCGGAGAAGGCGGCGCTGAAGACGCTGGCGCGGGTCAGCCGGATCGGCCCGGCGGTCTCCCGGCTCGCGATGGCCATGGCCGCCGCGCCGGTGGCGGTGCTGCTGGCGGTGCTCGTTCCCGTGGCGGTGACCGCGCCGCTGTCCGTGGCGACCCTGTATCTCGCGGCCGGGGCGTGGTCGGCCTGCACGGGCCTGCTGATGGCGGTCTCCGGCCTGCACCGCGTGCGCGGGCGGCCCGTGCTGGACACGATGGCGTTCGGGGCGAGCGGTGGCGTGGTGCTCGCCGTCACCGCCGCCACCCTGTGGATCGGCTGGCCGCCGCAGACACACCTGCTGCTCGTCCTGGCCGGGACGGTCGCGGTGACCTGCGCGGCCCTCGCGGCGCTCCCCCGCGACTGGCTGCCGCTCCTTGGAACGGGTGCCGCCCCTGGACGGCGGTTGCTGCGTCCCCTGGCTCGGGCCACCTGGCTGCTGGGGGTGGCCGACCTGTGTGACGCGCTCTGCTTCGCGGCCGTGTACCTGGTGCTCGGCGTCTCCGGGCGGTCGGGGCAGAGCGGCGTGCTGTACCTCGCGCTGCTTCCGGCGGTCGCGGTCTGCCAGCTCGCCATCTACCTGCTGCGGGTCGCGCAGCCCGCGACCTCGCGGCGGCTGCGCGGGCCCGGCGGGCGGGCCGGGCGGGCCCGCGCGGCCCGGCTCCTGGGCCGGGTCGAGCGGGCGGGGGCCGCCGTCGCCGTCGCGTGCGCGGTCCTGCTCGGGTGGGCGCTGCCGGACGGGCACGCGACGTCGCCCGGGGTGATGGGCGGGCTGGTCCTCGTCGTGCTGGCGCTGTTCCTGACCGTCATGTACGCGGCCTACCTGGTGGAGAACACGAACAACGACGTGCTCGCCGTGACGTCGGCGGGCGCGTTCGCCGGGCTGGTGGCCACCGGGTCGCTGGCGGCCGTCGTCGTGCCGTGGGCGGGGGTCGCCGGTGGCGTGGTGACGCTCGCCCTGGGCGTCCCGGTGAAGGCCCATGTGATGCGCCGGATGCTCATCTCGCGGAACTCGGAGTGACGACATGGACGTACTGGGCATCTCCCGGGCGCACGACTCTGCGGCGGCGCTGGTGCGCGACGGCGAGATCGTGGCGTTGGCCGAGGAGGAGCGCTTCACCCGCGTCCGGCACGACGGCCGGCTCCCCCGGCGGGCGGTCGCGTACTGCCTGGAACAGGCGGGGATCGGGCTGGACGAGGTGGACCACGTCGCCTTCCACGGGCCGCGGGCCGGTTCCCCTCCCGATGGGGAGGTCAGGGAGGCCGCCGGGCACACCGGGCCGGTCGGGTACGGGATGCACCTCGTGGAACACCACCGGGCGTACGCGGCGGGCGCGTTCTACGCGAGCCCGTTCGACTCCGCCGCCGTGCTCACCATGGACGCGGCCGGCACCTGCCTGGCCGTGGCCGACGGCGCGCGGATCAGGCACCTGCGGCACGTCGGCCGGCCCCATTCCCTGGGCGCCCTGTACGCGGCGGTCACCGGCTACCTGGGCTTCCGTCCCGGCAGGGACGAGGACAAGGTGATGGCCCTGGCCGCGTACGGCGACGACACCTACCTCCAGCCCTTCGCCGACCTGCTGCGCCTGACCCCGTACGGCGGCCACGAGCTGGACCTGAGCTGGTTCGAGCCGCACGGGGACGGCGGGCGGCACGCGGTCTCGGCGAAGTTCCTGGACGCCTTCGGCCCGCCGGGACCGCCTGCCGTCGAGACCCCCACCCAGCACTCCGCGGACGTCGCCTTCGCCCTCCAGGCCACCCTTGAGCGGGCCGCGCTGCACCTGGCCCGCTGGCTGCGCGAGACGACCGGTTCGACCCGGCTCGCGGTGGCCGGCGACGCGGCGATGAACCCGATGCTGAACGGCCGCCTGCTGGCCGAGTCCGGCTTCGAGGAACTGTCGGTTCAGCCGGCCGCCGCCTCGCTCGGCGCGGCGCTGGAGGTGAGCGTCGGCCTGTACGGGCGTCCCCGTCCGGCGGGCGGTCAGCTCTTCGCCGGGCCCGGGTTCACCGAGGAACGCATGGAGAAGGCGCTGCGCGACGCGGGCGTGGACTACCGGCGGCCCGGCGACATCGCCCGGCACGCCGCCGCCCGGATCGCCGACGGGCTGATCGTGGGCTGGTTCCAGGGCCGGGCGGAGTGCGGGCCGCGCGGCCTGGGCAACCGGTCGCTGCTGGCCGACCCGCGCGACCCCACCTCCGCCACGCGCATGAACGAGCGGGTCAGGCGGCGGGAGCCGTTCCTGCCGCTGGCGTCGTCGTGCCTGGCCGAACGGTCCGGGGACTACTTCGCGGACGGCCGTCCCTCGCCGGTCATGCTGGTCGGGTTCGACGTGCTGGACCACCGGCGCGGCGAGGTGCCCGCGATCACGCACGTGGACGGCAGCGCCCGCGTCCAGACGGTGAGCCGCGCCGGCAACCCGGACTTCCACGCGCTGATCACCCGCTTCGAGGAGCTGACCGGCGTGCCGATGCTGGCCGGCGCCTCCTTCCGGGACGACGACGAGCCGATCGTGTGCACACCCGAGGACGCCGTCGCCTGCTACCTCAGGACGGGCGCGGACGCGCTGGCCCTCGGCCCGTTCTGGGCCGGGAAACGGCGGTCCGGCGAACCGGAACTCCAGCTGGAGGAGGCCCGATGAGCGGCACGAGGTCCCTGGTGGTGCTCGGGGCGGCGGACGGCTCGCTGTCCACCTACCGGGCGGCGTCCGGCATGGGCCTGCGGACGATCGCGGTGGACCGCTCGGCCGACGCGCCCGGCGTCGCGCTCGCCGACGAGTACCTGCCGGTCAGCACCCACGATCCTGACGCCGTCACCGCCGCGCTCGCCGGACGTGCCGACCTGGCCGGCGTGGTGGCCCCGTCCAGCGACGTCGCGGTGCCCGCGCTGCGGGCGGTGGCCGAGGCGTACGGGCTGCCGGGCCGGCTGTCGGAGACGGCGGCGCGGGCCTCGGTGGACAAGTGGGTGCTGCGCGGCCTCCTCGACGACCTGGGCGTGTCCTCCTACCCCTGGATCGTCGGCGACGACCCGGCCGACCTGGCGACGCGGGCGCGGGGGCTGCGCTTCCCCGTGGTCGTCAAGCCGGCCGACGCCCAGAGCGGGCGCGGGGTGAGCAGGTGCGCCGCCCCCGGCGACGTGCTCGCCGCCGCCGAGGAGGCCCGGCGCAGCTCGTACGGCGGGCTGGTGATGGTCGAGGAGGAGATCCGCGGCAGGTTGTGCAACTGCGAGTGCGTCGTGGACGACGGGCGCGTGGCGTTCGTCGCGACCAGCCTGCAGGAGGTGAGCCCGCCGCCGCTGGTGCTGACCATGAGCCGCCGGATGCCGGCCGGGCTGCCCGGCGAGGTCCTGGACACCACGCGCTCGATCATGGACAAGGTCTGCGCCCGCCTGGACTACCGGCGCGGCCCGCTGAACCTCGACCTCATCGTCACCCCGGACGGCCGGCCGTACGTCATCGAGCTCGGCCTGCGGACGGGCGGCAACGGCACCGACGACATGGTGCGGTCCTGCCACGGCGTCGATCCGGTGCTGGCCGCCGTGCGGGCGGCGGTGGGCCTGCCGATCGAGCTGCGGCCGCATCCGCCCAGGCCGGTCCTGTGGCAGGTGCTGACCGCCGGGCGGGCGGGCGAGCTGGTGTCGGTGTCCGGCGTGGAGGAGGCCAGGGCCCTGCCGGGGGTGGCCGAGCTGGTCCTGCTGGCCCGCCCCGGACAGCGGGTACGGCCCTACCGCGACGTCTCCGACCGGCTCGGCTGGTTCGTCGTGCACGCGTCCGGCCCGGCGGAGCTGGAGGCGGCCGCCGCCGCCGTGACGCGGACGCTGCGCTTCGAGGTGCGGGGCGATGGACGGCGTTGACGTGGCCCGCCCGGCCGGCGAGGAGGGCGATGTACGGCGTTGAGGTGGCGCGCTCGATCAGCGAGGTCGGCGCCGGGGAGTGGGACGCGCTCGCCGACGGCGTGCCCTTCGTGCGACACCACTGGCTGGTCCTGGCCGAGCGCGTCCTGGCCGAGCACCGGCCCCGCTACCTGCTGGTCCGCAAGGACGGCGGGCTCGTGGCCGCGGCGGTGTGCGCGCTGGAGCACCGGCTGCACAACCCGGTGCTGGAGTCCCGGTTCGGGCGGCTGACCAGGCGGTGGCCGTTCCTGCAGGTCCAGGCGCCGATGACGGCGACGTCCGGGCTGCTGGGCGGTGAGGGGCCGCAGCGGCGGGTCCTGCTGCGGGCGGTGCGGTCGCTGGTCAGGCGCGAGCGGCTGCTGTTCTGCGTGGTCGACCACCTGCCGTACGCCGCCGGGCAGCCGGGCTACAGCCGCCTGGGCTGGCTGCCGGAGACGCTGCTGGACCTGACGTGGCCGTCGTACGAGGCGTACCTGGACCATCTGCCGCGCAAGAGGCGCGCCGAGATCCGGCGGACGCAGCGCCGGGCCGAGCGGGAGGGCATCGAGGTCCGGCCGCTCCTCGCCGGGCCCGGCGGGGAACTGGGCCGGCTGCTGGACCGGATGGTGGCCGCGGTGGACCTGCGCCACGGGCCGCACGTCTTCTACCGGCCCGGCCTGTTCCCCGAGGCGGCCGGCGTCCTGGGGGCGGACCTGACCGTCCTGGCCGCCTACCGGCACGGCGCGCCGGCGGGCTGCGTGGCGCTGCTGCGCGACGGCGACGAGCTGGTCGCCCGGTGGATCGGGCGCGACTACGCGCGTACGGAGGGCACCGCCGTCTACCACGCGCTGCTCACGGCGTGCGTACGGGCCGCCGTCGGCTCGGGCGCGCGCAGGCTGCGGCTCGGCGGCGCGGCGTACGAGACGAAGAAGCAGTTCGGGGTGCGGCTGGAGCCGCGCAGCCGGTTGTTCGCCGCCCGCAGCGGGATGGTCACCCGGTTCGTGGGCGGGCTGGGCCACCGCCTGGACCCCCCGCAGCTCCTGCCCCCCAGCACGTGACCCGGAAAGGACGAGGGCCGGTGCGCGCCTCCTATCTCCCTTCGCTGACCCTGGACGAGTACCTGCGCCTGGTCGCGACCGTCCACCCGCAGGTGCACGCCGTGCTGGACTTCGACCGGCCGGGCGCGGCGCGGGCGCTCGGCGTGCTCGTCGCGACCAGCAGCGAGTTCGACTCCGACCACGGCGGGCGGGGCGACTCCTACCGCCGCGCCCAGCAGGACGCGCTCGTGCGCTGGACCGGCATCCGGGCGCTCCTCGGCCTGCTCACCCCCGATCCGGCGGACGGGCCGCCGCTGCTGCTGGACGTCCTCGGCGGGGACGGGACGGTCGCGCGGGCGGCCGCCGGGCGGCTGGGCAGCCTGGACGCCAAGCCGCTGATCATCACCGGCGACCTGTCCGGCCAGATGGTCGACCGGGCCCTGGCCCAGGGGTTGCCCGCGGTGCGCCAGGCCGCCCAGTTCCTGTTCCTGCGGGAGGGGTCGGTCGGCGGGGTGCTGCTGGCGTACGGGACCCATCACATCGACCCGGCCGACCGGCCGGACGCGGTGGCCGAGGCGGCGCGGGTGACCCGGCCGGGCGGCCGGATCGTGCTGCACGACTTCGACGACT
This sequence comes from Nonomuraea sp. NPDC047529, assembly GCF_040642995.1. Taxonomy (NCBI): domain Bacteria; kingdom Bacillati; phylum Actinomycetota; class Actinomycetes; order Streptosporangiales; family Streptosporangiaceae; genus Nonomuraea; species Nonomuraea sp. NPDC047529. The sequence continues at coordinate 11,415 of NZ_JBEYTJ010000048.1, read as the reverse complement.
CCGGCCCCATGGCGGGGTTCTTCGCGCGGGTCGTGCATCCGCACGCGGCGGGCGGGCACGCCTACCGGCACTTCACCCGGACCGGCCTGGCCGCCCTGTTCGCGGACGCGGACCTGCCCGTACGGGTGCTCGACCTGTACGACCCGCTGATCGTCCGGGCCGGGAGCGAGGCGGCCGCCAAGGAGCGCATGTGCCGCTACGTCGCCGACATGTACGGCCTCGGCGCGTACTTCGCCGCCCTGGGGGACGTCGAGGCGGCCTGGCGGGTCCTGGAACGGCACTTCGACCACGGGACGCACCGGCACACCCCACCCCGCCCGGTCGTCTACCGGCGTGACGGGCAGTACGTCGCGGAGCTCCCGAGGACGGCCCTGGTCGCCCTGGCCACGAAACCCACCGGGCGCCCCTCGGCGGAAGGCGCGTGAACCCCCGGCCCTCAGCGTTCCCGGCGCTCAGCCTTCGTGGTCAGCCCTCCCGGCGCTCGGCCCGCGGTCAGCGCTCGCGGGGCTTCGGGGGTGCTCGCCTGCGAAGACGCGCAGTTGGAGGGCCAGCGTGGCGTAGTAGCCGACCAGCGTGGTCAGCTCGAACAGGCCGCGCTCGCCGAGCGCCGCCGTGACCGCCCGGTAGTCCTCCTCGCTCAGCGTCCCCGCCCCGGTCAGCTCGCGGGCGGCGTGCACGGCGGCGCGTTCGGCCGGGTCGGCCAGGTCGGGCGGCCGCCCCTCGCGCAACGCGGTCAGCTCGGCGTCGGTCAGGCCGCAGGCCCGGCCCACCGCCTCGTGCGCGGCGCGCTCGAACTCGCTGCCCCAATGGGCGGCCACCACGAGGATCGCCAGCTCCCTGGCCCGGCCGGGCAGCACCGAGCCGTAGCGCACCGCCGCGCCCAGCGCCTGGAGCGCGCCGCCGACCGGCGGGCTCAGCAGCATGGCGTTGAACGGGCCGCGCAGCCGTCCGCGCTCGTCGGCGAGGGGGAAGACCTGGGGGCCCGCCGCCCGGGGGCCGCCCGTGATGGCGCGGTAGACCTCGGCCTGGGCGTCGTCGAAGTCCTCCGGGGGCAGGGCGGGCAGCCGGGCGGTCATGCGGTGCTCCTGTCTCGGCGACGGCGCGGTCACCCGGCCTCCGCGACCGGCGGACCTGCGGCGACGTCTGCCCCCGGCTGCCGGTGAGGCGGTTAGCCGTGGCCGGATCACGGAACATCCTAGGTCTCTAGCCGCGCGGCCGTCTTGGAGCCATGACCATGGAGTTCGCCACTTCCCACAGCCACCGTCCGCCGGGGCGTGCCTCGTGACCAGGACGGGGGTGTCCGGCCCGCTGCTGGTCGTGCTCGGCCTGCTGTCGGCGGTGGCGCCGCTGGCCACCGACATGTACCTGCCCGTGTTCACCGGCCTGGCGGCCGACCTGGGGACGGGGGCGGCCGGCGTGCAGCTCACGCTGACCGCGTTCCTCACCGGGCTGGCGCTGGGGCAGCTCGTCATCGGGCCGCTGTCGGACCGGTTCGGCCGCCGCGGGCCCATCCTGCTGGCCACCGCGGCGGCCCTGGTCGCCTGCGTCCTGTGCGCGCTCGCGCCGGACATCCGGACGCTCGTCGCCCTGCGCTTCGTGCACGGGTTCGCCGGGTCGGCGGGCATCGTCATCGGCCGCGCGGTGGCGGCCGACCTGACGACCGGCCGGGCGGCGGCGCGGATCTTCTCGCTGCTGGCCTCCGTGGTCGGCGTCGCGCCCGTGGTGGCCCCGCTGATCGGTGGCGCGCTGTCGCCCGCCGGCTGGCGCGTGGAGTTCTGGGTGATGGCCGGGATCTCGGCCGTGATGCTGCTCGGCTCGGCGCTCGTCGTGCCCGAGACGCTGCCGCCCGGCCGCCGGCACGCGGGCGGCCTGGCCGCCACCGGGCGCAACGTGCGGCGGCTGTTCGCCGACCGGGGCTATGTCGGTTACGTCTTCTCCTTCGCGTTCGGCTTCGCGGGGCTCATGGGGTACATCTCGGCCTCGCCCTTCGTCGTGCAGAACGTGCTGGGCCTGTCCACCCCCGCCTACACCGTGACGTTCGCGGCCAACGCGCTGGGCATGACGCTGACCGGCCTGGTGGGGGCCCGCCTGCTGCGCCGGTTCAGCCCGGAGGGTCTGCTGCGGGCTGGGCAGGGGGCGGTGCTGGGGTTGTCGGCCGTCCTGCTGGTGATGCTGGGGGCGGGGCTGGGCGCGGTGGTGGTGCTGCCCGTGCTGTTCGTGCTGGTCAGCTCGTTCACGCTGATCATGGGGAACGCGGCGGCGCTGACGGTGGGACGGGCCCCGTACGCGACCGGCACGGCGGCGGCCGTGATGGGCGCGTTGCAGTTCGCGCTCGGGGCGCTGGTCTCGCCCCTGGTCGGCCTGGGCGGGGAGGACACCGGGCTGCCGATGGGGGTCACGCTGGTGGTCAGCGCGCTGCTCGGCATCGGCGCCCGCCTGCTCACCAGGGGCCTGCCGGAAACCGGCCCCGCCACCGCCGAGGCCCCCGCCCGCGGGTGAGACGGTCGGGGGCTCTTCGTGGTCGAGGGCCCCCACGGTCGAGGACCCCGCGGTCGGTGGCCTTCGCGTTCAGGGCCTTCGCGGTCGGGTCAGGGGGCCGGGTGGGTGTGCAGGGCGGTGAGGAGCCAGTCGAGGGCCGGGGCTGAGGAAGCCGGGGGCGGCCAGGCGTTGATCACGGCGAGGAGCCGGAGGTAGCGCTCCCTGCGGGGGTCGTTCGCCGCTTCCAGCCTGGCCAGCAGCCGCCGCCGGAGCGCGGCGTCGTCGGGGAGGCGCAGGAGGCGCGCGTACTCCCCGGCGACCGCCGCCACGACCGGTGCGGCCTCGGGCCCGGCGGGGTCCACGCCCGCCGCCAGCGCCGCCCCCGCCCGGCCCAGCCCCAGCGACACGGCATCCCGCCGCACCCCTCCCCCGCCGTCGGCGGCACGGTCGGACGCGTGGGACGTGGTCAGGTCGCGCATCGCCGTCCGGAAGGACGGGTCCGCCATCAGCTCGGCCAGCTCCACCCACGCCTCCACCTGCTCCGGCTCGGCGTCGTCCGGCAGTTCCGGGGTCATCGACACCCTGGCCCCCGCGAGCCCCGGCTCCACGTCCGGGACGGCGGCGTCCAGGAAGTCGCCGACCAGGCGGCGGCGTTCGTCCTGCGACAGTTTCGCGAGTCTGTGCATGAGCTCCATCTCCTTGGGCCCCGAGCCGCGCCGGGCCACCGCCGTCAGCACCGCGTGCCGCAGCCGCAGCGTGCGGATCCGCACCGCCAGCGCCTCGGCGTGCGCCGCCGCGACCTGTGCGAGCGTGAGCTCCCGGTCCACGACCTTCCTGACCGTGGCCAGGTCCACGTCCAGGTCGCGCAGGGTGCGGACGAGGTCGAGGCGGGCCGCGGCGGCGGCGTCGTAGAGGCGGTAACCGGCCGGGCTGCGTTCCACCGGCGGCACGATCCCCTGGTCGGAGTAGAACCTGATGGTCTTGACCGATAGCCCGGTCCGCCGCGCCAGATCGCCGATCGTGTAGAGGGTGCCGCCGTCCATGCCTCCACCTTCGCGTCTCCCCTTGGTGGAGGCTCAAGCGCCTCCCTCGTTGCGCGGCCCCGGCCGCTGACCGTAGTGTCAGCCTCGGATCGTGACTGGCGTGATCGTAAGGTGGGACTGACCACCGGGGAGCGGTCCTGGACGTCGCCGCGCGCCTGGGTGCCCTCACTTCGACGGCTCGGGAGAAGTCATGGCTGAAGAGCACCCCCATTCCTACGGCGACCACGACGCTGCAACTGTGTCGGCCGCCTACCGCAACGCGCTCGACGTGATCGCCGCCGTGGAGCCGGGCGTGGCCGGCGCGATCCGCGCCGAGCTGGCCGACCAGCGCGCCTCACTGAAGCTCATCGCGAGCGAGAACTACGCCTCCCCGGCCGTCCTGCTCACGATGGGCACGTGGCTGTCCGACAAGTACGCGGAAGGCACGATCGGCCACCGCTTCTACGCCGGCTGCCAGAACATCGACACCGTCGAGCAGCTCGCGGCCGACCACGCCAAGGCCCTGTTCGGCGCCGAGCACGCCTACGTCCAGCCCCACTCGGGCATCGACGCCAACCTGGTGGCCTTCTGGGGCATCCTGGCCCACAAGGTGGAGGCCCCGGCCCTGGCCGCCGCCGGCGCCCGGCACGTCAACGACCTGTCGGAAGACGACTGGGAGACCCTGCGCAAGGCCCTGGGCGACCAGCGGGCCCTCGGCATGTCGCTGGACGCGGGCGGTCACCTGACCCACGGCTTCCGTCCCAACATCTCGGGCAAGATGTTCCACCAGCGCTCCTACGGCACCGACCCGGAGAGCGGCCTGCTCGACTACGACGCGCTGCGCGAGACCGCCCGCGAGTTCCGGCCGCTGGTGCTGATCGCCGGGTACTCGGCCTACCCGCGGCGCATCGACTTCTCCCGCATGCGGGAGATCGCCGACGAGGTCGGCGCGGTCCTGATGGTGGACATGGCCCACTTCGCCGGGCTGGTGGCGGGCAAGGTGTTCACCGGCGTGCACGACCCGGTGCCGTACGCGCACGTCACCACGACCACCACGCACAAGTCGCTGCGCGGCCCGCGCGGCGGCCTGGTGCTGTGCCAGCGGGAATACGCCGACTCGATCGACCGGGGCTGCCCGATGGTGCTGGGCGGCCCGCTCGGCAACGTCATGGCGGCCAAGGCCGTCGCCCTGGCCGAGGCCCGGCAGTCCGCGTTCGCCGACTACGCGCGGGCGGTGGCCGCCAACGCGGTCGCCCTGGCCGAGGGCCTGGTGCGCCGGGGCGTACGCCTGGTCACCGGCGGCACCGACAACCACCTGGTGCTGCTCGACGTGTCCACGTACGGGCTGACCGGGCGGCAGGCCGAGTCGGCGCTGCTCGACGCCGGGATCGTCACCAATCGCAACGCGATCCCGCGCGACCCCAACGGCGCCTGGTACACCTCGGGCATCCGCGTGGGCACCCCGGCGCTCACCTCACGGGGGTTCGGGACGCAGGAGTTCGACCAGGTCGCCGAGCTGATCGTCGGCGTGCTGACCGACACCACGCCGTCGGCCACCTCCAAGGCCAAGTACGACCTGCCGCAGAGCACCGCCGAGAAGACCCGCGCCGCCGCGGCCGAACTGCTCGCCGCCCACCCGCTCTACCCGGGCCTCGACCTGAGCTGAGCCTTTCTGCCGTCCCCCCGCTCCGGCCTCGGCCGGAGCGGCGCCCTCACCGCGGGTCGCGACGGGCCTGCCGTGCGAAGTAGGCGGACGCCATCCGGGTGTGGATGGGGAACGCCAGCTCGGCGGGGCCGTCGATGACCAGCCATTCGGTCGTCTCGTCCGTGGCCTCCATCGGCGGCAGCCCGGACGCGGTGACGCGCGGGCCCAGGCCGAAGATCAGCACGGTGCCGTCCGGGGCGCTGACCACGTCGAAGAGCGTGACGTCGGCGGCCTCGGCCACCACGCCGGTCTCCTCGCGCAGTTCCCGCACCGCCGCCTGCTGCCAGGACTCCCCCACGTCGATGAACCCACCGGGCAGGGCCAGCTCGCCGCGGTGCGGCTCGACGTCCCGGCGTACCACGAGCAGGCCGTCGTCGACGGGCAGCAGCGTCACCGCGACCGGCAGGGGGTTGAGGTAGCTGGTGTTCCCGCAGGCCGCGCAGGTGCGGGGCCAGGGCTGGGCGGGGGCGAAGGCGGCGCCACAGAAGGAGCAGTACGCGTTCCTGATCACGCCGCGATCCTAGAGCCACCCTGGAAGAACCCGCGGCCTCCCGCCGGCGGCGGGGTCAGCTTGCGACCGCGCGGTCCGCGCGGCCGACCAGGGGGTTGCCGCGGTGGGGCTGCCAGGCGGCGCGCAGGACGCGCAGTTCCTCCCGCACCCGGGCCGAGGAGATCCGCCGGATGTCGTCGCTCAGGTCGAGGACGGTGGCCGCGGCCTGGTCGACCTCGCCCGCGCGCAGAAGGGAGTGGGCCGCCCGCAGCCCGATCAGGGCACGGGTGCGCAGCTCGACCGGCCGCCTGGCCCGCATGGACGCGGCGAAGTGGCGGGCGGCGGTGGCGTGGTCGCCGAGCTGGGTGAGGGTCAGGCCGATCTGGTGTTCCAGGGACTCGCGCCGGTAGTTGCCCGTCCACTCCGACTCGGGCGCGGAGTCGGCGCGTTCGAGCTGGGTCTCGGTGCGGCCGAGCAGCCGGAGGGCGTCCCAGCGGGTCCCGGCGGCGGCGTGGGTCTCGGCGCGCATGCCGGTGATCCACGCCTGGGTGCGGGCGGGGCCGTGCCCGGCCAGCGCGGACGCGGCCGCCTCGGCCAGGGCCAGCGCGTCGCCGTCGTGGCCCAGTTCGGCCGCCTGGACGGCCATGCTGCGCAGGGCGGTGGCGCGCAGCAGCAGGTCGGCGGCCTCGTCGGCGAGGCGCACGCTGCTGATGTAGTAGCGCTGGGCCAGGGCGTGGGCGCCGGCGTCCATGGCCATGTAGGCGGCCAGGTAGCTCAGCTCGGCGGCGGCGGCGAACAGGTCGGGCCTGTGGCGGCCGGTCGTACCGTGCAGGAGGGGGGTGACCTCGCGGGACAGGTAGGCGGCGACCGCGGCGCGGCCGTGGCCGCCGCCGTAGAGGTCGTCCAGGTCGGCGAAGGCGCGGGTGGTGGCGCGGATGCGTTCGACGTCGCCCGCGCCCGCCCGGCGGGCCCCCGCGCGTCCCGCTGGTTGACGCGCCGGACGACGTCCCGACAGAACGGATAAGCCGGATAAGCCGGATAAGGCGGCCAGGGTGAACGTGCGCCGGTTGAGCAGGTCGTCCTCCCCCAGCACGGCCAGCCGGGCGACCGGGTCGCCGCGCCAGGGGTCGTCGGACCACGGCCACCCGCCCGGCTCGGGCCACCCCAGATGCGCCGGGCGCAGGTCGGGCCTGCCCAGGCGGCGGCGGAACGCCTCGATCGCCGCGCGCACCGCCTCGGGGCGCGGGATCGTGCCGGTCAGCCAGTGGCCGACCGCCGAGCGGTCGTAGTGCACGCGCTCGCCACTCTCGGCGGCGACGGCGTTGACGTGCCGCGCGGTGGCCGCGTGCGTCCACCCCGCCTGCTCGATCAACGCCGCGAGCGCCCGGTTGACGACTGGGAGGGTACGCCGGGGCGGCATCTCGTCTTCACATCGCTTCACATCGCGGTGGCCTCGACGGTCCGCCGGACATGGCTCATCGTCAAGGGTGCGGACCGTGGCCCCCGGGTGACGGTCCTGAGCCGGTTGCGACGAGGGAGGTCTGATGGACGGGCTGGACGGCGAGGACCGGCGCGTGACCGGGCTGGAGGAGGCGGCGCACGAGGAGCTGACGACCGCGCTGGCGGGCCGCCCGCTGGTGTGCGTCGAACGGTTCAGCACGGCGTTGCGCACCGGTTACACCGGCCCGGCCTCGATCGGGGCGCTGCGCCCGGCTCTGAGCATCGGCTGCTACTCGGCCTGGGACCCGGCGCTGCCCGGCATGGTCGTCGCCGCCGAGGACCGCACCAGGACCCGCTCGGTCGCCGACCGGCGCGCCTGGCTGCCCCGCGTCCGGCACGAGGCCGCCCGGCACCTGCTCAAGCTGGACCGCCCGCCGGTCGTCTTCACCTGGTACGACAACGCCCGGCTGCGTGAGCTGGCCGGCCCCGGCGGCGTGGTCGCGGCCATCGACGCCGACGTGCGGGCCGCGATCGAGGCCAAGCACCTGCTGGACGACCTGCTGCGGGCGGCCGGCGTGCCGGCGGTGGCCCGGGTCCCCTGCGTGCACGTCGAGCGGCTGCCCGGACTCGCCGAGCTGCGGCGCGCGGTCGGCACCGAACGGGTCGTGGTGCAGGCGGGCGGGCGGGCGGACCGGCACGGCACCGTCGTCGTCGCCGACGAGAGGGACATGCCCCGGGCGGCCCGGCTGCTGGGGCCGTACCGGGTGGCGGCGTACGTGCCGGGCTGGCCGTGCACGATTGCGGTGCTCAGCGTGCCCGGCGGCGACGGCGGCGTCCGGGTGTACGCCGACCGCCCCGCCCACACCTCGGCCGGGATCGCCGAGCTGGGCGCGGGGCCGATGCGCAGCACGGGCGACGACTGGTCGCGTCCCTGGCCGACGTCCGCAGCCGCGCTGCTCGTCGAGTGCGCCGAGCGCATCGCGTCCTGGGCCTGGCGCAGGTACGGCGCGGCCGGCCTGTTCAGCGTGGAGGCCATCCTCACGCCGGACGAGCGGGTCTACCTGTCGTCGATCAAGTGGCGGCACCACGAGGGCACCGAGGTGTCGTCGGTCAACCAGCAGGCGGCCGGGCTGCCCCCGTTCGTGCTGGCCCACCTGTCGGTGATGCTCGGCGGGCCGGTGACCTGGCTGGGGGACGCGCACGAGTTCAACCAGCGCACGCTGCTGCGCGCGGCCCGGCCGGGCGGCCCCTTCCACGTCAGGGTCCGCCTGGACCGCGACACCCCCGTACGCGTGGTCGCCGCCCAGGGCTCCGGCGTCTACCGTCTGGACCGGTCGGGACACCTGCGGTGGGTGCGGCGGGGGGCGCACCCGTCCGACGCGCGGGCGGGTCAGGGCGAGTTCCTGCTGGCCAACCTGCCCGAGCCGGACGTCGTCTGCCATCCGGGGGCCGACCTGGCCACCGTCGAGGGGGTCGCCGAGGGCACGGCGCACCCGTTCGACGGCCCGGACGCCGTCTCCCCGGCCACCCGGCGGATCGTCGCGGCCGTCGAGAACCTGTTCGACGAGGTCAAAGAGCCCTGATCACGAGATTTCGACGAGCTGCCCGCAGGACCGATGAGTTCGCGCGCCCGCGGGAGTCCAACCCGGCGTCACCCCGATTCCGAGGAAGGACCCACACCGATGAGCACCACGCACATTCTCGACATCCCGGGCGGCCGCCTGCGCTACCACGTCCGCGGCAGCGGCCCCCTGCTGCTGCTCGTGGGCGCGCCGATGAACGCCGAGGCCTTCGTCCCGCTGGCCGAGGAGCTGGCCGGGGAGCACACCGTCGTCACGCACGACCCGCGCGGCGTGTCCGGCAGCACGCTCGACGACCCCGACCAGGACTCCACCCCGGCCCTGCGCGCCGACGACGCGATCGCGATCATGGACGCGCTCGGCGCCGAGTCCGCCGACGTGCTCGGCAGCAGCGGCGGCGCGGTGACCGGCCTGGCCCTGGTCGCCCGCCACCCCACCCGCGTGCGCACGCTCGTCGCGCACGAGCCGCCCGTGCTGGAGCTGCTGCCCGACGTGGCCCAGCGGCGCGCCGAGGTGGACGACATCATCGAGACGTTCCGCCGGGAGGGCCCGGGGGCGGCGTTCGGGAAGTTCATGGCCACCGCGGGCTTCGAGGGCGGCGAGGACGCCCCGCCCCCGCCGCCGAGCGAGTCGCCCGAGCAGGACCTGGCCGACGCCGCCCACTTCTTCCTGCACGAGCTGCGCGGCACCACCCGTTACGTCCCCGACGTCGCGGCGCTGAAGGCCGGACCGGCCCGGGTCGTCGTGGGCATCGGGGCCGAGTCGGGCGGCCTGCTCACCTACCGCACCTCGCAGGCGCTGGCCGACCTGCTCGGCACGCCGCCGGTCGAGTTCCCCGGCGAGCACGGCGGCTTCGTCGACCGGCCGAAGGAGTTCGCCGACGTGCTGCGCGAGGTGCTGGCCCGCTGACGCGGCGGGCCCACGGCGGCGCGCTCAGCCGCCGGAGGTCGCACCGGCCGGGAAGCCGCCGGTCGCGATCGGCCCCCAGCGGTCGATCGAGATCCGGATCAGCGACTTGTTCTGGCGGCGCATGGCCTCCCGGTACTCCTCCCAGTCGGGGTGCTCGCCGGCGATGCACCGGTAGTAGTCCACCAGCGCGTCGAGGGCCTCGGGCAGGTCCAGGACCTCTCCCCGTCCGTCCACCTGGACGTACGGGCCGTCCCAGTCGTCGGACAGCACGCACATCGACACGCGCTCGTCGCGCCGCACGTTCCGGGCCTTGGCGCGCTCGGGGTAGGTGGAGACCACGATCCGGCCCTCGCCGTCGAGGCCGCACGAGACCGGCGAGAGCTGGGGACGCCCGTCGGCGCGGGTCGTCGAGAGCAGGCCGTGATGCCGGGGGCGGAGGAAGTCGAGAAGTTCGGGCAGGTCGACGCGGCGGGCGGTCGCGATCCTCGGAGCCATCTGGGACGCCTTTCCTGTGCGGTGCCGGCTTCTCCTGTGCGGTGCCGGATTCGATCCTGCCATCCGGCGCGGGCCCCGCCTTCCGGGGCCCGGCCGAACGGCCCTAGGGTGTGGTTCGCCGACATGTCCCCGTACGTGCCCGAGGAAGGGAGCGGAATGCCGGAAGTCCGTCCGCTCCGGCCGGGCGATCCCGAGAGGATCGGCGACCACCGGCTGCTCGGCGTGCTCGGCTCCGGCGGGCAGGGAGTCGTCTACAAGGGCGTCGACGGCACGGGCCGCGAGGTCGCGGTCAAGCTGCTGCACAGCCACCTGACCCAGGACGACGCCGTCACCCGGGGCCTCCTGCGCGAGGCCGAGGCGGCGCGCCGGGTGGCCGCCTTCTGCACCGCCGCCGTGCTGGACGTGGGGGTGGCCGACGGGCGGCCGTACATCGTGAGCGAGTACGTCGCGGGCGACACCCTGCAGAGGCTCGTCCGGGAGTCGGGGCCGCGTACGGGGGGCGCGCTGGACCGGCTGGCGATCTCCACGCTGACCGCGCTGGCCGCCATCCACGAGGCCGGCATCGTGCACCGCGACTTCAAGCCGGGCAACGTGCTGATGGGGCCCGAGGGGCCGATCGTGATCGACTTCGGCATCGCCAAGGCGCTGGGGGCGACGACGATGGCCTCGGCGCCGATGGGGACGCCGGCGTACATGTCGCCGGAGCAGTTCGCGGGTGAGCGGGTCGGGCCGGCGTCCGACGTGTTCAGCTGGGCGGGGACGATGGTGTTCGCGGCCACCGGTCATCCGCCGTACGCCGGGGAGACGGTCGCCGCCATCCTGCACAAGGTCATGAGCGGCGTACCGGACCTGACGGGCCTGCCGGCCCGCCTGGTGGAGCCGATCCGGTCCTGCCTCGCCAAGGACCCCGCCGCCCGCCCCACCCCCGCCGCCCTCCTGCGCCACCTCATCAGCACCCCCGGCACCCCCCACCCGGCCTCCCTCCAGACCCCACCACCTCCCCCCGCGACCGGGGCGACGGTTCCCCCTGCCGGGGCCGGGGCGACGGGCCCGGGGACGGTTCCGCCGCCCGGGGCCGGGGCTACCGGGCCCGCGTTTCATGGGGAGCTGACCAGGCCGGGCGCGAATCGGCGGGTCAGCCGGCGGGCCGTGATGGTCGGCGGTGCGGCGGCCGTGGCCGCCGCCGCCACGTCCGCGGTCCACCTCCTGCGCCCCGCGCACAGCCACGCCCCCCACCCGCACCCCCGCCCCACCCGCGACCCGACCGGCCCCCCCGCGTCGGGCACGCCGACGACC
>NZ_JBEYTJ010000047.1:0-77286 GCF_040642995.1 Nonomuraea sp. NPDC047529 | reverse complement strand
ACTCGGTCTGGAGGGCGAGAAGGTCAGGAACTTCGAGGGGCTCCTGGATACGCGCGAAAGAGACGCGACGGGGACCAGCGGGTACGGCGGAGGCGGCGGGAACACTACGCGAGGCTGCCAACAGTTGTCCTTCCGGAGGGCACGGACGGGATCGAACTGCGCGCATGCCAAACGCCCGGATCGAAATCCGGGGCGTCGAAAGGCAGCGCGAGGAAGCAGCATAACTCAACTGAGAAACGAGTGTCCACACTTACTATGAGTGTCAACCTCGGTGCCGCCTTCAGCTTTTCACAGCAGGGTCGGCTCGTCAACTCCCCGAGCCGGATTCCCGCCTGAGACGTCCGATTGGCGCCGGCGACCCACGGTGGACGCGCGGGATGCTCGCCACATGAACATGACGAGGACGTCCGACGCGTGGTCGGTCATGGAGAGGTTCTACGCGGCCGAGGCGGCGTACGTGGCCGCGGGCGGTCACGGCAGGGCGGACTACGCGCACGTCGCCGCCCTGCTGGACCCGGCGACTGACGGACGAGCGGGGTGCGGGCCCGCGCGGTCGGCGCGGGCCCGGAGGCGCGGTCAGCGTTCGCTGGAGGCCGCGCGGTAGTGCAGGTCCTGCACGTACGGCGTCGCGGTGATCGGGTACGGCGAGACCACCTTGGCCGCCGTCGCCGACTCCCTGGTGACGGTCGCCGACGCGGTCCCCGCCTTGAGCGGGAACGTCCTGGCCGACACACCGGCGGGCGCGTCGTAGCTCTGCGTCGTGCCGCCGACGGTCACCGACACCTTGCCCGGCGCCGTCAGCATGGTGAGCACCTCGACCGTGTCACGCGCGGCCGTGCTGCCGCCGCGCAGCTTCATCAGCTTGGTCTGCGCGAAGGACGGCTGGGCCGCCACCGGCTGGACCCGGTGGGTCAGGTACGCCGCGTCGTTCGTGATCTTCGGGCAGCCGAGCTTGTGGCAGGTCAGGTAGTAGGCGTTGATGTCCAGGTACGTCCAGCCCGCGTTCCTGGACGGCGCGAACTGCGTGTTCTCCGAGTAGTCGTTCCAGGTCGTGAGCTGGACCCAGTCGGCCTTGCCGTCGATCGCGCCCTTCCACGTCGCCCGCAGGTTCTCGGTGTTGCCCGCCTCGTCGAAGACGCCCTGGTTGGGGCGTTCGTCCTGGACCGACACCGGCTGCATCCAGATCTTGCCCATGCCGTGCGCGCGGTCGATGTTGCCGCCCAGGGCGGCGTTGGCGGCGGGGTTGCGGTTGCCCCAGTTGGAGAAGCCGTAGCTGATCGAGGCGAACGCGTCCCGGTACTTGCCGAAGTCGAGGAAGCAGGGCACCAGGGCCACCTTGACGCCGTGCTCGGTCTCCATCGTCTTCATCCACGCCGCCCACCAGGCGGGGGTACGCCCCTCGGCCTTGAACGGCGCCACCACCAGCCGGTCGTCGGCGAGCCGGTAGACCGACTTCGAGGCGGCCAGCTTGGCCATCGCCGTGGCGAACGCGGCGCTGTCCACCGAGGCCAGGCCGTTCGTGTCCGGCATCAGCACGATCTTGAACCCGGGGTCCACGGCCTCCGCCGCCTTGATCAGGTTCTGCACCCGCGTCCAGTGGGCGCTGGTGATCGACAGGATGTCGACGGTGAACCCGTCCAGGCCGGCCGCGACGGCCTGCTTGACCTCGGTCTTGAAGTCCGCCACCGCGTAGTCGCCGCTGATCGGGTCGCGTCCGAGCGGGCGGTCGCGCAGCAGTCCGCCGTAGGCGGCGTGCTTGCCGCTCTCGCCGTCCGGCTTGAGGTAGTTCCTGGCGTAGTAGTCACTCGCCGGGGCCTGGTTGTCCAGCGACACCGGGTACGGGGTGAAGTAGTGCGCGAACACCTTCTTGGCCGAGCCGCGCAGGGCCGCCGTCCCCGGCAGGACGAACGGCAGCGGCCCGTCGGTCTGCCGGCCGCTTCCCTCGGTGTAGGTGACCGTGAGCTTGGGGCCGCGGTTCCCGGTCTCGCGCGAGGACATCAGCACGGTCGCGGTGGAGTCGGTGCCGGTGAGCGCGAAGGCGTACGTGCCGTCGCCCTTGACCGCGGCGGAGACGTCCAGCTTGGCCGTCGTCCCGGCGGTGAAGCCGGTGTGCGAGGCCACGGCCGCGGCGCCGAACTCGGGACGGGTGTTCCAGGTCGTGGCGGCCTCGGTCCAGGAGCCCGTGACGGGGCGGGCCGACACGGCGGTGTCCGTCGTCCTGGCGGAGACGACGTCCAGCGTGACCTTGACGTCCTCGGCGTCCTCCGGGATGCCGGTGACCTTGAAGCGGGCCAGGCCGACCCGCTGGCCCGCGGCGGCGCTGCCGCACGCGGCGCCGCAGACGCTCACCCAGGTCGCGGACGCGAAGCTCTTCGCCGGCTCGGCCTGGCTGATGAACACGTCCTCCGTGGCGGCGAACGTCACGGTGAGGGGTGCGACGGCGGACGCCTGCGCGGGCGCGGCGACGGCCGCGCCCGCCAGCGCGGCGAGCATCGCCACCGCGGCCGGCAGGGCCCGATATCGGTTGAGCATGGAACTCCCTTGGCTCTCGGTGCGCCTCCGCCGCAGCGGAGCCGCGTTGCATCGCCAACGATGGAGCACGCCCGGGCAACCGGACCGGGTTTTCGGATAAATCCCCCATTTGGAACGTTGCTAATTTTCGGGTCCCTCGCCCCGGGATTAAGGCCGATGGCCGGTTCCGGGGCACTTCCCGGCCGGGCATGGCGCGGAAGCCGCGACTCCGGCAGGATGGACCGGCCCTGTCTGTCTCCGCTCGGCCTGCGCGCACGACCGGGTCGGTGTCATCATGGGCACACGGCGTGTGTTCTCGGGTAGGAGCGACCGATGTCCGAGCCTTCCCCCGATGCTGCGGCGAGCTGGCCGATCAGCCGCGACCTCGCGGAGTTGCGCGAGCTCGTCCGCCTTCACGCGCTCCAGGCCGGGCTCGCCTCCCAGTGCGGCGAAGACCTCGCGCTCGCCGTCAACGAGGCCGTCACCAACGTCCTCGACCACGCGGGCGGGGCCGGGTGGGTGCGCATCTGGACCGACGACGACTTCCTCACCGTCGACGTCGACGACCACGCGGGCCGCCTCCGGCCCGACGCCTGCCCCGACGTCCGTCCCCAGGTGGGGCCGGGCGGTTACGGCCTGTGGGTGATGCGCCGGCTCTGCGACGAGTTCGTCATCACCCAGACGCGCGCCTCCTCCCAGGTCCGCCTGCGCATGAAGCGCGCCCGCGTCACCGGCCGGGCTCCCACGCCCTGACCGCGTCAGGACTCCCGGCGGGCCCGTCCGAGGGCGTGGACCAGCTCGCCGAGCGTGCGCTCGTCCGCGCCGAACGTGATGCGGACGTGGGTGTCGGGGGCGTGCATGTCGGCGCCGCGCACCGTCGCGACGCCGTTGCGCAGGAGCACGCGGTCGATGGCCGCCGGGCTGTCGCCCAGGCGCGAGCAGTCGGCGAGCAGGAAGGCGCCGCCCGTGGGCCGTACGGGCCGGGGCAGGCCGCTGGCGGCGATGCCGTCGCAGACGAGGTCGCGCTTGGCCTGGTAGGTGGAGAGCGCCTCGTCGAGCCAGTCGCGCGGGCCGGTGAGGGCGGCCACCGCGGCCCGCTGCGGAACCACTCCGCAACAGACCGCCTCCCACTCGAAGCGGCGGTTGAGCGCGTCGACGATCCGCGGCGGCGCCAGGACGTAGCCGAGCCGCCAGCTCGCCAGCGCGTAGTACTTGCTGAGGCTGGTGACGGTCACCAGATGCGGCCAGCGGTCGGCGAACGCCTCCACCGGGTGGTACCGGCGGCCGTCGTAGGCGAAGTGCTGCCACGAGTCGTCGGAGACGACCAGGAGCCCGTGGCGCGCGGCCAGGTCGACCACGGCCGCCAGGGTCGCGGCGTCGGGGAGGTAGCCCGTCGGGTTGGTCGGGTTGCACAGCAGCACGGCCCGGCTGCGGCTGGTGACGGCGGCCTCCAGCCCGGCCAGGTCGAGCGCCCAGCCGTCGCTCTCCCGGGACGGGACGCGGACGGGGGTCGCGCCGGCCTCGCGGACCGCGCCGTCGAAGAAGTAGGTGGGGGTCGGCACGATCACCTCGTCGCCGGGGGCGAGCACCGTGCGCAGCACGAGGGAGAGCCCCTGCATCGCCCCGTGGGTGATCAGCAGGCGACGCTCGGGATCGACGCGCAGGCCGTGCTCGCGCTCCAGTTCGGCGGCGATCGCGGCGCGCAGTTCCGGCAGGCCGCGGGTGTCGCGCGGGTCGGGCCGGTCCATCGCTCCGGCGACCGCACGCCGTACGTGCTCGGGCATGGGCAGGATCGGGGCGCCTGCGAGCGGGAGCATCCGCACGCCGTCGCGGGCGCGCCGGTCCGCGCGGGCGCGCGTGCTCATCGCACCCAACGCCGGGAAGTCGCTCGTGGCGGGAAGGACCCAGGGATTCGAGCTGCGTCGCTGCATGGACAAAGCATGACATATTGAGATATCAGCAACAAGAATTAATATCTCTTCTCATGACATGTCGGACGAGCTGCTGTATCAACACTCCGAGTTGATATCCTGACGTGATGTCCGACATCCATGGCGTGGTCAGCGGAACGCCGCACATCCCCGCTCTGCTGCTGGTCGGCAGGGACGAGACCGGCCTCGACCGCACAGGCCAGGCCTATCGGGCGATCAGACGCCAGATCATCGACCTGACGCTCCCGCCCGGCAGCAGCTTCACCGAGACGTCGCTCGCCGAGCAGTGGCGCATCAGCAAGACCCCGGTGCGCGAGGCGCTCGCCCGGTTGAGGCGCGACGGGCTCGTGACCGCGCTCCCGCGCGCGGGCTACGTCGTCAGCCCGATCACGCTCCAGGACACCGACGCCCTGTGCGCCCTGCGCACGCTGCTGTCCGGCGAGGCGGCCGCCTCCGCGGCGCGTCTCGGCGTCACGGCGCCCGCGCTCGAACGGCTCGAAGCGCTGTCGCAGGTGCCCATGGCGCTCGCGGCGGGCGAGGTGGAGCAGGAGGAGTCGCTCCAGGCCGGCATCGAGTTCGAGGGCATCATCGCCAATTTCAGCGGCAACCCCCGTCTCGGCAAGTCGATCGTCGACGTGCTCGACGAGCTGGAACGGGTGCTGCGGATGGCCGCGTTGATCGATCCCGGCATCGCCAGCCCGCCCGGAGAGCTGGCGGCCGTCTTCGAGGGGCTGCGCGCGCGCGACGCGGACGCCGCCCGTGAGGCGATGCGCGCCCGGTGCGAGCGCGTGCGCCGGGACCTGCTCCAGGTTCTGGCGAAGAGCACGTCCGTGAGCAGGGCGCACATCGAGCTGCCCGCCGCGCGCCCACCGGCCTAGCCCGTACGGGCCCCCGGCCTGGTCGGGGGCCCGTATCGCCAGGTCAGACCGCCGTGGGGAAGGAGAGGTCGCCGCGGGTGCGCGGGCCGTCCTCCCTGTCCTCCGGCCAGCGGGTGGTGACGGCCTTGGCCCGCGTGTAGAACGCGACGCCCTCCGGGCCGTGCATGTGGTGGGCGCCGAACAGCGACTGCTTCCAGCCGCCGAACGAGTGGAACGCCATGGGCACCGGGATCGGCACGTTGACGCCGATCATCCCGACCTGCACGGATCGCTGGAACAGGCGGGCCGCGTGGCCGCCCGTGGTGAAGATCGCCGTGCCGTTGGCCAGGTTGCCGGTGTTGATCAGGTCGATCGCCTCCGCGAGCGAGCCGACGCGCACGACGACGAGCACGGGGCCGAAGATCTCGTCGCGGTAGACGTCCATGTCGGGTGTGACGTGGTCGAACAGCGTCGGGCCGACGAAGAAGCCGTCGCCGCCGATGTCGAGCGCGCGCCCGTCGAGCACGAGGTCGGCGCCCGCGGCGACGCCGGAGCCGATGTAGCCCCTGATCCGTTCGAGCGCCTCCGCCGACACGACCGGGCCCATCTCGGACCCGGCGTCCAGTCCCGGCCCCACCTTGATCGCCTGCGCCTTCTCGCGCAGCAGCTCGACGAGCGGCTCGGCCACGTCGCCCACCGCGACGGCGACCGAGACGGCCATGCAGCGCTGGCCCGCCGAGCCGTACGCGGCCGCGACCAGATGGTCGGCGGCGTGGTCGAGGTCGGCGTCCGGCAGCACGACGGCGTGGTTCTTGGCGCCGCCGAGCGCCTGCACGCGCTTGCCGCCGGCGGTCGCGCGCTCGTGGACGTACCGCGCGACCGGCGTCGAGCCGACGAACGACACCGCGGCGACGTCCGGGTGGTCGAGGATCGCGTCGACCGCCACCTTGTCGCCGTGGACGACGTTGAAGACCCCGTCGGGCAGACCGGCCTCGGCGTAGAGGTCGGCGACGAGGTTGGCGGTCGACGGGTCGCGCTCGGAGGGCTTGAGCACGAACGTGTTGCCGGTCGCGATCGCGATCGGATGCATCCACAGCGGGACCATCGCGGGGAAGTTGAACGGCGTGATCCCGGCGCAGACGCCGAGCGGCTGCCGGAAGGAGAAGAGGTCGACGTCGGTCGACACCTGGTCGGAGTACTCCCCCTTGAGCAGCTGCGGGATCCCGCAGGCGAAGTCGATCACCTCCAGGCCGCGGACGAGCTCGCCCCTGGCGTCGTCGAGGACCTTGCCGTGCTCGGCCGAGACCAGCCGCGCGAGGTCGTCGAGGTGCTTCTCGACCAGGTTGCGGAAGGCGAACATCAACCGCGACCGCCGCATGACGGAGGTGTCGGCCCAGCCCGGCAGGGCGGCCCGCGCCGCCCGCACCGCGGCGTCGACGTCGGCGGGCTCGGCCAGCAGCACGTCGGCCTGACGCTCGCCGGTCGCGGGGTTCCACACCGGGGCGGTGCGGACCGACTCGCCGGCGGTCTCTCGGCCGCCGATCCGGTGCTGGATCATCCTGACTGTCCCTGTGCTCACAGAAAGTTCACCTTCTCGTGGAAGTGCGGGTTGCGGGTGGTCGGCGGCGCCGCGTCAGACGATCAGGTCGCCGCCGTTGATGTCGATGGCCGCCCCGGTGATGTACGCCGCGCGGTCCGAGGCGAGGAACGCGACGAGCTCGGCGACCTCCCAGGGCTGCCCGACGCGGGGCACCGGGAAGGACCGGGTGGCCTGTTCGAGCGCCCCTTCGGGCAGCAGGGCGCGTGCCATCGGGGTGTCGATGAGCCCGGGGCAGACGGCGTTCACGGTGATCCCGTCGCCGCCGCACTCCTTCGCCAGGTGCCGGGTGAGCCCGAGGACGCCGTGCTTGGCCGTCGTGTAGTGCGCGCCGCCCGCGGTGCTCACGGTCTTGCCGGCGGTGGAGGAGAAGGTGACGATCCGGCCCCATCCTCGGCCGCGCATCGCGGGCAGCGCCTGCCGGCAGCACAGGAACGTCCCGAGCACGTTGACCGCGAGCACCCGTTCCCACTCGGCCGGGGTGATGTCCTCGAACGCGGTCGGCGGCGCGACGCCCGCGGCGTTGACCAGGATGTCCAGCCGCGACCGCTCCGCCAGCAGCGCGGCGAACGCACGCCGGACCTGGTCGTCGTCCGTGACGTCCACGGCGACCGACCGGACGCGGTCGGCCGGCACCTCCAGCGTCGACGCCAGCTCGCCGGGGCCGGGCGCGGCCAGGTCGAGCACCGCGACGGTCGCGCCGCGGCGGGCCAGCGCGTGCGCCGCCGCGAGGCCCATGCCGCTCGCCCCGCCGGTCACGACCGCGACCCGGCCCGCCAGCTCGCGGCCGTCGGCGCTGGTCGGCGCCCGCAACCCCGCGGCGCTCATGACCCCGCCAGGACGGCACGCGCGCGGCCGAACGCGGCGGCCGCCCGTTCGAGCTGGCCGGCCGTGTGCGAGGCCGACACCTGCACCCGGATGCGCTCCTCGCCCGCCGGGACGACCGGATGGGAGAGCGCGAAGACCAGGACGCCGTCGCGGCGCAGCGCCGACGCCACGTCGGCGGCGAGCGTGCCGCCGCGCAGCATCACGGGGATGATGGCGTGCTCCCCCGGCGGCACCTCGTAGCCGAGATCGCGCAACGTCCCGCGCAGCCAGGCGGTGTTGGCGGCCAGGCGTGCCCGCAGGTCGGGACGCCTTCGTGCGACGCGGATCGCCGTCAGCGCGGCCACGGCCAGCGCGGGGGCCATGGCATTGGTGAAGATGTAGGGCCGCGAGAGCTGGCGCAACGTCTCGACCACCGCGCGGTCGCCGGCGACGAAGCCTCCCGCCCCGCCGCCCAGCGCCTTGCCGAGCGTCCCCGTCAGCACGTCGACGCGGCCCCGCAGGCCGAAGTGCTCGGCGGTGCCGGCGCCGGTCGCGCCCAGGACGCCCGTGGCGTGCGAGTCGTCGACCACGAGCACCGCGTCATGGCGCTCGGCCAGCTCGGCGAGCCGGGGCAGCGCGGCGAGGTCGCCGTCCATGCTGAAGACGCCGTCGGTGACGATGAGCCGGTGGCGCGCGTCGGCGGACGCGGTGAGGAGGCGTTCGAGTTCGTCGAGGTCGGCGTGGGGGTAGACGTGCCGGCGGGCGCGGGTGAGGCGGATGCCGTCGATCAGGCTGGCGTGGTTGAGCGCGTCGCTGAGGACGACGTCCTGCGGGCCGACCAGGGCGTCGAAGAGGCCGAGGTTCGCGTCGAAGCACGAGTGGTGGAGCACGGCGTCCTCGGCGCCGACCAGCTCGGCGATGCGCGCCTCCAGCTCGCCGTGGACCGCCCGGGTGCCGCAGAGCACCCGTCCCGCCGCCACCCCGAGGCCCGTCTCGCGCAGCGCCCGCCGGGCCGCGTCGAGGACCTCCGGGTCGCCGGCGAGGCCGAGGTAGTCGTTGGAGGCGAGGTTCACCAGCCGCTCGCCGCCCACGTCGAGCGTCGGGCCCTGGGCGCCGGAGACCACGAGGTCGCGGCGCAGCCCGGTGGTCGCCCGGCGTTCGTCCAGCTCGGTCCGGAGGCGCTCCAGCAGCGCGGCGTTCACGACAGGCCCCCGTCCAGCCGCTCCATCCGGCGTCCCACGGTGAGCAGGACGGCCAGCCCGGCGGCCATGATGATCGCGATGGCCAGCAGCGCGTACGTGAAGCTGCCCGTCGCCGACGCGATGGACCCGGTGAAGTAGGGACCGACGAATCCGCTGACGTTGCTGACCGAGTTGATCAGCGCGATGCCGGAGGCGGCGGCCGCCTCGGTCAGGCCGATCGCCGGGATGCGCCAGAACTGCGGCATCGCGGTGATGATCCCGGCGACGCTCAGGCAGACGGCGAGCACGAACAGCGTGCCGCTGCTGGTGAAGGTCGCCAGGACCAGCCCCACCGCGCCGAGGGCCATCGGCACGGCCGTGGCCGTCACCGCCGTCAGGCGGGCGGCGACGCGGGCCCAGACGAGGAGGGCGAGCGCGGCCACCACGTAGGGGATCGCGGACAGCAGCACGCTGCTGACGTCGGCGGACTGACCGACGCTCCGCGTGATGGACTTGATCATCGTGGGCAGGAAGAACTGCAGCGGATAGAGCCCGAACGCGATCGCGAACCACGTCACGGCCATCGCCCAGACCCGGCCGCTGGTCAGCGCCTGGCGCAGCCCGGTGAGCGCTCCGTGGGCACGCTGTTCGGCGGCCTCGGCGGCCAGGATGTGGCCGATGGCGGCCTTCTCCTCGTCGTCGAGCCAGCGCGCGTCGGCCGGCCGGTCGGGCAGGAAGACGAAGATCAGGACGCTGACGACGACCGTCAGGACGCCCTCGACGAGGAACAGCGCCCGCCAGCCCGCGATGCCGAACACGCCCTGCCCCCACTCCAGCAGCGCGGCGGCCAGCGGAGAGCCGATGATCGAGGACAGCGGGATCATCAGGATGAACGTCGACAACGCCCAGGAACGCTGGCGGCGCGGGAACCAGAACGTCAGGTAGAGCAGGATCCCGGCGGCCAGACCCGCTTCGGCGAACCCGAGCAGGAGCCGCGCGACGAACAGCGCGGCCGGGGAGCTCACGGCCGAGGTCGCCGCCGTGACCAGACCCCACGTGATCATGATCCGGGCGATCCATTTCCGCGCGCCGAACCGGCTGAGCATCATGTTGCTCGGCACCTCGAACAGCACGTAGCCGATGAAGAACAGCCCGGCGGCGAGGCCGATCTGGCTGCTGTCGAGGCCCATGTCGCGGGACATGGGGGCGGCGATGTAGCCGACGTTGGCGCGGTCGATGTAGCTCGCCACGTAGGCGAGGCCGACCAGCGGCATGATCCGGATGCCCACCTTGCGCCAGGTGCGAGGTGGGACGGTGCTCTCAGGGGGTGCGACGTTCGTGCTCATGGGGGGTTCCAATCGATCCGGGGGGTGGGGAGGCGGCCTTCAGCGCGCGTGGCGTCGCAGGCCGGCTGTGGCGTCCGCGTCGATCACGCCGTCCGCGGAGATCACGACGCCGTAGTCGCGTTCGGCTCCCTCGCGGGTGACCTTGCCGTCGAGGACGTCTTCGAGGACCAGGTCCGGGAGGCGTTCGAAGGGGTGGCCGTGCCCGCCGCCGCCGGCGGTCACGTGCCGGTGGCGGGTTCCGGCGGTCATCACGAAGTGCGGCTTGGACTCCAGCAGGCGTTCCCCGGGCCCGCCGGGGTCGAGCACGTTCAGCGAGGGGGTGCCCTGCGCGCCGCCGGCCAGCCCGTACGGCAGGAACGTGCGCCGGTCGGACCTGATCTGCACCCTGGCCTCGGGCGCCAGGAGCGTCATGTCGCGGAAGGTCGCCAGGCCGCCGCGCCAGCGGCCCGCGCCGCCGCTGTCGGGCAGGTAGCCGTACCCGTCGATGCGGATGTGGCCGGAGCGTTCCAGCTCCTCGACCGGCGTGTTGGTCAGGTTCGCGCCCAGGGAGCTGATGCCGTCCACGCCGTCGCGGTCGGGACGGGCGCCCCACGCCCCGGCCAGGGGGTCCCACAGCACCATGGACTCCCCGTCCGGGCCGACGAGGCCGATCGCGATCCCGTCCGGCCCGCCTTCCCCGGCGGCCGGAACCCGGGCGGGGAACACCGGGGCGAGCGCCCCGAGCACCGCGTCGATGATCCGGAAGCCGACCAGCCCGCGGGCGCCGCGCGCGGACGGCCGCTGCCCGTCGAGGATGGAGGCCCGCGGGATGACGAAGGTGAACGGCCGGTAGAAGCCGCTGTTGGCCGGGATGTCGGAGGCGAGCACCCCCTGCAGGGCGGCGTAGGCGGCGGAACGGGTGAAGGAGGCCGTCGCGTTGAGCGCGGAGCCGACCTGCGGCGAGGAGCCGGTGAAGTCGAGCTCGATCCCGGCCCCGGACAGCGTGACCTTCACGCGGATCGGGATCGGCCCGGAGCCGAGGCCGTCGTCGTCGATGTGGTCGAGGAACTCGTAGGCGCCGGGGACGGCCTCGGCGAGCGCGCCGCGCAGCAGGGTCTCGGAGTAGTCGAGCAGCTCGTCGACGAGGGTGGCGAGCCGTTCGACGCCGTGCCGCGCCGCGAGGGCGCGCAGCCCTTCGGCCCCCGTGTGGCAGGCCGCGAGCTGGGATTCCAGGTCGCCGCGCAGCAGCTCGGGTTCGCGGACGTTGCGCAGGATCAGCCGCAGGAACGTCTCGTTCACGGTCCCGGCCTCGACCAGGCAGGACGGCGGGATCTGCACCCCTTCGGCGAAGATGCTCGTCGACTGCACGGCCATCGAACCGGCCGCCCAGCCGCCGACGTCGGTGTGGTTGACGACCGTGACCGCGAAGCCCAGGAGGGTGTCCCCGGTGAACACCGGGGCGACCGCGAAGATGTCGGGCAGGTGCATGCCGCCCAGGGACGGGTCGTTGAGCAGGTAGACGTCTCCCGGGCGGATCCGGTCGCCGAACTCGTCGAGGATCGCCTCCATCGCGTCCGGGATGGAGCCCAGGTGCACCGGCAGGGTGTTGGCCTGGGCGATCACCCGGCCGCGGGCGTCGCACAGAGCGGCGGAGAAGTCCATGCTGGACGCGACGAGCTGCGAGTGCGCGGTGCGCAGGATCGTGATCGCCATCTCGTCGGCGATCCCGGTGACGGCGTTGCGGAAGACCTCGAAGGTCACGGCGTCGCGGATCATGAGGCGCTCCAGGTGATGACGATGTTGTTGAGCCGGTCGCGGTGCACCAGCGCGCCCGGCGGGACGAGGGTGGTGGCGTCCATGTCCTCGATGACCATCGGTCCCTCGACCGGGTCGGGGCCGAGGTCGGACCGTCCCACGACGAGCGTCGTCACGGTCTCGGCGAACCGGCACTCGCGGGTGGTGGGCTCGTCTGCGGCGGCGAGCGGGAGGCTCAGCACGTCGGCGATGGACACCGGGGTGGGGAGCCGGCCGC
The DNA here is from genome assembly GCF_040642995.1 of Nonomuraea sp. NPDC047529. Classification (NCBI taxonomy): domain Bacteria; kingdom Bacillati; phylum Actinomycetota; class Actinomycetes; order Streptosporangiales; family Streptosporangiaceae; genus Nonomuraea; species Nonomuraea sp. NPDC047529. The sequence continues at coordinate 65,045 of NZ_JBEYTJ010000047.1, read as the reverse complement.
GTACCCGGAGGTTGACCAGCTCCACCAGCTCGTCCGTGCCGGCCCGGCCGTAGGTGCGCCGGTGCTCGGCGTGGAAGCGGGCCCGCGTCTCGGCGAGCAGGTCCTCGGTGAGCTCGCCGTCGGGCACCCGGATGCGCAGCTCGAACCGCTGGCCGCGGTAGCGCATGTCCAGGAGCCGGTCCACGACGGCGTCCGCGCCCAGCTCCGCGCGCACCTGGGCGGACAGCCGGGCGAACTCGTCGGCGAGCGCGCCCACGTCGGCGAACCCGGGCCGGTACGGGGTGAGCTCCTGGCGTTCGGTGTCGGCCACGAGCAGGCCCAGACTGCTGAACAGGCCCGGATGCACGGGCACGATCACGGTCGAGATGCCCAGCTCGCGGGCCAGGGCGGCGGCGTAGAGCGGGCCCGCGCCGCCGAAGGCGACCATGGTGGCCTCGCGCGGGTCACGGCCCCGTTCGCTGGTCACCGCCTTGACCGCGGTCGTCATGCTCGACACCGCCACCTGGTACGCGCCGCGCGCGGCGCCCGCCACGTCGTCGCCGAGCCGCTCGGCCACCGGCGACAGGGCCTTCACGGCGAGCTGCGGGTGGATCGCCACGCGGCCGCCGGCGAGCGCGTCCGGGCTGAGGTAGCCGAGCGTCACGTTGGCGTCGGTCAGGGTCGGCAGCTCGCCGCCCTGGCCGTAGCAGGCGGGGCCGGGACGCGAGCCCGCGCTGACGGGCCCCACGTGGAGCGCGCCCGCCGCGTCGACGGAGATGATGCTGCCGCCCCCGGAGCCGACCTCGGCGATGTCGATCGACGGCGCCCGCACCGGGTACCCGGCGCCGGAGCTGAGGCCGCGGGCGACGTTCATGCCGCCGCCGACCTCGTAGTCGGCCGAGACGAACGGTTCGCCGTGCTCGATCAGGGACGCCTTCGCCGTGGTCCCTCCCATGTCGAACGCCACCACCGTGGACAGGCCGATCAGCTGGGCGAGCTTCTGCACGGCGGTGACGCCGGCCGCGGGGCCGGACTCGATGATCTGCACCGGCCGCCGCGCGACGGAGGCCGCGTCGAGCAGCCCGCCGCTGGACTGCATGACCAGCAGGGGCGCGCTCACCTGCTCGGCCTGCAACCCCGCCTCCAGGCGGGTGAGGTAGCCGTGCACGGTGGGGCCGACGTAGGCGTTGACCGTCGCGGTGCTCATGCGCTCGAACTCGTGCGGCTGCGGCGAGACGTCGACCGAGGCCGTGACGTACACGCCGGGCAGTTCGGCCCGCAGCAGGTCGGCGACCCGCCGCTCCTCGTCGGGGCGGACGTAGGAGTTGAGCAGGCACACGGCCACCGCTTCGATCCCGTCGGCGCGCAGGCGTGCGGCCAGCGTGCGGACCTCGTCCTCGGCGGCGGGCGGGTCGAGGCGTGCGTCGGCGGTGATCCGCTGGCCGAGTTCGTACCGGTGCCGCCGTCGGGCCAGGGGCTGCGGCTTGGACCAGGACAGGTCGTAGAGCACCGGCCGGCGCAGCCGCCCGATCTCCAGCACGTCGCGGAAGCCGCGGGTGGTGACCACCGCCGTGCGGACGCCGCTCATCGACAGGATCGCGTTGGTGGCCACGGTCGTGCCGTGCAGCATCGCGACCACGTCCGCCGGGCGGGCCCCGGCCAGGGAGAGCACGCCGGTGGTTGCCGCCACCACGCCGGCGCCGTAGTCGGGCGGGGTGGAGAGGACCTTCATCGGTACGACCTCGCCGCCCGGGCCCAGCGCGATGACATCGGTGAAGGTGCCGCCGATGTCGGCGCCGACTCGCCAGCCGGCCGGTCGAGGATCGTGACTGGGGGGCACTGGATCTCCTTCGTTCAACGAGCGACTGGGATCACAGTACGAGCGAGCTAAGATATCAGCAATGGTCCGTTGTCATTTTTATCGAGTCAGGTGATATGACTACGCCTCGTGGACCCGCTCGGACGGCTCGCGCAGCCACAGCTCGTGCGGGTGTTCCTTGGCGGAGGCGGGGTCCATGAAGGCGTACGCCGCCCGATCGATCGGGCGGTCCGGACCGAGCAGGCCGCGGAAGGCGCACGCCCAGCCGTGCGGGTAGTGCACGACGGCGAAGGACGCCTGCCGGAGGGGTGTGCCGGCGAGCGACCGCAGCATGTCCACGGGCCCCCGGCGAGATCCGTCCCGATCTGGGCGCCTTCGAGCTCATACGCGGCGTGCGCAACCTGTGCATCGAGGCCGAGGCCGACCCCCGCTACGACGCCCGCCGCCTGGTCGGGCTGCTCGTCGCGGGCCTGCGCTCGTGAGCCCCCGAGAAGCACATCGTCGCTGGAGATCTTCGGGGGCGACGCCGACCGGTTGATGACCGGAGTTCCACCGTTGTGTGATGGTTTGATGACGACCGCACTGACCAGGAGTTTTCCGCTGGTTGGGTGAAGTCATGCACAACAACAGCCTTCCTGCGCGACGCCGTCCGATCAAGAGAACCGCACTGGCCCTGACCGCGGTAAGCCTGAGCGCTACCCTCGCCGCCTGCGGCGACGGTGTCGGCGGCGGCAACGATGCCAGGACCACGGCGGCGACCTCCGGCAAGTCCGAATCGACCGGGAAGAAGGTTCTGTGGCTCGGCGACTCCATCGCCGGAGCCGAGGCCCCTGCGCTGGGCGCGGCGTTGAAGGCCGGCGGCGTGGCGTTCAAGAACGCCACCTCCAGCGGTGGCGGCAACGTCGTCGCCGGTGAGCACCCGGTGACGAAGATGGGCGCCAAGGACACGATCACCGACACCGGTCCGACGCCCGCCGGTCCCGCGGCCACCGCGCTGGAGGGCACGACCAGCCGGTCTGCCACCGTGCACGTGTACTTCTCCTCCGCGCTCGGACTGGAACGGGTGTCGCGCCTCCACCGGGGCACCGACACGCTGCACGCCGCGCTCGAAGCGCTGGCGCAGGGCCCGGACGCGGCCGAACGCGCGCGTGGCCTGGTCAGCTTCGTCCCACCGGGCGCTCCGCTCCCGCCCGTCCGCATCGGCCCGCGCGGGCCGGTGGACGTCCGGCTGTCCTTCGGCTGGGGCATCGACCGTACCGCCGAACGGCAACTGGTGTGCACGGTGGCCGACACGGTCAGCACGACGACGCGCGCCGCCCTGGGCTCCGTCCGGGTCAAGATCCATCGGGTCGACGGCTCGACCGGCACCCGCACCTGCACGCCATGACCGCATCTCGGAGATGTGCACGGTGTCGCGCGGCCGCGCGTAGGTGAGCAGTTCGCGGAACATCGGCGATTTCGGCGAGGTCTTTCGTAGGCGTGGCAACTCACGATGCCGGTGATGCGATGCCGTGGCCGGTTGCGGTTCTGCTGAATCGGCGGGCGAGGTGTTCGAAGGCGTCGGTGAGTTCGCCGGGGCCGATGACTTCGATGTCGGCGTCGAAGCGGGCGATGGCGGCGGCGAGGCTGGGCCAGGACCAGGATCCGAGGGTGAGCCGGCAGCGGTGGGGGCCGGTCTCCTCGACGATTCCCTCGCGGGTGTAGAGGGCCACGGTGGCGGCGGGCAGGTCGAGGATCACCGTGCCTTGGCAGGGCCAGTTGCCCGAGGCGTCGCCAGAGCCGCGGAACGTGCTGGTGACGAAGGTGGCGGCGTCTCCCCCGGGCAGTACGCGTGGAGTGAACCGGGGCCCGTTGGGGGTGCGCGGGGTGATCCGGTCGGCGCGGAAGGTGCGCCAGTCGTCGCGGTCGAGGTCCCAGGCGATGAGGTACCAGCGCCCGTCCCAGGTGATGACGTGGTGGGGTTCGACGCGGCGCGGGGGATTGTCCGTGACCTCGGCGCCGTAGTCGAAGCGCAAGATCTCGTGGGCGTGGACGGCGGCGCTGATGGTCAGGAGCACGTCGCCGTCGACCGGGGTGGCCGGCCGGGTGACAGGTCGTTCAACGGCGGTGACGCGCAGCGCGTCGATGCGGTGCCGGAGTCGGGAGGGCATGATCTGCCGGATGGTGTTCAGTGCCCGTTCGGCGGGTTCGGCGAGGCCGTTGCCGGGGTCGGTGGCGACGATCTGCAAGGCGATGGTGAGGGCGACGGCCTGTTCGTCGTCGAACAGCAGCGGGGGTAGTTCGGTGCCGGCGCTGAGCCGGTAGCCGCCGTCAGGGCCTTTGACGGCTGCGATGGGGTAGCCGAGCTCGCGGAGCCGGTCGACATCGCGGCGCACGGTGCGCAGGCTGATGTCCAGGCGATCGGCCAGCGCCGTGCCGGGCCAGTCCCGGCGGGTCTGCAGCAGCGACAGCAGAGCCAGCAGTCGGGCAGAAGTTTTCTGCATGAACCTCATTCTGCCCGGAGTAGGTGCCACATCCTGTCACCTACCCCTGCGAACCTTCGTATCGAGCCGGTCAGCCCCGCGCCCCGGACGGCCCCTTCAACAGCCCCGGGGGGACTCGCCGATTCGGCCGCCCGACGCTGACGAGACTTACCAGCCCATATCGGGCGTACCGCGCCCGGAAAATCAACAAGGAGTCACCGGCATGGCCATCTCCACCACCACCCACCTGAACTTCCGCGGCGACGCTCGCGCAGCGCTGGAGTTCTACCAGACCGTGTTCGGCGGCCACCTCACCACCATCGCGTACGGCGACTTCGGCATGCCGAAGGAACTGCCAGACGCCGACAAGATCGTCTTCGGCCAGGTCACGGCCGACAACGGCTTCAGCATCATGGCCTACGACGTGCCCAGCCAGGCACCGGCCGCCGCCGCGCCCGCCGCCACCACTCGCGAGCACGGCATGACGCTGACCGGCGAGCGGTTCTTCGTGTCCGTCCGCGGCGAAACCACCGAGGAAGTCGGGGCGCTGTGGGACAAGCTCACCGACGGCGCCGACATCATCGAGAAGTACGGCCCGTCGCAGTGGGCCCCGGGCTTCGGGATGCTGACCGACCGCTTCGGCGTCACCTGGATCCTCGACGTCGCCGCCCCGCACGCCGGCTGACCACCGACGCACTCATCCGATCCGAGGCGGCCCGCCCAGGCCGCCTCGGACCACCCGGCCCGCCGCCTTTGGAAGGAACAGATCATGCGCACTCGCCCCCTGGGCCGTACCGGCATCAAGGTCAGTCCCTACTGCCTCGGCACCATGATGTTCGGCCCGTTCGGCAACCCCGACCCCGACGACTGCGTCGCCATCATCCACCGGGCCCTCGACGCCGGCATCAACTTCATCGACACCGCCGACGTCTACGGCGGTGACGGCGAAACCGAACGGATCGTGGGCAAGGCGCTGCGCGGCCGACGCGACGACGTGGTGCTCGCCACCAAGGTCAACGGCCCCATGGGCACCGACCCCAACCATCGCGGCAGCTCCCGCCGCTGGATCGTCACCGCGGTCGAGAACTCGCTGCGGCGTCTCGGCGTCGACCACATCGACCTCTACCAGGTCCACCACCCCGAGCCCGGCACCGATATCGAGGAAACCCTCGCCGCCCTGACCGACCTGATGCAGGCGGGCAAGGTACGCGCGATCGGCCATTCCAGCCTGCCGGCCGCGGAGATCGTCGAGGCCCAATGGGTTTCCGAACGGCGCGGGCTGGCCCGCTTCCGCACCGAACAGCCGCCGTACTCGATCCTGAACCGCGGTATCGAGCGCGACGTCCTCCCGGTCTGCGAGCGTTACGGGCTGGGCACGCTGGTCTGGAGCCCGCTGGCCTCGGGTCTGCTCACCGGCCGCTACCGCAAGGGCGGCAACGAACAAGTCTCGAGCGCCCGCATGCACTGGGTGCCCAAGCACATGACCGACAAGCGCAACCACGATGCCGTCGAAGAACTCGTCCCGATCGCCGAGCAGGCCGGTCTGTCGCTCACCCATCTGGCCCTGGCCTTCGTCATCAGCCATCCCGCGGTCACCTCGGCGATCATCGGCCCCCGCACCATGGCGCAGCTCGGCGACCTGCTCGCCGGCGCCGGCACCACCCTCGACGACGACACCCTCGACCAGATCGACAAGGTGGTCCCGCCCGGGGTGAACCCGGGCACGCTCGACATCGCCTTCGTACCACCCGCACTTGAGCAAGCCGACCTGCGCCGCCGCCGCACCGGCGACCGCGCCGCCGCCTGACGTACCTGCCCACGACCACTGATAGGCCCAGCTCGAGGGCCCAGGCCGATGACGACCGGGGAGCAGGCGTGCTCGCGCCCGCCGACCGGCGGGAAGGGTGGTCAGCGGGGCGGAGGGTCAGCGGGGGCGGCTGAGGGCGGCCTCGGCCAGGTCCGTCCACTGCTCGGCCGAGGAGTGGGGCACGACGACCCAGTCCTTGACCACTCTGCCCTGTCCTGAGGGGTCGAACAGGCACGCGCCGGGCAGCTCAAGCGCGGACGCGTGCTCGGGGGTGTCCCTGACCAGCCGGAACACCATCGCGCCGTCACGCTGCAGGCTCGCGAACACCTTGCCCGCCTGGTCCTTGAGGGCGGGCCTGCCCATCATCCTGGAGATCAGCACGCCCAGGTCGGCCAGCTCTGCGCCGACCTGCTTGAAGTCCTCTTCCGCGCTCATCCTCAGTCGCCCCCCGACTCCATGGCGGCGTGGGTCGAGCGGCTCACGGCGGCCGGGGTTCCTCCCAGGGCACACGCTCGTCCCGGCCCCGCCTTCCCGCCCGAACGGCGATCAGGGTAGCAGGACCGCCCCGATCCGAAGAACTCCCCCAATCCGGCCACGAACCAGGGGTCCGTGGCCGAGGAGCCGCGGGGGTGCTGGAGTCGGTGGGGGTGGGCGTTGCTGGTTATTCTGTGGCACGTCGAGCCGGGTACGGCTCCCCGCCACGAGCCCCCACCGGAAGGCGACGACCGTGACAGCCTCCCCGCGCCGGCGCACGTGGCCGGCGACGACGGTGGCGGCGCACGCGGTCCTGGCCCTGCTGACGGTGCTCGTCCTGGCGGCTGTGCGGCACCTCGGGGCGGATCTGTGGCAGGTCGCCGCCGCGGCGGGCGCGGTCGTCCTGCTCCACGCGGGAGCGGCGGTGGTCCGTCGACGGCCGTGGCCGGGGTACACGATCGGCGCGCTGGCGATGCTCGTCCTGGTGCTGACGCCCGCCCTGAGCTGGTCGCCGAGCCTGCTGCCCTCGGCCGTCTGCTTCCCCTTCGCGTTGTGGCGGCTGACCGGCCTGGTCCCGGTCAGGTCGTCGGTGGTCGCGCTGGCCGTCGCCGTGCTCGGGATCGTCCTCACGGAGGTGGTGGCGTGGGCCCGGCTGCCGCCTGACACCCCTGTGTGGACCCGCCTGGTCGAGGGCGGGCTGCTGATGCTCGTGGTCGGCGGGGTGTGGCTCGCCGCCCTGCTGGTACGTCGCAGGCACGAGGCCGACCGGCGAGCCGAGGGCGAACGGCTGGCCGCGGCGGTCGCGACCGAACGGGCCGGCATCCGCCGCGACCTGCACGACGTGATCGCCCACACGGTCACCGTCATGGTGGCCCGGATCGAGGCAGCGGCGGTGACGACGGCGGATCCGGCGACCCGCCGCGAACTCGGCGACATCGCCGAGGCCGGCCGGGACGCCCACCAAGGTCTGCGCGCGATGCTGGCCACCCTGGGCCCGGCCACCGCGGCGCCGCGCGCCGCCTCCCGGCCCGCGGCGGTCCCGATCTCGCTCGACGCCCTCCCCGGCCTCGTGGCGTCGGCGGCGAGCCCGCTCCACGCGGTGACGTACGCCGAGGTGGGCGAGCGGCGGCCGCTGAGCCTGAGCGCCGAGGTCGCGGTGGTCCGGACCGTGCAGGAGGGCATCACCAACGCGCTGCGCCACCTCGAACCACCGGTCGAGGTGGCCGCCCGCCTGTGCTGGAGCCCGTCCGAGGTGGTCGTGGAGGTGCGCGACGACGGCGGCAAGGCGCCGCGCGACGCCGGCAGCACGGGAACCGGCCTGATGGGGATCGAGGAACGGGTGCGTACGGCGGGCGGCACCCTGTCGATCGACGACGGGGACGACGGATGGGTGCTGCGGGCGCGGCTCCCCACGAAGGAGGGCGCATGACCGGCATCCACGTCATGCTCGTCGACGATCAGGAGCTGCTGCGGGCCTCGCTCCGCACGGTGTTGTCGGCCGACGAGCGCATCGAGGTCACCCACGACGTCGGCGACGGCGGCGACGCCGTCGAGGTCGTCCGGCGGCACCGCCTCGACGTGGTGCTGATGGACATCCGCATGCCGCGCATGGACGGGGTCGCCGCCACGGCGGAGATCGTCCGGATCGCGCCGGCGACCCGGGTGCTCATGCTGACGACGTTCGACGACGACGAACTGGTCGTGGCCGCCATCCGGGCGGGTGCGAGCGGCTACCTGACCAAGGACGTCCGGCCCGCCGCGCTGGCCCAGGCCGTGTGCGACGTCGCCGCCGGCACGTCGGCGCTGGCTCCGGGCGTGGCCGCGACGATCCTCGATCTCGTCCGGCAGGTGCCGACGCGGCGGACGGCGGCCCTGGACGGCCTCACCCCGCGCGAGGTCGAGGTCTTCGGCCTGCTCGCCCGCGGCAGGTCCAACGCCGAGATCCGCGCGGAGCTGGTGCTGAGCGAGAACACGGTGAAGTCGCACGTCCGGGCCATCCTGCAGAAGCTGGGCCTGCGCGACCGCGTGCACGTGGTGATCCACGCCTACGAGAACGGGCTCGTGGCGCGCGACGACCTGGCCGGCCGGATTCCATCCCATCGAGTGGCGCCGCCTCACCCTGTGGTGTGATGTCGCCCGAGGACGCCCGGCCTAGGTTCGACGTCGTGCTTTTTCCACGTCTGCCGCGCCTGTCCCGGGTGGCCTCCCTCCTCGTTCTCACCGCCGTCCTGCTCGGCTGGACGGCACCGGCGCACGCCGCCGGCGATCGGCTCGTCGACGACTACCGTTCCGTCTACGGCACGCCGGGCGTCGCGGCGGCCGTGATCGACGGGTCGTCGGTCGAGACGATCGTCCGCGGCCGGGACGGGGACGGCGAGGCGGTGACGTCGCGGACCCGGTTCCGGATCGCGTCGATGAGCAAGTCGATGACGGCGGCGGCGGTCATGCTGCTGGTCGACCGTGGCCGCCTCTCCCTGGACGACCCGGTCGTCAAGGTCCTGCCCGGCTTCAGGATGGCCGACCCGCGCTTCACCCGGATCACCGTGCGCCAGGTCCTCAGCCACACCTCGGGCCTGTCGAACAGCACCGACAGCGAGTACGTGTTCCCGCCCGCGCGCGACGCGCGGGAGATCGTGGCCGGGCTGGCCGGCAAGACCCTGGCCGCCGATCCGGGCACCCGCTGGGAGTACCACAACACCAACTACTCGATCGCGGCCAGGATCGTCGAACTGCTGTCGGGGACGTCCTTCGACGCCTTCCTCCGCGCCGAGCTGTTCACGCCGCTGGGCATGACCGCCACCAGTTCGACGCCGGGCTGTTCCGATCGCGCCGAGGGCCTGCCGTCCGGGTACGAGGTCGTTCTCGGGGTCGCCGTCGCGGCGCCGGAGATGCCGGGGATGTGCTTCGGCAACGGCGGGGTGGTCTCGACGCTGGACGACATGGTGCGGTGGCTGCGGTTCAACCAGGGGACCTTCGGGACGGGCCTGCTGAGTGCCGGCTCGCTGGCCGAGCTGCACACCGGCCGGCCGAAGGCCGGCGGCTACGCCCTGGGCTGGCGGTCCCGTCCCGTCACGGCGGGCGGTCCGCCGTCGCTGGTCGGCCACGGCGGGACGCTGGCGACGTGGACCGGGGACATGGTCTTCTCGCCCGGGACCGGCGTGGCCGCGCTCGTCCTGACCAACAGCGGCGGCGACCCCGGCCTGCTCTCGGCCAACCTCCTCGCCGAGCGGCTCGGGGCGCCGGCGACGCCCATGAGCAACCCGCTCACCGTCGTGAACGCGGTCCTGCTCGGGCTCACTGTGGGGATGACCGCGCTGCTGGTCACCGCGGCCGTCCGGGCGCGCCGCTGGGCCGCGCGACGCCGTGCGGCGCGCCGGCCGCGGCTGGTTCCGCGGCTGCTGCCCCTCGCCGTGGTGACGGTGCTGGGCGCGCTGTTGCCGGCGCTGGTCTGGGGGCCGTTCGACATCCAGTACTGGATCGTCACCGTCTGGCTGCTGCCGCTGCTGGCGATCTTCTCCCTCGTCTGCTGCGTGCTCGGGGCGGTCGCGTTCGGCCGTCGCCTGCGGTGCTTGCGCCGCATGGCGAAGGAGTCTGCCTGAACGCGTCTCACAGGCCGTCCAGGAACGCGCGGACGACCTCGGCGAACCCCATGGGATCGTCGTCGTGCACCCAGTGACCGCAACCCGCGAACTCGCGCAGCAAAGTGCCGGGCCGACGCGCGGCCATCCGCCTGGCCAGGGCCGTGGGCAGGACGAAGCTTTCCAGCCCGTGGACGAGCAGCGCCGGGCAGTCAGAGCCGAGCCAGTCGGCCCACCAGTCGCCCACCAGCGCCCGCTGCGAGGCCATCATGTCGTCGTGGTCGAACAGCAGCTCCCACCCGTCGCCGCGCTCGACGGCGCTGTCCAGGAAGTAGCCGGCGTCGGGGATGCCGCGCGCCTCGATCGCGCGGCGCAGCTCGTCCAGGGTGGCGGCGCGGCGGGGCCACCCGCTCACGTCCAGCACGGGATGCGGCACCTCCGGCGGACGGTTGTCCGCCCCGCCCTCCTCCACGACCAGCGCCCGGACCAGCTCCGGGTGCCGGGCGGCCAGCCGGAACGCGACCACGCCGCCCATGGAATGGCCCAGCACGACCACCGGCCCCAGGCCGAGACCGCGCAGGAACGCGGCGGCGTCGGCCACGTACGCGTCCGGCTCGAAATCGCCGTCGCCGCGGGCGGAGTGTCCGTGCCCGCGCTGCTCCAGGGCGATCACGCGGTAGCGCGGGGCCAGCGCGCCGGCCAGGGACGCGAACATGCGCGCCCGCCCGAAATGCCCGTGCAGCGCCAGCACCACCCCGTCCCCCGAGGGCCGCCCCTCACCCGCGTCCAGCCAGGCCAGACGCAGCCCGCGGACGGTCGCGTACCTCTGCGTCGTGAACGCCATCGACCCGCTCCTCCCCCGGATGGGCTCCTCCCGTCCAAAGATGATCATGGCAGACCGCGGACAGCGCTCCGCCCGCAGGATGACGGCTGATCATCCATCCGGCGGACGACGCCCCGGACGCCGCCTCCCTACCGTGTTCCACGCGATGGGGCGCATTCGGCTCCCCATGCAGACAAAAGGGCGGGAATGATCATGGGGAAGACGCGTACCAGCATCGACGACATCGCCGCGTACGGCGCTGAGCTCGACGAGGGCCAGCTGCTCCAGGTGAGCGGCGGCGCCAAGAGCCAGGTCATCGTGATCCACGGCGGCCACTCGCACACCTCCGGCGACAGCAACTAGTGTGCCGCGGGGGCGCGGCCCGGGTCGCGCCCCCGACCGGAACCACGCTGATGATCCTCGTACTGACCTGCGACGGAGACGAGCACGCCGAGCGCGTCGTGGGCACGCTCGCCGGGGCGGACGTCACCGTCTTCGACCCCGCGCGCTTCCCCGCCGACGCCACCTTGCAGATCGGCCATCCGGGAGACGGCTCGACCGTCCGCACCCTCGTCCAGGACGGACGACGTCTCGTCCTCGACGAGCTGACCGCGATCTGGTACCGCCGCCCGGGCGACCCGGTGGCCCATCCTCGGACCGTCGCCCGCGACCACGTCGAGGAGGAGTGCCGCGTCCTGGCCGAGAGCCTGTGGGACGGCCTGGGGTGCCTCAAGGTCCCGGCCTCCAGGCCGGTCATCGACCGTGCGGGGCGCAAGCCGTACCAGCTGGAGGTGGCCAGGCGGCTGGGCTTCGACCTGCCCGCGACGCTGATCACCAACGATCCCGACTGCTTCCTCGACTTCTACGACCGGCACGAGGGCCGGGTGATCACCAAGCCGGTGCACGGCAATCAGCCGGAGGCGGGCGGTGAGCGGTTCGGGCGGTTCGCGGCGCCCGTGACCCCGGCCGACCTCGGTCACGCCGACGCCCTGCGCCTGTGCCCGGTCATCGTCCAGGCGTACGTTCCCAAGCGGGTCGAGGTGCGGGTGACGGTGGTGGGCGGCGAGCTCTTCGCCGCGGAGATCCACTCCCAGGTCAGCAACCACACCCGCTACGACTGGCGGCACTACGACCCCGGGGCCACCCCCGTCCTGCCGCACGACCTGCCCGGCGACGTCGCCGGACGCTGCCTGGAGCTGGTCGAGCGGCTCGGGCTGACGTACGGCGCGATCGACCTGATCCTCACGCCGGACGGCCGCCACGTCTTCCTGGAGATCAACCCGAACGGCCAGTTCCTGTGGATCGAGGACGCGACCGGGCTGCCGATCAGCACGGCGATCGGCGAACTGCTCAAGAACGGAGTGCGGCGATGACGTACGGGCCGATGCTCGCCGACGCGGTGGGCCTGCTCAGCTCGGGCGCGCCCGAGGGCGGCCTGGAGGGGTTCCGCGCGGCGTACCCGCACACCCGGACGCGACTGGTCGCCCAGCGCGAGGAGTTCGACGGGTCACTGCACCACGCCCTGCTCATCAAGGACGGCGACGGCGCCACGATCTCGCTGTCCTGGTGCGCCGACCGGGCCCTGCCGTGGCCGTTGCGCGGCGTGCACCGCGCGGGCGAGCACCTGCTGCTCCGGGTCAACGGCATCGAGACCCCCGTGGCCAGGGCGATCGCCTGCCTGGACTTCATCTGGGACGAGTCCGCGCTGGCCGACCGGCTCATCGCCGACAGCCTCGTACGCGAGGAGTTGGCGGAGGCGCGGGAACCGCTGAGCGACGCCGCGCTGCAGCAGGCGATGGACGCCTTCCGCCGCGCACGCGGCCTGCTGACCGGGGCGGCGACCCGGGCCTGGATGGACCGCAACCGCATCTCCCACCGGGAGCTGGAGGAGCTGGTCGCGGTCGAGGCCGCCGTCGCCGCGCTGCGCTCGCGGGTGACCGCGGGACGGGTGGAGGACTGGTTCGCCGAACACGGCGGGGAGTTCGACGTCGTCCGGGTCGCGCGCGTGGTGTTCGCCGACGTACCGGCCGTGCCCGACGCGGCCGCGTTCCTCCAGATGGTCGAGCGGGCCTTCGCCGATGGCAGCGCCCGGCCGGGCGAGGTGTTCGCCACCCTCCGCCGGGGCGACCTCGACGCGGAGACGGCCGAGCGGATCTTCGGGGCGCCTCCCGGGACGGTCGCCGGGCCGTTCCCCGTGGAGGGCGGGCACCTGCTGGTCAAGGTCCTGGCGGTGGAGCCGGCCGTGCTCGACGGGACGGTCCGCGACCTCGTCGAGCGCCAGATCTTCGGCGAATGGATCGAGGAGCGCAGGCACGCGGCCAAGATCGAGTGGTTCTGGGGGGTCGCGGAACGGACGTCGGGCAGGTGACGCCGCTTCCATAACGGGGAAGGCGGTTCGTCCCCATCGGGGTGCCCCGACGGCCGCCCTCGCCCTGGCCACGGCCACCACCGCCGCGCGTATCCAGGCCGGCACGGCTCAGGCGAGCACGGCCCTGGCCGGGTGGCACACCCAGCGGCACGAGGCGCTGGGCCCGTACAGGGATACTTCTCGACCGCGGAGTGGAACCGGCCCTCGGGCGTACGCGTGATGCAGGTCAAGGCCCGCTGCTGGGGCGGCGGCGAGAGGATCGCCAAGTCCGGCACGTGGCCCTGCAACGGCGAGTACGGCATCGTCCGCCAGGGTCGGCAGCGGTCAGCCCGGCACGTCGGTGGGGAAACGTTCGTAGCCCAGCACCGCGAGGAGTTCCAGCTTCTCGCGGGCCTCGGTGCGCGGCGGAGCGGTGAGCACCAGGAGCGCCTGCGACTGATCCTCGGTGAACAGTGCCTGGCAGTCGAGCTCGATCGGCCCGAGCCGGGGATGGACGATGATCTTGTGGTCCGCGAAGCGGGCGGCGACCTCGTGCCGGTCCCACAGCGCGACGAACTCCGTGCTCGCCTTGCACAGCGTCCGCACGAGCTCGCCGGCCCGCGAGCGCGGCCCCATCGTGCCGTACGCGGCCCGCAGGTTCGCGACCAGAGCGCGGCTCTGCCGGTCGCGGTCGTCCTCGGGGTAGACGAGCCGCTCGCCGGGGTCGGTGAACCAGCGGTAGATGTCGCTCCTGGCAAGCCCGGTGTGGGCGGACCTGTCGCCGAACAGCGCCTCGGCCATGCGGTTCTGCACGAGCGTCTCGCACAGGTTGGACATGATGAGCGCGGGGGTGTCGCTGAGCCGGTCGAGGACGCGCAGCAGCGCGGGGGCGACGTGCGTGGCGGCCGTGACGGCGGCCGGGGCGTTCTGGCCCGCCACCCGGAACAGGTAGTCGCGCTCGTCGGTGGTCAGCCGCAGCGCGCGGGCCAGCGCGGCGAGCATCTGGAGGCTGGGCTGCGGGCCGCGCCGCTGTTCGAGCCGGGTGTAGTAGTCGGTCGACATCATGGCGAGGGCGGCGACCTCCTCGCGCCGCAGCCCCGGGGCGCGGCGGCGGGCACCCGCGGGCAGTCCGACGTCCTCGGGCTGCAGCGACTCGCGGCGGCGTCGGAGGAAGTCGGCGAGCGATGCGCGGTCCATGCCTCCCAGTATCGTGCCGCCTCACCAGGGCTGATGACCGTCAGCCAGGGATCGCCGATCCCCCGATGAGCGCTCTCTGCACACGCTGCGCCCGGAGGGGGAACCTGGACGGCATGAACATCTCAGGCAACACCGTCTTCATCCCCGGTTCCACGAGCGGGATCGGGCTCGCCCTCGCCCTCGCGCTGCATGCCAGGGGGAACACCGTCATCGTCGGCGGGCGGCGCGCCGACCTGCTGGAGCGGATCGCGGCCGAGCACCCGGGCCTCGACACCGTGCGGATCGACACCTCGGACGCCGCGAGCGTCGAGTCGGCCGCGAAGGAGGTCCTGGCCAGGCACCCCGATCTCAACGTGCTGGTCACGATGGCGGGGATCATGCGCGTCGAGGACTGGCACGACCCCGCGACGTTCCTCGCCACGGCCGAGGAGACCGTGACGACCAACGTGCTGGGCCCGATCCGGCTCATCGCCGCGTTCATCGAGCACCTGCGGTCCCGGCCGGACGCGACGATCGTCACCGTCTCCTCGGGGCTGGCGTTCGCGCCGCTGAGGATCACGCCGAGCTACAACGCCTCGAAGGCGGCCGTCCACATGCTCAGCGAGTCGATCCGGCTGCAACTGGCCGACACGTCGGTGAAGATCGTGGAGCTCGAACCGCCGGCCGTGCGCACCGCGCTGCTGCCCGGCGAGGAGTTCGTCGAGCACGCGATGCCTCTGGAGGAGTTCGTGGCAGAGGTCATGGAGCTGCTGGAGACCCGGCCGGACGCGAAGGAGATCCAGGTCGAGCGGGTGAAGTTCCTGCGGTACGGCGAGGCGCGCGGCGACTACGACCAGGTCGTGGCCACCCTGAACGCCTAGCGCGACGTCCCCTGCCTCGCCGGACGCGAGCTCCTCTGGCAGGGTTCGGCCATGCACGATCATGAACTGGACGACGGGGTGGTACGGCTCCGCGCGTGGACCGACGAGGACGCCGGCTGGTACGCCGAGAGCGTGCGCGACCCGCTCATCCAGCGGTTCACGACCGACTCGCCGACCCTGGACGCCGCGCAGGTGCTGGCCGCGATCGTCCGGCTGCGCGAGTCGGCGGCCGACGAGGGCTTCCTCGTCTGCGACTCGGTCACCGGGCGGCGGCTGGGCAACATCGCGCTGCGGCATGACGGCCGGTTCGGGGAGATCTCCTACTGGGTGGCCGCCGAGGCGCGCGGGCGCGGGGCGGCGACCAGGGCCGTGGCCCTGTTCAGCGCCTGGGCCTTCCGGAACGTCGGCCTGGGCGAGCTGTGGCTGCGTGCGCATCGCGACAACGTCGCCTCGCGGCTGGTGGCATCGCGCACGGGGTTCCGTCGTGATCCACGGCGGGACGAGACGCAGGAGGTCAAGGGCGAGGTGTGGCCGATGCTCGGTTATACGCTCGCCCGGCCCGCGTCCTGACCGGGGACGGCGTACTGCGCCATTCCAGGCCGGCGGCAGTCTCCATTCGAGTATGCGGGTCTGCGCCATTCTCAAGTTCAGGCCGGCGACATTCTTGCTGTGCGACCATGGGCGGGTGTCCCCCGTTTCCGGTGCCGTCACGTGGACCGCCGTTGCCGCCGCGCTCATCCAGGCGGTCGCAACAACGCATGACGTTCGTCACGGCCGGAATTCCGATTCACCCATGGCCGCGGCGAACACCCTGGTGATCAGGATGTGCCTGGTCGCCACGGTGTTCGCGGCCGTGTGGGTGGCAATGGTGAGCTACGCGCAGGAACGCCGGCAGTTCGCCACACTTTCCTACATCGCGATCCGCGACGACCTGGACACCCCGTTCATTCAATTGGCGCTCTTCGTCGGCGACGTGGTCGCCGAGATGCTCTTTCCCATTCTGGCGGCGGGGATACTCGGCGCGGCCATCAACATTCTGCTCACCGAACGCCCGAGCAGGCCCGAGACGTTTGTCCATGTCGCGACGCTGGTCACGATCACGGCAGCCGGCGTGTCGGTCATCGCCACCAAATTCAGCATTTCCCATGACTTTCACATTCCTTGGCTGATCATCGTCATCGCCACCGTCAACAACCTTCTGGCGACCGCCATCGGCCCCTTCCGACGACCACGTGACGACGGCGGCCACATTGACGGCCGGGCCGTTCAAAGCCCCGCCCGCGGACGGGTGTTGACCGTTCTGGGATGGACACTGGGCGCCCTGGCATTGTTGGTGCCTCTCATCGGCAGCTCGCTGTACAAAGAGCTGGTGTCCGATGCGGATCTTCCCTTGTGGGCGCCGCCGCTGATCGCGGTCGCGATCGTGGTGCCTCCGATGCTGCTCTACGGTGTCAGCGCCGATCTCCTGAAACGGGGAAGGCGGCACCGCCACCGGATCATCCCGTCGTTCGAGGAGCTCGCCGGGAAACGGTATCTGCTCTATCTGCGCCCCTTCGCCGTCGACCCCGCGATGGCCCTGCCCCCGGACCAGGCTCCGGGCTGGACCACCCGTTCGCCCTTCGAGCTGCCCGGGACGCAGGAGGAGTTCCTGGTGCGTCAGTTCCGCGGGCTGGGTCGCGTCGTCGCGATCGGGCAACCCGGCGAACGCCTGCCGGAGCTGGGGGCCGAACGCGGATATCTGCCGGTCGACGACTGGCAGGGCACGGTGAGCGGGCTGATCCGGGGCGCGCACGCGGTGATCATGACGGCGGCCCCCGGTCCCGGGACGATGTGGGAGTTCACCGAGGCGCTCCGCACCACCACGCCCGTCCGGCTGCTGCTGCTCGTCTATGACGACGAGATCTACCACGCCTTCCGGGAGAGCGCCGCCCAGGAGTACGCGACGAGGTCGTCCGCCGAGCCGGACGTCGACTGGCCGCCCCTACCGCTGCTGCCGGACGTCCCGCCGCCCGACCCGCACGCCAAGGGCCTCCGCTGGGACTTCCCGCTCCAGGGAATCCTGTCCTTCGACCACGCGTGGCGTCCGCGGTTCACCCCGTTCCCGCCGACCGTGCCGCGACTGAGGCATGTGTGGACCATCCGCCGGCTGGTGCGGCGCAAACTGAGGCCCGTACTGCACCCGGTGTCCCAGTTGCCCCCGGCGCCGCCCCGGTGATGAGTACGGACACGCGGCTGGACGGGGTCGACCGCCCTCCTCGGGCTCCACCTCGTCCCGGCGACGGTGGTGATCCCCGTCCTGGCGCGCAGCCTGCGCGCCAGGACCGGCTGACGGTCCCGCTACGGGTGTCCGTCGCGCTCGCCGGCGAAGGCCGGGGGCCGGTCAGGCGGTCTCGCCAACGATGCGCTGGTGCCATTCCGCCAGCTCGACGAGCAGCCCGTCGGCCGCGCCGCCGAACATCGCCGTCAGTTCCTCCGCGTCGTCCACCACCACCACGTGATCCAGCAGGTCCGCGCGCAGCCGGGCCGCCCTCGGGTCGCCGGCGCCGTCCGGGTCGAAGGCGGTGGCGGCCAGGAACAGGCCGCCGACCCCGGCCAGCGCCGCGGTCTGCCGGGCCTGCGTGCCGAGCACGGTCGCCGCGTCCGCCGGTACGACCGGCAGCGCCGGCCGCCCGTCGCGGAGCAGCAGCGTCAGCGGGCGAGCGGGCACCTGCTCCCCCGCCTCGCCCGCCGGCACGTGGGTGCTCCCGTCGGCGTGCCGGGCGGTGTGCCGGGGACGCCCCCACGGCACACCGTCCGCCTGGTCCTGCGCACTCGCGCGCGTGAACAGGCCGCCGTCGGCGTCGACGACGAGATCCCCGGGCTGCCACTGCTCGCCATCAAGCGGAATGTGCGCATTCGTCATGCCTGAACGCTACGCCCTGGTTGCGACAAATCTTCGTGGCGTGCGGACGCCTGTGGTGGGCATCTGTCAGGACATGGTGGAGGCGCACGGTTGGGGCAGGCCACGGGTGGCGGTGTCGAGCTGCCTGCTCGGCGAGCCCGTACGGCACAACGGCGGGCACAGCCGCGCCCGATTCCTGACGCAGGAGCTGGCGCCGTTCGTGGACTGGGTGCCGATCTGCCCCGAGATGGAGATCGGCCTCGGCGCGCCCCGCGAGACGTTGCGCCTGGAACGTTCCCCCGCCGGCCCCCGCCTGATGACCCGGCAGAGCCGCCGCGACCTCACCGCCGCCATGGACGACCTGGCCGCCGAACGCTCCCCGCGCCTGGCGGCCGACGGTTACGTGTTCAAGGCCAAGAGCCCGAGCTGCGGCATCCACGGCATCCCGCTCTACGCCGGGGACAACGCGGTGACCAGGAACAACCGGGGCCTGTTCGCCGACGCGGTGATCGAGGGCCACCCGCTGCTGCCCGTCGAGGACGAGGGGCGGCTCAACGACGCGGTCCTGCGGGAGGCGTTCGTCGAGCGCATCTTCGCCCACGCGCGGCTGCGCGAGCTGCTGGAGGGCGACTGGCGGCCGCGCGACCTGGTCGCCTTCCAGGCCCGGCACAAGATGCAACTGCTGGCCCACTCCCCCGACGGCTACCGCGAGACCGGCCGCCTGGTGGCCGCCGCGGGCGTCCGGCCGCGCGAGGAGCTCGCCGAGGAGTACGGCAGGGCGTTCCAGGAGGCGATGGCGGTCAAGGCGTCGATCGGGCGCAACGTCAACGTGCTG
Source organism: Nonomuraea sp. NPDC047529 (assembly GCF_040642995.1). Taxonomy (NCBI): domain Bacteria; kingdom Bacillati; phylum Actinomycetota; class Actinomycetes; order Streptosporangiales; family Streptosporangiaceae; genus Nonomuraea; species Nonomuraea sp. NPDC047529. Next base: position 45,983 of record NZ_JBEYTJ010000047.1, on the reverse strand, counting down.
CAACACTGCCTCGGCATGGTCGGGGACGAGCTGGACCCGGTGCGCCGCGCCGACCTCGTCGAGGTCATCGGCTCGTACGCGGCGCACCGGGTGGCGCTGAGCGTGCCGCTCACGTTGCTGCGCCACCATGCCAGGGGCGAGGCGGCCACGTACGTCCAGGACCAGACATACTTCTCGCCCTATCCGGAGGAGCTGGGCCTGCGCAACCACGTCGTGTGACCCCGCCGCGCCGGGCGGACCGGCGCGGCGGGCACGCGCCTACAGCGGGGTGGGCTCGGTCGGCAGCTGGCCACCGGACTCCGGGGTTTCGGGGGTGCGCGGCGGCACGTGGTGCACCCGCGCCGAACCGATCTCGAAGTACAGGCCGACCAGCGTCAGCTGCCCCGCTCTGACCTGCTCGTCGACCTTGCGGTAGGTCCGCAGGTTCTCCAGCTGCTGCTGGATGTTGAGCCGGCACAGCGCGTCGAGCGAGGCGTCCTCGGCGGAGGTGTCGTGGCCGTCCTCGCCGAGCCGGTCGATGCTGGGACGGCCGTGCCGGAGCCAGCGGCTGAGCTGCGGCAGGCCCTCGATGGTCGCCGGGCCCTTCAGCAGCGCCGCCATCGCGCCGCAGCCGGAGTGCCCGCAGACGGTGATGGTGTGCACGTTCAGGACGCCGGTGGCGTACTCGATGGCGGCGGCCACCGAGTCGTCGTGCGGCTCGGAGCCGGCGCACGGCACCAGGTTGCCGATGTTGCGGACCGTGAACAGGTCGCCGGGCCCGCTGGAGGTGATCAGGCTGGGCACGACCCGGGAGTCGGCGCAGGTGATGAACAGGTGGGAGGGACGCTGCTGGGTGGCGAGCTGGGTGAAGATGGGCCGCAGCAGCGGGGCCGTGCGCTTGTGGAACTCGTCCGCGCCCTGGGCGAGCCGGCACTCGATCGCCGCCGTGGCCGACAGCGGACGACCGCGGTGGGTCCACGGCAGCCACCAGCGGCCGGGCGCCTTGGGCGGGCTCTTGGCCGGGAACATGCGCCCGCCGCTGGCCGCCATCGTGTACCACTCGTCGTGCAGCTCGTCGATGGTGACCGTACCGCCCAGGCGTTCGTGGTCGAGCCGCCAGGAGTGGATCGCGTCGAAGGCGGCGTTGTCCATGAAGTCGATGTTCAGGTCGAGGTCGACGGCGACGCCGGGCGGGATGGCGCGCAGCTCCTGGGTCAGCCGGGGCACGCCCAGGAAGGTGAGCGAGCCGGAGACCGTCGCGTGCATGACCCCGCCGGGTTCCTGCCGCTTGTCCACGGTCACCCGGGTCAGCCGCCGCAACGCCAGCAGCGCGGCCAGCGCCAGCCCGGCCAGGACGCCCTCGGCGAGCCCGACCAGGATCACGCCCGACATGGTCATGACGTAGACGGGCACCTCGTTGTGGCCGTGGACCTTCCTGAGGTGGCCGAGGCTGATGGTCTTGATGCCGATGAAGACCAGCAGCGCGGCCAGCGCCTCCATCGGGATCAGCTTGATCGTCCAGCCCAGGCAGAGGGCGAACAGCAGGACCCAGACGCCGTGCAGGATCGCCGCCCAGCGGGTGCGGGCGCCCGCCTGGATGTTGGTGGTGCTGCGCACGATCACGCCGGCGACCGGGAGCCCGCCGAGGAAGCCGCTCACCATGTTGGCCACACCCTGGCCGGTCAGCTCGCGGTCGAGGTCGGAGCGGGGGCCGGTGTGCATGCTGTCGGTGGCCACGCAGCACAGCAGCGACTCCGCCCCGGCCACCAGCGCCACCAGCAGCACGCCCATGGCGATGTGCTGCCAGTCGCCGGCCGGCAGCACCGGAGGCGCCCACGCGGTGATCGCGCCGGACAGGTCGATGCGGGTGACGTTCCAGCCGAACACCGCGGCGGTGACGGCGGCGGCGAGCAGCGCGGCCAGCGGCGCGGGGATCGCCCGGACGGGCTTGGGCATCCGGCTCCAGGCCAGCAGGACCGTGATGGTGAGGATGCCGACCATCACCTTGTGGCCGTGCAGGTCCATGATCTGGCTGGGCAGCTCGGCCAGGTTGGCCCACGGCGACTGCTCGGGGCTGCCGCCGAGGACGACGTGCAGCTGGGCGAGCGCGATGATGATGCCGACCCCGGCGAGCATGCCGTGCACGACCGCGGGCGAGACCGCGAGCGCGGCCCGGGCCGCCTTGAACGCGCCGAGCAGCACCTGAAGGGCGCCGGCCACGATCGTGATCAGGCAGGTGGCGCGCCAGCCGTAGGTCTGCACCAGACCGGCGATCACCACCGTCAGGCTCGCGGTCGGGCCGCTGACCTGCACCACCGAGCCGCCCAGGCGCCCGGCGACGATGCCGCCCACGGCGGCGGCGACGAGCCCGGCGGCCAGCGGCGCCCCCGCGGCCAGGGCCACGCCGAGCGAGAGGGGCACCGCGACGAGGAACACCACCAGCGATGCCGGCACATCATGTCTGAGAGTACGCATGACGCTACTCTCCGTAGTTGTATTCATGCGGCACACCTTAGTGCCAGATCAACCCCACGTCGGACGACGGTAAAACGCGCCGGACTTGTCCGGTTGCCCGGCGCGCCGCGCCCACCGTGACGCCCTACAGGGCCGCGTCCTCGCAACTCACCGTGACCAGGGCGGAGAACACGTGCGTACGCGCGTCCTGGGAGGTCACCGACTCGAACACCTGGCACGTCGTGAACCCGTGACGCAGCGCGTTCGAGCGGGCGTCGGACTCGGCGTCGGCGAGCGCGACGTTCTCGGCGAGGTTCCGGCCGAAGCCGTCGAACAGCGTGCCCGTCCGCGCGGCGGCGGGCGTCGCGACGACCGCCGCGAGGGCGGCGCCGGCCAGTACCGCCGCCGGCACCTTTCTCCTCAGGTACGTCATGGTCTCCTCCTGGATCGGGATGGATCGGCCTGCACCTGTTGGGGCGTTCCAAGCCGTTCCATCCCGCGCCGCGCCTAGGAGGAGGCGCTGGGGATCTTCAGGGGGTCGCGGGGGGCCTCGGCCTTCGCCTTGTCCATCTCCTCACCCAGCTCCCGCAGCCGGTTGCGGCCCATGGACTCGCGCACCTGCGGGAACCACTCCTTCTCCTCCTCCTCGACGTGATGGCGGACGTTCTCCATGAGCACCGTCATCTTGGCGTCGTAGCGCTCGTCGGCCGGGTCGAGGTCCTTCAGCTCCGCCAGCATCCAGACGACGACGTGGTGTTCCTCGACGCTCTCCAGGATGTGGTCGGTGGTGTCCGGCGTGTCCGCGCGGGCGGCCGGGTAGAAGATCGTCTCCTCGATGTAGGTGTGCGCGGTCAGCTCCTCGATGACCTGCGCGACGATCTTCTGCTTGGTCTTGTGGGCGCCGGAGCCCGCCTTCTCGAACTCCTTGAACAGCTTCTCCACCGTCTTGTGGTCCTCTTTGAGCAGCACGATCGCGTCCATGGACGGCCTCCCTGGGGTCGGGGCGCCCGGCCGGGGTCGAAGATTGCCGGGCGTCGGGTCCGGCCCAGGTACCCCGAGGTCAGGCGCTCACACCCGCGTCCTCAGTGACGTTCCTGACGAGGCAGCACCACGTGGTTGACGATCACCTGGACGGCGGCGGCGACCGGGATGGCCAGCAGGGCCCCCACCACGCCGAGCAGGGCGCCGCCGATGAGGGCGGCCACGATGGTGGCGGCGGCCGGCACGTCCACGGACGACTTCATCACCTTGGGCGCGATCAGGTAGTTCTCGATCTGCTGGTAGACGATGAAGAAGATGAGCGTGGCGATGGCCACCGGGAGCGAGGCGAACAGCGCGACCAGCGTGGCGATGCCCGCGCCGATGAACGCGCCGATGAGCGGGATGAGGTCGGTGAGGGCCACGATGATCGCCAGCGCGAGCGCGTACGGCACGCCCGCGATCGACAGGAAGACGAACGTGGTGACGCCCGCGATCAGGGAGATGATCAGGTTGCCGGCCACGTAGCCGCCGACCCGGGCGAGGATCTCGTCGCCGAGCAGCCGGGCCCGGTCCCTGCGGCTGCGCGGGATCAGCCGGTAGCCGGTGCGCGTGATCGAGCGCAGCGCGCCCAGGAAGTACAGGGTGAGGATGAGCACGGTCAGCGTGGAGAACACGGCGCTGACCACGATCGAGGCGATGCCGAGCAGCCCGCCGAACACCTGCCGGCCGAGGTCGCCGCTGGTCAGGTACGCCTGCAGCCGTTCCAGGAGCTGGTAGCGCTGGTCCAGGTCGCGGATCTGGGGGTTGTTCTGCAACTGCTGGATGTAGGTGGGCAACTGGTCGGCGAACTGGCCCGCCTGCTCCGACAGCGCCGGGATGACCGCCATGGCGAACCCGGCGAACAGCACGATCACCGCCGCGAACACCGCGGTGATCGCGGCCCAGCGGGGCAGGCCGTGCTCCTCCAGCCACCGCACGGCGGGGTCCAGGCCGACGGCCAGGAACAACGACACGACGATCAGCATGAGCATCGAGGCGCTGGCGGTGAGCGCCTGGACCAGCAGCCAGGCGGTCAGCACACCGAGCGCGGCGGTGAACCCGAAGACGAAGGGCGTGCTGCCGAACGGCCGTCCGGGCCTGCCGAAGGGCAGGCCCGGCGCGTCCGTTCGCGGGCCGGACGCGCGGCCGTCCCGGCCGGCCGTGCCGGGTTCGCCCGGCGGGGCGGAGGGCGTGAACTGATCACCAGACATGGGGGCTCCTGAACCTGAGAAACCCCCTTCTCTGCCCGGCCGGGACGCGGTCTATCGTCACCGCCGCCGCCGGTGATCCGTCCGGTGGCCGAGGCGGGGACGCCGTGCCGCGCCCGCCGCGCGATCAGGGCTCTGACCTGCGTCGTTTCGCCGGACCGGGCAGGGGGTAGGCCGCTCATCCCGGGGTGGGCGGGGAGCGGGCAGGACACGAGCCAAGGAAGAACGGCATGGGGGAACCGCAGCAGGTGCAGGTCGAGATCCTCGACCAGGTCGCCATCGAGGACCTGATCGGGAAGGTGGAGGACGTCGCCCGGCAGCCCGGCGCGGCCGACCGGGTGGCCAGCTGGCGTGCCGAGCACGGCTCCGAGCACGCCACGCCGCAGGCCCGTTCGTTCGTCGTCGTGGGGCCGACGCTGATGTTCCTGCACCCGTGCCCGGACGGCGTCGTCCTGCCGTTCGCCGCGTACCCGGACGGGACGGTGAAGGTCTACACCGATCCCGAGCACGCCGGGCTGAGCTTCTACCGCGACTCCGGCGGGTAGGCGCGTCCGGCATGGGGGCCGGTCAAGGGGGTACATCGTGGTTGCGGTCAACCCCCCGCAGGCGGCGCTCGTGCGAGCGGGCCCGCGCTGTGGCCTCGTCACCGGCCTCACACCACACGAAGGCACGAACATGAGGACATCAAAACGGGGCCCGCGAGCGCTGCTGCCCTTCCTGTCGGCCCTCTGCGTGCTGGCGCTGCTGCCGGCCTGCAACCCGGGGCAGCGGGAGTCGCCCCTCCCCCAGGGCACCTCCAGGGAGGGGCTGGTCGACGGGCAGGTGGGCGCGATGCGGCTGCTGCACGTGCACATCCTGGCGCCGCCCATGGACCGGCAGAAGGCGGGCGACGACCTGGGCCTCTACCTGACGCTGGTCAACGAGAGCGACCAGCCCCAGAAGCTCGACGGCGTCACCACCGTGCACGCCAGGAAGGTCGTCTACCGTGCGGGGCCGGGCGCGCCGCAGCAGGACGTCAACGTGACGGTGCCGGCTCGCTCGACCGTCTCGCTCCAGGAGGGGCAGAGCCGTCCGCACCTGGAGGTCCTGGACATCGACCGTCCGCTCGGCGCCACGCCGATCGACGTCACCTTCCGCCTGACCACCGGCACGACCACCCTGCGCATCCCGGTGCTGCCGCTGGAACCGGGGAGCACGCCCGCCCCGGGCCACAGCTGACCCGGTCGCGAGGCTTCTGCCATTCTGTGGAGCTATGTATCCCGGGTCCGCGCTTGGTGAGTTCCTTCGTTCCCGTCGTGCCCGGCTCAGCCCCGAGAAGCTGGGGCTGAGTCACGGCGTCCGCCACCGCCGGGTGGCGGGGCTGCGCAGGGAGGAGGTGGCCCCGCTGGCCGGGGTCAGCGTCGGCTACTACACGCGTCTGGAGCAGGGGCAGAGCCCGAACGTCTCCGACGACGTGCTGGACGCGATCGCCCGCGTGCTGCGCCTGGACGAGGACGAGGTCAGGCACCTGCACCGGCTGGCCAGGGTCGCGCGGGCCAGGGAACGGGTCCGGCCCGAGCGGCTGCGTCCCGGCATCAGGCTCATGGTCGACTCCTTCGCCGGGGCGCCGGCGATCGCGGTGGGCCGGCGGGGCGACATCCTGGCCTGGAACCGGCCGGCGCACGCCCTGCTGGCCCCCCACTGGGCCTTCGACGCCGAGGAGCGACCCAACTTCATCCTCATGGACTTCCTGGAGCTGGACTTCGCCCGCCGCCTGTACGTGGACTGGCCGGGCAAGGCCCGGGACGACATCGCGTACCTGCAGGGGTCGCTGTCCAGGTTCCCCGGCGACGAGGGCGTGACCGGCCTGGTCGAGGAGCTGCTGGTGCGCAGCCCGGAGTTCCGGGAGATGTGGTCGGAGCATCCGGTCAGCAACTGCGCCTCCATCTCCCGCGACTACCGGCATCCGGAGGTGGGCGTCATGACCCTCACCGCCGAGCTGCTGCGCACGCCCGACGACGAGGGCCAGGGGGTGACGGTGTTCCAGGCCGAGCCGGGAACGCCGTCGGCGGAGCGACTGGGCCGCCTGATCGAACTCGTCGCCGCCCGACCCGTCCCGTCGCACCGGCTCGCCGGCGCCTGACCGGTCGCGTCGCCCGTCAGGCGGCGAGCCGGCGGTCGGCGGGGCGTGCGGCGGGGGCGCGGCGCGGGAGCAGCGCGGCGGCCGCCGCGCCGAGCAGGGCGACCGCCCCCGCCACGACGAAGGCGGCGTGCAGCCCGCCCAGCGTGGCCAGCACGCGGGTGGTGACCGGGACGAGGGCCTCGGTGCGCGCGGCCACGACGGCGGTCAGCCCCGCAACGCCCACGGCTCCGACGAACGTGGGCAGCTGCGCGAGGCTGCCGGCCACGCCCTGGTCGGCCTCGTCCAGGCCGGAGGTGATCGTGGTGATGGCGGCCACCACGGTCAGCACGTGCCCGAAGCCCATGGCCGCCGAGGTGGCCAGCAGCACCGGCAGCCCGCCCTGGGCCGGCAGCAGCACCATCGCCGCCGTGCCGGCGGCCTGCACGACCAGGCCGAGCACGATGGTCGCGGCGGTGCCCCTGGCGCCGATCAGCCGGGCCGCGACGGTGCCGGCGAGCAGCGCGGCGACGCCCTCGCCCAGGAAGCCGAGCCCCGTCCGCAACGGCGACCAGCCGAGCACGTCCTGCATGTAGATGCTGAGCAGCAGCGTCGCGCCGCCGCACATGCCGAACGTCACCAGCCCGATCGTCATCCCCCACGTGACGGTCCGGCGGCGCAGCAGGCGCAGGGGCACCAGGGGGACGGGGTGCCGGGACTCGACGACGAGGAACGCGCCCAGCAGGGCCGCCGCGGCGAGCAGGATCACCGGCGTCACGAAGCCGTCCCCGTCGCCGGCGGAGATGCCGTAGACCAGGGCGAACAGGCCGGCGGCGGCCAGCAGTGCGCCCGGCACGTCCAGCCGGGTCCGCTGCCTGGCGGCGCTCTCGCGGACCACGGCGAACGCGCCCGCCACCACGAGGACGCCGATGCCGAACAGGATGAGCATCGTCCAGCGCCAGTTCAGTCCGCTGGTGATGAGCCCGCCACCGATCGTGCCGATGACGAACCCCAGCGAGAGCAGGGCGCCGTTGACGCCCAGCGCCCGCGTCCGCCGCGGCCCTTCGGGGAAGGCGGCGGTCATCAGGGCCAGCGCGGTCGGGCCGATCATGGCCGCCGCCACGCCCTGCCCGGCCCGCGCCGCGACCAGCAGGCCGGGGGTCGGCGCGAGGCCCGCCAGCAGCGAGAACGCCGCGAACGTCAGCACTCCGGCGATGAACAGGCGGCGCCGGCCCAGCGTGTCGGAGGCCCGCCCGAACAGGGGCATCAACGCAGCCGTGGGCAGCAGGCAGGCGGTGGCCACCCACTGCAGGCCGGAAGCGGTGGCGAAGCCCAGGTCGCGGCCGATCTCCGGCAACGCCACCGTGATGATCGAGTAGTCGAGGCCGGTCATGAACGTCGCACCGCACAAGGTGATCAGGATGAGCCGGCCGCGCAGCCCCAGCCGCGCGTCGCTCCGCAAGGTCTCTGTCATGCCGGCAAGCCTGCGGCGCCGCCAGGATTCCAGCCAGCGCCCTGTTGAAGGTACCTCTGCCAGATGCAGGCTGAGCGCGCGGCCGGACGGCGGTCAGGAACGGAGAAGCGCCGCCAGGCGGGGCGCGGCTAGCGTGACCGGCATGGACATCACCATCCACTCCAGCTACCTCCCCCACGACGACCCGGACGCCTCCCTGGCCTTCTACCGCGACGCGCTCGGCTTCGAGGTGCGCGGCGACGTCGGCTACGACGGGATGCGCTGGATCACCGTCGGCCCCGCAGGCCAGCCCGGCACGTCGATCGTGCTGCAGCCGCCGGTCCCCGACGGCTGCGGGATCACCGAGGACGAGCGCCGCACCATCGTCGAGATGATGGCCAAGGGCACCTTCGCCGGCATCAACCTGTCCACGGACGACCTCGACGCCGTCTTCGACCGGCTGGCGGCCAACGGCGCGGAGATCGTCCAGGAGCCGGCCGAGCAGCCGTACGGGGTGCGCGACTGCGCCGTACGCGACCCGGCGGGCAACCTGATCCGCATCAACCAGCGGCTCTGAGGCGGCGAGGTCAGGGGCGGGCCGCGTCGAGGAACCGTCGCGCACCGCGCAGCTCGGTCCGCAGCGCCCGCCGGGTGGCGGCGCAGTCGAGGCGCACGTCCAGCGGGCCGGGCACGCCCGACCCGGCGCGCAGGCCCGCAGGGATCCGGTCCGGGTCGAGGCCGTCGCGGCGGGCGACGAGCAGGCCCAGTTCGTACCGGCTCAGCGCGTCGGCGCCGGCGACGTGGTGGACGCCGGACCGGCCGGAGGCGGCCAGTTCCAGGAGGGCCGCCGCGAGGTCGGCGACGTGCACCGGGCATCGCACGTCGTCGGTGAACAGCGCGCCCTTCGTCCGGCCGGTGGCCAGGGCGTGCACCAGCGCCTCGTGCGGCGAGCCGGCGCCGACGATCAGCGACGTCCTGGCGATCACCGCGTCCGGCGCGACCGCGGCCACGGCCGTCTCGGCGGCCGCCTTGGCCGCGCCGTACGGGCTGATCGGGTCGGGGAGGCACGTCTCGTCGTAGCGGGTCGCGGCCCCGGAGAAGACGGCGTCGCTGGAGACGTGGACCAGGTGACCGCCCGCCGCGGCGGCGGCCAGGGCGACGTTCGCCGCCCCGGTGGCCATGGTCGCCCAGTCGTGCTGCCGGGAGGTGGCGTTGACGACCGCGTCCGGCCGGACCTCGGCGACCAGCGCCTCGACGTCGGCGCGCCGGCGCACGTCGAGCGGCGACCACGCGACGCCGGACGCCTCCCCGGGACGGCTGTGGCAGGTCGCGGCCACCTCGTGCCCGGCCGCCACGCCCTGCCGGACGAGTTCGCCGCCCAGGAAGCCGCTGCCGCCGACGACGAGCAGCCTCACGGGTTCGTGGCCCCGACGTAGGCCGCCAGGTGCTCGCCGGTCAGCGTGGAACGGGCGGCGACGAGGTCGGCGGGGGTGCCCTCGAAGACGACCCGGCCGCCGTCGTGGCCGGCTCCGGGGCCGAGGTCGATGATCCAGTCGGCGTGCGCCATGACCGCCTGGTGGTGCTCGATGACGATCACCGACTTGCCGCCGTCGACGAGCCGGTCGAGCAGGCCGAGAAGCTGCTCGACGTCGGCGAGGTGCAGGCCGGTGGTGGGCTCGTCGAGCACGTAGACGCTGCCGCTCTTGTCGGCCATCTGGGTGGCCAGCTTGAGCCGCTGCCGCTCGCCGCCGGACAGCGTGGTGAGCGGCTGGCCCAGGCTCAGGTAGCCGAGCCCGACGTCGGCGAGCCGGCCGAGGATGGCGTGCGCGGCCGGGGTGCGCGCCTCGCCCGCGCCGAAGAAGTCCTCGGCCTCGGTCACCGGCATCGCCAGCACCTCGCTGATGTCCCGGCCGCCGAAGCGGTACTCCAGCACCTCGGCCTGGAAGCGCCTGCCCTCGCACTCGTCGCACACGGTGGCGACGCCGGCCATCACGCCCAGGTCGGTGTAGATGACGCCGGCGCCGTTGCAGTTGGGGCAGGCACCCTCGGAGTTGGCGCTGAACAGGGCCGGCTTGACGCCGTTGGCCTTGGCGAACGCCTTGCGGATCGGGTCGAGCAGGCCGGTGTAGGTGGCCGGGTTGCTGCGCCGCGAGCCGCGGATCGGGCTCTGGTCGATCGACACCACGCCCGCGCCCGCCGGGACGGACCCGTGCACGAGCGAGCTCTTGCCGGAACCGGCCACGCCGGTGACGACGACCAGCACCCCGAGCGGGATGTCGACGTCGACGTCGCGCAGGTTGTGCTTGTCCGCGCCGCGGATCTCCAGCGCCCCGGTGGGCTTGCGCACCTCCTCCTTCAGGCGGGCGCGGTCGTCGAGGTGGCGGCCGGTGACCGTGCCACTGGCCCGCAGCCCCTCGACGGTGCCCTCGAAGCAGACGGTGCCGCCCTCGGTGCCGGCGCCGGGGCCGAGGTCGACGACGTGGTCGGCGACGGCGATGGCCTCCGGCTTGTGCTCGACGACGAGCACGGTGTTGCCCTTGTCGCGCAGCCTGGCCAGCAGGCCGTTCATCCGCTGGATGTCGTGGGGGTGCAGGCCGATGGTGGGCTCGTCGAAGACGTACGTGGTGTCGGTGAGGGAGGAGCCGAGGTGCCGGATCATCTTGACGCGCTGGGCCTCGCCGCCCGACAGCGTGCCGGCCGGCCGGTCGAGGGACAGGTAGCCGAGCCCGATCTCGACGAAGGAGTCGAGCGTACGGCCCAGGGTGGCCAGCAGCGGCGCCACGGACGGCCGGTCGAGGCCGCGGATCCACGCGGCCAGGTCGGTGATCTGCATCCGGCAGGCGTCGGCGATGCTGACGCCGTCGATCTTCGAGGACCGGGCCTCGGCGCTGAGCCGGGTGCCGTCGCACTCGGGGCAGGTGGTGAAGGTGACCGCCCGTTCGACGAAGGCGCGGATGTGCGGCTGCATGCCCTCCTTGTCCTTGGACAGGAACGTCTTCTGGATCTTCGGGATGAGCCCTTCGTAGGTGAGGTTGACGCCCTCGACCTTGACCTTGGTCGGCTCCCGGTAGAGGAAGTCCTGCATCTCCCGCTTGGTGAAGTCGCGGATCGGCTTGTCGGGGTCGAGCAGCCCCGACTCGGCGTAGACGCGCACGGTCCAGAAGCTGTCGGACTTCCAGCCCGGGATGGTGAAGGCGCCGCCGGCCAGCGACTTGGAGTCGTCGTAGAGCTGGGTGAGGTCGATGTCGGAGACCGTGCCGCGGCCTTCGCAGCGGGGGCACATGCCGCCCAGGCGGGTGAAGCTCTGCCGGACCGTCTTGCTGGAGCCGCGCTCGACGGTGATCGCGCCGGTCGCGCGAACCGAGGGCACGTTGAAGGAGTAGGCGTTGGGCGAGCCGATGTGCGGCTGCCCGAGCCGGCTGAACAGGATGCGCAGCATCGCGTTGGTGTCGGTGGCGGTGCCGACGGTGGAGCGGGGGTCGGCGCCCATGCGCTGCTGGTCGACGATGATCGCGGTGGTCAGCCCTTCGAGCACGTCGACCTCGGGCCGGGCCAGCGTCGGCATGAAGCCCTGGACGAACGTGCTGTAGGTCTCGTTGATCAGCCGCTGCGACTCGGCGGCGATCGTGGCGAACACCAGGGAGCTCTTGCCCGAGCCGGACACGCCGGTGAACACCGTGAGCCGGCGCTTGGGGATCTCGACGCTGATGTCCTTGAGGTTGTTCTCGCGCGCGCCGTGGACCCGGATCAGATCGTGGCTGTCGGCGACCTGCCGCTCGGGCGGCGTGTGCGTGCTCATCGTTTCTCCATCTCTCGCGCGGGCCCCCCGCCTGCGTCGCCTGGGCGGATCCGACCAGCTACGAGGGTATGACCTCACGGTAGCGGGGGTTCGGGGGCGGGTGCTTCTCCGTTCCTGACCGGTGCGCCGGCCCTCCCGCGGAGACGGCGTTCAGCGGCCGGTGCCGGCGATGAAGTCGAGCACGTCCTGGTTGAGCCGGTCGGCGTGGGTGATGAAGATGCCGTGCCCGGCCCCGGCGTACTCGTGGTAGACGTTGCCCGGCACCAGTTTCGCCAGCCGCCGCCCGCACAGCCAGACGGGGGCCGAGGCGTCGGCGTCGCCGTGGATGATCAGGGTCGGCACGCGGACGGCGGCGCTCTCCTCGCGCAGGTCGGTGCAGACGCCGGTCCTGACGACCTCGTGGGCGGCCCTGGCCGAGCAGTCGAGGCAGCGCTGCACGGTCCACTCGACGAGCTCGGAGGAGATCTTGTTGCCCAGGTGCGTGGCGAAGAACGCCTGGGCGTTCTGGGCCAGCCACCTCGGGCGGTCCTTGGCGCGGTCGGCCGCGACGGCGTCGAAGCGGGCCTGCTCGACGCCGTCGGGGTTGTCGGGCGTCCTGACGGCCAGCGGCGCGGTGGGCGAGATCAGCACGATCCGGCTCACCCGGTCGTCCCCGTGGCGGGACAGGTAGCGGATCACCTCGCCGCAGCCCATCGAGTGCGCCACCAGCGTCACGCCGCGCAGGTCGAGGTGGTCCAGCAGCGCCGCCAGGTCGTCGGCGAGGTTGTCGTAGTCGTATCCGTGGCCGGGCCAGTCGGAGCGGCCGTGGCCGCGCTTGTCGAAGGCGACGCAGCGCAGGCCGCTCTCCGACATCGGCATCATCTGGAACTCCCATGAGCTGCTGCTGAGCCAGGCCCCGGCCACGAACACGACAGGCTCGCCCTGCCCCCAGTCGGTGTAGAACAGGCTGGTCCCGTCGTGGCTGTCGAAGTACGGCATGTGATCCTCCCGCAAAGTCCTCGCGCTTACGGAAGAACTCTCGCGCGGGGCAGGTCATGCCGTCGATTACGTGTCAGGTAATGCCGCCGCCTACGTGCCGGCCAGCCCCCGTTCCAGCACCTCGAACGCCAGGTCCACGGCGGCGACGTGGTCGGCGAGCACGCCGGCGGCCCTCTCCCCGGCCAGCTGGCGGGCCGCGGCGGTCAGGTAGGCCGAGCGGAACGCGCCGACGAGCATGGCCGCGGTCAACCGGCCGGGCAGCCCCTCGCCGGACTCGTCGATCAGGGCCGCGAGCACGGCCTCCAGCTCGTCGGCGATCTCCCTGGCGCGGGCCCGCAACGCCGCGGAGCCGATCACCACCCGGAAGAAGTGCACGAACCGGTCGTCGATCCCGCCGAGCGGGTGGCCCTCGCGCGCGTGCCGGACGAGCATGTCCCGCAGCGCGGACAGCACCGGCTCGCCCGGCCGGCGGCCCCGGACGGTCTCGGTGACCAGGTCGACCAGCTCGGGGATGCGGTCGAAGAAGATGTCCTCCTTGCGGGGGAAGTAGTTGAACACCGTCACCTTGGAGACGTCCGCCGCCTCGGCGATCTCGCCGATGGTCACCTCGTCGAAGCCGCGTTCGTAGAAGAGCATCGAGCCGTGGTCGGAGATGCGCTTGCGGGTCTCGGCCTTCTTGCGTTCGCGGAGCGATGGGGTCTCTTTCACAGAAAAAATGTATCGCACTCAAAGTTTAGTCGGGTATAGTTTTCGCCATGGACTACGACGTGATCATTTCCGGTGGCGGTCCCGTGGGGCTGATGCTCGCCTGTGAGCTGCGGTTGCACGACGTCCGCGTGGCGGTGCTGGAGCGGCTGACCGACATCGACCAGACGGTCAAGGCGGGCTCGGTCAACACGCCCACGGCGGAGGCGTTCTACCGGCGCGGGCTCTTCCCCGTGCTGGAGGAGGCGCAGGCCGAGACCATGAAGGCGATCCAGGCGTTCATGGCGCAGCGGGGCGGGGCGGCGGCGGCCGAGCAGCCCAAGGTGTCCTCCTTCGCCGGGCACTTCGCCGGGCTGTGGCTGCTCAGCGAGCTGGTGGACGAGAGCGACCCCGACTTCGCCGACCGCGGGCCGGCCACCCGCCTCACCGGCATCCGGCAGCAGGACATCGAGCGGGTGCTCGGCGAACGGGCCGCCGAGCTCGGCGTGGACGTGCTGCGCGGCGTGGAGCTGACCGGCTTCGAGGCCGCCGCCGCCGACGGCGTCGTCGTGCGGGCGGGCGAGCGGGAGTTCCGCTGCGGGTGGCTGGTGGGCTGCGACGGCGGCCGCAGCACGGTGCGCCGCCTGGCCGGCTTCGACTTCCCCGGCACGCCCCCGCTGATCACCGGCCACCAGGCCGTCGTGACGATGGAGGGCGGCGAAGGGCTGGCCGCCGGCTGGAACCACACCGACACCGGCACCTACGCCAACGGGCCGACCCCCGGCCGCATCCTCACCGTCGAGTTCGACGGACCGCCCGAGGACCGCACCACGCCGGTCACCGCCGAGGAGCTCCAGGCCAGCCTGCGGGCCGTCTCCGGCGTGGACGTCACCGTCACCGGCGTCAGGACGGCCACCCGCTTCACCGACAACGCCCGCCAGGCCACCACCTACCGGCTCGGCCGGGTGCTGCTGGCCGGCGACGCGGCGCACGTCCACTCGCCCTTCGGCGGTCAGGGGCTCAACCTGGGCATCGGCGACGCCGTCAACCTCGGATGGAAGCTCGCCGCCGTGGTCCGGGGCCGCTCGCCCGAGGCGCTGCTCGACACCTACACCGCCGAACGCCACCCCATCGGCGCGTGGGTGCTCGACTGGACCCGCGCCCAGGTGCAGCTCATGCGGCCCGAGGCCGGTCCCCGGGCGCTGCGGGCCGTCGTGTCCGACCTGATCGGCACGACCGAGGGCACCACGTACTTCGTCAAGCGGCTCTCGGGCGTCTGGCAGCGCTACGAGCTGCCCGGCGACCATCCGCTGGTCGGCCGGAGCGTCCCCGACCTGGAGCTGGCCGACGGCAGCCGGGTCGGCGACCATCTCCACGACGGGCGGGGGCTGCTGCTGGACCTCGGGGCCGGCCTGGCGGCCGACCCCCGCGTGCCGCTGCTGGCGGCCAAGCCGGTGGACGTCCGCGACTTCGCCGGCCTGCTGGTCCGGCCCGACGGCGTCGTCGCCTGGGCGGGCGACGCACCGGACGCGGCGCTGAAGGAGGCCCTGGCCACCTGGTTCTGACCGCGCTCCGGGCGGCGCTCAGCCCTGGACGCGGCGGGCGGCGCGCGGATCCGGCACGAACCCGAACGCCGGACGGACCTCCTGCAGCACGGTCAGCGCCGTCCGCCGGGCCGTCGAACGCGGCCTCCCCGGTACGTCGTGGGACATGCGGGCCCTCCTTCCGGCCGCCGGCGGCCTACTGGGCGACGGCCCAGTCCTGGTACGTGGTCCGCCCCAGGACGGCGTCGTCGCCGGGCACCAGCGAGCGCTCGCTCAGCTCGCTGCCGAAGTAGCGGGCGTGCACGTCCCTGACCACCTCGCGCGGGTCACCGAGACCGGCCAGGGCGTTGCGGAAGAACTCGTCCATGCGGTACTGCTCGGGGCCGGCGATCTCGATCCGGCCGTTCAGCGGCGTCCCGGTCGCGACCCGGCCGACGGCCGCCGCGACGTCGTCGCCCGCGATCGGCCGGAACAGCACGGGCGCGATGTGCACCTCGCCGTCCACAGTGGACGCGTCGGCGATGGCGCGCACGAACTCGAAGAACTGCGTCGCGTGCACCAGCGAGTACGGGATCCCCGACTTCTCGATCAGCCGCTCCTGGGCGATCTTCGCGGCGAAGTAGCCGTTGTCGGGCATGCGCTCGGCGCCCACGACCGACAGCGCGACGTGGTGGCCGACGCCCGCCGCGGCCTCGGCCGCCATCAGGTTGCCCGTGGAGCTCTCGAAGAACTCCAGGGCCGCCGCGCGCTCGAACGACGGCGAGTTGGAGACGTCCACGACGACCGACGCGTCCTCCAGGACCTCGGCCAGCCCCTCCCCCGTGACGGCGTCGACGCCCGTCCTCGGGGACGCGGCGACCGCCTCGTGCCCCTCCCCGGCCAGCTTGTTCACGAGCTTCGACCCGATCAGACCGGTCCCGCCGATCACGACGATCTTCATGACGACCTCCCTTTCGCCCGGGGCACCCCCTCTGGTGACATGTCCAGTCCGCGGCCCGGCGGCACCGGCCATGACGCGTCCATTACCCGTCGATGTCCTGTCCTGTCCGGACGACCCGGGAGATGATCGGGACGAGAGATCCCCGCCCTGGAAGGACCCCGCCTTGAGCGACGCGTACGCGACCCGGAGCCGGCTCAGCCCGAGCGCCTTGGCCCGGCCCTCCGCGATCCACGGCACCGGCCTGTTCGCCGTCCGCCCGATCAGCCGGGACGAGCCCGTGATGCGGCTCGGCGGCCAGGTCATCGACGACGACGCCCTGGCCCGCCTGCCCCCTCCCTACAGCAGCCTGACCGTCGGCGAGGGCGTCCACCTGTTGCTCGACCCCGATCACCCGGTGCGTTTCGGCAACCACTCCTGCGACCCCACCCTGTGGCACCTCGACGCGACCACGGTGGCCGCGCGCCGCGACCTCGATCCCGGCGAGGCGCTGACGATCGACTACGCCACCCACAGCGGGGTCGGGACGTGGTCGATGCCCTGCCGGTGCGGCACGTCCCTGTGCCGCGGACGCGTGACCGGCGGCGACTGGCGGCTGCCCCGGCTGCGGGCCGCGTACGGCGACCATTGGACCCCGCCCCTGCTCGCCCGCATCGCGGCCGACCGCGCGGAAGGTTAGCCCGCGCCGCGGTCAGTCGTGCGCCGGGGGCAGGAGTGCGGCGACCAGGGCGCGGAGGGCGGCCAGGGCCTCGGCGTGGTCGACGCGTTCCGGGGCGAGCAGCCACTGCTGGTGGATGCCGATGCCGGCGCCGACGAGCGCGACGGCCAGGGGCTCCGCCGGCAGGCCAGGCGGCAGCGGGAGGCGTTCGAGCCAGCGCCGGCAGTGGTCGCGCAGCGCCTCGTGGATCTCGACGTAGCGGTCGCGGACGGGCGAGCCGGGCTCCAGCGCCTCGACCAGCAGGGTGACGAAGAGCTTGGTGGTCGGAAGGGCGAACAGCGCGCCGACCCCCTGATCGAACGGCTCGAACCCCGGATCGCCGGTCTCGGGGACGGCGGCCAGGCCGTCGCGCACCCTGGCCACCGAACGTTCGAGCACGGCCAGCAGCAGGCCCTCCTTGCCGCCGAAGTGCCACGGGATGGAGCCGCGGCTGATGCCCGAGCGCCGGGCCACGTCGTGGAACGTGGTCTGCCGGTAGCCCTTCTCGGCGAACAGCTCGGCCGCCGCGTTGAGGATCAGCTCGCGGCTCTCGTTGCTGGTCTGTTCCCGTCGCGTTGTCATGCCACCTCCTCTGTGCTAACAATCATATTCTATGTTGACCAACACAGAGGAGAATTCCATGAACGTCGCGATGATCGCCAAGCACTACCCGCAGGCCGCGTACCGGGAGGAGTTCGTCGGGCGGGTGCGCAAGGTGGCCGAGGCGTTCCGGGGCATGCCCGGCTGCCTGTCGGCCGAGTGCTGGCTGTCGGAGGACGCGGTGGTCTCCATCGTGCGCTGGGAGTCCGACGAGGCCTTCGCCGCGTCGCTGGCCGCGCTCGGGACCGCCGACGTCGACGTGGCCTTCGACGAGCGCGAGGCCCGGCCGCGCGAGATCGTCCGGCTGGTCGCCGCCTGAGGCTAGTAGCCCGAGGGGCGGACGAGCCCCGTCTCGTACGCGAAGACCGCCGCCTGCGTACGGTCGCGCAGCCCGAGCTTGACCAGGATCCGGCTCACATGGGTCTTGACCGTCTGCTCGGCGACCACCAGGCGCTCGGCGATCTCGGCGTTCGACAGGCCCTGCGCGATCAGCGACAGCACCTCGGTCTCGCGCTCGGTCAGGTCGCCCACGCGCTCCTTCAGCGGCGCGCGCCGCGCGCCGCTGACCCGGGTGAACTCGGCGATCAGGCGCTTGGTGAGGTTCGGGGCCAGCAGCGCGTCGCCGGCCGCCACCACCCGCACCGCGTGGGCCAGCTCGGCCGCCGAGGCGTCCTTGAGCAGGAAGCCGGACGCCCCGGCGCGCAGCGCCTCGTAGACGTAGTCGTCGAGGTCGAACGTGGTCAGGACCAGCACCTTCGCCGACGCGTCCGGACGGGCGGCGATCCGGCGGGTGGCCTCGATGCCGCCGAGCTCGGGCATGCGCACGTCCATGAGGACGACGTCGGGGTCCAGCTCGGCGACCTGGGCGACGGCGTCGAGCCCGTTGACGGCCTGACCCACGACCTCGATCCCGGGCTCGGCGTTGAGCAGCACGGTGAAGCCCTGACGGACCATGACCTGGTCGTCGGCGATGAGCACGCGGATGCTCGTCATGAGGTGGCCTGGATGCCTTTCTCCTGGTCGACCGGCAGGAACACGCTGACCTCGTAACCGCCCGCAGGCGTGGGCCCGGCGACCAGGTCGCCGCCCAGCATGGCGGCGCGCTCGCGCATGCCGAGCAGCCCGTGCCCGGCGCCGGGCGAGGGCCGCGCCGGCCTGCCGGGCGGACCGTTGACGACCCTGATCGCGAGCGAGCCCGGCCGGTACTCCAGCCGGACCGTCACCGCCGCGCCGGGCGCGTGCCGCATGGCGTTGCTGAGCGCCTCCTGCACGATCCGGTACGCCGACAGCTCCACGCCCGGCGACAGCGGACGCGCCCGCCCGGCGATCTCGGCGGTGAGCGTGACGCCCGCGCCGCGCACGTTCGCCAGCAGCTCGTCCAGCCGGTCGAGCGTGGGCTGCGGCGCGTCGCCCGGCTGATCCTGCGCGCGCAGCACGCCCAGGACCCGGCGCAGCTCGGTCAGCGCCTCGACGGCGTTCTGGCGGATGCCCGCCAGGTTCTCCCTCAGCTCCTGCGGCGGGTCGTTCACCAGGTGCGGCGCGACCTGCGCCTGGATGGAGATCACCGACATGTGGTGGGCGACCACGTCGTGCAGCTCGCGGGCGATCCTGCTGCGCTCCTCCAGCAGCGTGCGGCGGGCCCGTTCCTCGGCGGTCAGCCCCTCCTGGGCCTCCAGCCGGGTACGGGTCGTCCTGAGCTGGCGAACCCCGGCCCCGACGGCGACCGCGACCGCGTCGGCCATCAGGGCCGTCACCCCCAGCCCGCCCCCGTTGGCCTCCGGCATGAGCGCCACGATCGCCACCCCGGTCAGCGCGGTGATCGCCAGCGCCTTGACGGCGACGCGGGGGCGTACCCGCAGCGCCAGCAGGAACAGCACGCCGGCCTGCAGGGCGACGCCGGAGCCCGTCCACGGGAAGGCGAGCGGTCTGGCCTGCGAGAAGGGCAGCCCCTCGTACGCCTCGGGATGCACCGTCCAGGGGAAGCTCAGATCATTCGCCACGTAGACCATGCCCGACCGCGCCCCGGCGACCATGAGCACGATCGTCGCCCACCAGGCGGGCACCGGCCGCCACATCGCCAGCACCATGGCCGCCGCCATGGCCATGGCCAGCAGCGGGACGGTCGGGTCGATGCCCTCTCCGCCGGGGTACAGGCCCATGGCCGTCGCGTACAGGACGACGACGGCGTGCGGCAGCCGGGACAGGGCGCGCGGCCCGCCCATGCGGGGCAGGGGGTCAAGGGCCGTCGTCCACAGATCCGCGCGCAGGGTCGCGAGGGCCTTCCGCAGCCTGCTCATCCGCCCTCGCCCATGTTCCTTAAGTCCCGGCTTGCACCCTTGGTCCAGCTTATTGGTGAGCCGGTCACGATCCGCGCGAGGTTCGCCGGCACCACCCTCGACACGCACGCCGCCGGGCCCGCCACCAGCGCGACGACGGACGTGGCGAGCGGAATGCGGCGGCCGCAGGTGCCCATGGGGTTCCTTCCGGTGCGGGGGGGCGGTCCCCCTCGACGCTACGGCCCCCCCGGCTCGCGGGCCTCCCGCTGCGGAGCTCACTTCCCGCGTAGCTCTCGGGTACTACGGGATGTACCTCAGCCGTCAGCCGGCAGGCGCAGGCGGCGGCCCCGCCAGCGGTCGCGCAGCCAGCGGTCGTGGCTCGCCACCACGATCGCGCCCGGACCGTCCTCGGCCATGGCCGCCTCCAGCTCGTCGGCGAGGCCGGGTGACAGGTGGTTGGTGGGCTCGTCGAGCAGCAGGACGTCGGGCGGATCGGCGATCAGCAGCGCCAGCGCGAGGCGGCGGCGCTGGCCGACCGACAGCTCGCCCACGCGCAGGCCGTGGTCGCGCGGGCGGATCAGGCCGAGCGAGCGCAGCGGCACGGCCTCGGCCCGCTCCGGCCCCAGGGCTCGTTCGTACGTCTCCCGGACCGTGCGGGCGGGGTGCTCGAACGTCGTGTCCTGGGGCAGCAGGCCGACGGTCAGCCCCGGCCGCCGCCGTACCCGCCCGGCCGGTTCCAGGTCGCCGGCCAGGATCGCGAGGAGGGTGGACTTGCCCGCGCCGTTCGGGCCGGTCACCAGCAACCGGTCCCCCGGGCTCAGGTCGAGCCGGTCGAGCGAGAGCCGCCCCGCCACCTCGACGCCCCGCACCGACAGCAGCGGCTCGCCGCCACGGCCCTCCCCAGGAGCAACCGGCTCTTCCCGGGCGGCGACGTGGTCTTCCCGGGTGGCGACGGGCTCTGCCCGGGTGGCGACGCGCTTTTCCTGGGTGGCGAGGGGGGCTTCCCGGGGAGCGGCGGGGTCCTTCTTCGGGGGGAGGAGGGGGGCGGTGAGGCGGAGTGGGGGTGGCGGGGCGGGGACCTGATCGCGTTCCAGCTCGGCGAGCCGGCGGGCGGCCTCGCGCACCCGCCGGGAGATCTGCTGCTGCACGCGTCCGGCGCGGTGGCCGTAGCCCATCTTCTCGTTGTCGCGGCGCAGCCCGTCCTGGGCCACCCGCCGCGCGGTCACGGCGACGGCGCGACGCAGTTCGTCCAGTTCCTCCTGCTCGGCCGCGTGACGCCGCTCCCAGCGTTCGCGCTCGGCGCGTCTCCCCGTCAGGTACGCGCTGTAGCCGCCGCCGTACCGGACGGGGCCGTCCACGGCGGGGTCGAGGTCGAGCAGGTCCGTGCAGACGGCGTCGAGGAAGGCCCGGTCGTGGCTGGCCACGACCACCACGCCGGTCATGCCGCGCAGCTCCTCCTCCACGAAGACGGCGGCGTCGTCGTCGAGGTGGTTGGTGGGCTCGTCCAGCAGGAGCGCGGCGGGCCGCCTGATCAGCAGCGCCGCCAGCGCGAGCCGGCCGCGCTGCCCGCCGGACAACGACCCGAGCGCGCGCGGACGCGGCACGCCGCCCAGCCCCAGCCGGTCGAGGACGATCTCCGCGCGCCGGTCGGCGTCCCAGGACTCGCGCTGCTGCGCCTGGTCGAGCCGGGCCCCGTACGCTTCGAGCAGCGCGGCGTCGTCCGGCGACCCGGCCAGCTCGCGGGTGAGCCGGTCGAGCTCGGCCAGGTCCGTCCGCGCCTCCCGCAGGGCGTCGTCGAGCACGTCGGCGAGCGTGTCACCGGCCGCGAACGGCAGCTCTTGGTGCAGGAAGCCCAGGTCGGCGGGGCGTACGACGGTGCCGGAGTCGGGCTCGTCCGCACCGGCCAGCAGCCGCAGCAGGGTGGACTTGCCCGCGCCGTTCTCGCCGATGAGCCCGATCCGGCGGCCGGGGGCGGCGGTGAGCGACAGGCCGTCGAGCACGCGCCGCGTGCCGAGCGTCCGGACGAGATCGTGGGCCAGCAGCGCGTCACTGACCGGCGGGCAGGGGTGGGAGACCATGTGAACCTCGGAGGAGGACGCGGGCGCGCCGAAACCGCCCGGTGAGAAGGACAGGGATTCGGGGACGACGAAACAGGGCCTCGCCGGCGGCGCTCACGCGCTCACGCCGGGGCCGATCAACCTCCGGTGTCACCCGGAGATGTCGTCGTCACCTGCCATGTCCGGTCTCCTGGTCGTGGATCACAAGCGTTTCCCGACGTAGCCTACGCGGCCCCGGCAGGCGACGCACCCCGTGGGGACGGCGGGCGGCCTGCCGTACTGCCCGTCGCCCGATCTAGGGCCGGAGCACGATCTTGCCGTGGGCGTGGCGGCGTTCCAGCTCGCCGAAGGCGTCCCGCACCCGCTCCAGCGGGTACACGCCGGCGATCGGCACCTCCAGCTCGCCCCGCGCGGCGAGCCGGGCCAGCTCCCCCACCACGACGGCGCAGGCGGCCGCACCCTCCCCGAACGTCCGCGCGCCGACCCTGGCCGCGCCCGCCCAGTCGCAGATGGTGTCGATGCGCTCGGGCCGCACGCCCAGCTCGACCGCGAGCTCCACGTAGCCGTCCCCGTAGGTGTCGATGAAGGCGTCCACGTTCCCGCCGGAGGCCGCCCTGATCCGCTCGGCCACGCCCTCCCCGTACGCCACCGGCACGACGCCGTGCCCCTTCAGCCAGGCGTGGTTCGCCTCGCTCGCCAGCCCGATCACCGTCGCCCCCCGGCGCCGCGCGAGCTGCACGGCGATGGACCCGACACCGCCCGCCGCCCCGGACACCACCACCGTCTCCCCCGGCCCGGGATCGACCGCGAACACCGTGGCGTACGCCGTCGTGCCGGCCACGTACAACGACCCGGCGACCTCCCACGGCAGTCCCGCCGGGCGCAGGGTCAGGGCCACGTCGTCCACCACGACGAACTCGGCGTGGCTCGCCCTGCCGTGGGTGAAGCCGAGCACCTCGTCGCCCACCGCGAACCCGCGCACCTCCGGACCGGCCTCCACCACCACACCGGCCAGATCGCTGCCCTGCCCGGACGGGAACGTCGCCGGCCAGCGCCCGTGCCGCGCCCCCTGGCGGATCATGCTCTCGCCGGGCTGGATCCCGGCCGCGCGCACCTCGACCAGCACCTGACCCGGTCCCGGCACCGGACGCCCGACCTCCTCCACCCGCAGGACGTCGATCCCGCCGTACTCGTGGAACCGCACAGCCTTCATCGCCTGATCACCGCTCTTCCTCCTCGGGGCCGGTCCTCGGATCGGCCGCACCCCACCATGCCCGCACCCGGCCGCCGGAGGAACGGAGCGCTCTTCCCAGGACCGGCGATCCTAGGGAGGGCCACTTGACTTCAAGTGGACTTGAAGCCGCAGGATCCCCCACATGACCAAGAACCAGACGACAGGCCGTACCGGCGAAGAGACCGACGCGCTCATCGCCCTGCTGGACATGGCGGACAACATGCCCGGGGCGGGCGAGCTGCGTGCGCGTTCCTACGAGTTGCTCGACCTCGTCCCGGAGGCGGCGGTGGCCGACGTCGGCTGCGGATCGGGCCGCGCGGTGGCGGAGATGGCCGAGCGGGGCGCGCGGGCGATCGGCGTCGACCCCGACGAGCGGATGATCAGCGTGGCGGGCGGGCGCTGGCCGGCCGGTGAGTTCCGGGTGGCGCAGGCGTACGAGCTGCCCTTCGCCGACGGCGAGCTGCGCGGCTACCGGGCCGAGAAGGTGTTCCACGTCCTGGACGATCCCGCCCGCGCCGTCGCCGAGGCGCGGCGCGTGCTCGCCCCCGGCGGGCGGATCGTGCTGCTCGGACAGGACTGGGACACCTTCGTCATCGACTCCGGCGACGCCGCGCTCACCCGCCGGATCGTGCACGCCCGCGCCGACCTCGTCAGGGCGCCGCGCGTGGTCCGCCGCAGCCGCAACCTCCTGCTGGACGCGGGCTTCACCGACGTCACCGTCGAGGTGCGCACCACGGTGTGCACCGACGCGACGATGGTGCCCGCGCTGGCCGATCTGGCCGGGAAGGCGCGCGCGGCCGGGGCCGTCACCGACGAGCAGGCCGAGACCTGGCTCGCCGAGCAGCGCGAGCGCGGCCGGACCGGGCGGTTGTTCCTCGCCCTGCCGATGTTCGTGACCGCGGCGACACGCTAGCCCACCTGCGCCTGGGTCAACGGCGGGGCGGGGCGAGAGCGGCGAGCTCGCCGCTCTGGTGCCGTTCGAGCAGGGCCTCGGCGCCGTGCTCAAGGGCCCGGGCCGCCTCCGCCGCGCGCGGGAGCATGGTCGTCTCGTACGCGGCCACGGCCTCGGCCACCGTGGCGGAGCCGGCCAGCGCGAGGGCGAGCTCGCAGGCGTCGAGCATGGCCAGGTTGGCGCCGGCGCCGAGCGGCGGCATCAGGTGGGCGGCGTCGCCGAGCAGGGTCACGGACGGCGACCGCTCCCACGCGTGCGGGACGGGCAGCGCGAACAGCGGACGGTCGACGTACCGCCCGTCGTTGCCGCTGATCATGCGCAGCAGCGACGGCGACCAGCCGGAGAAGGCGTCGAGCAGCCAGGAGCGGATTCCGGCGGTGTCGCCGGCGTTCAGGCCGTTCGCGGCGATCCAGCCGGCGGGCAGGCGCTGGATGACGTAGACGCGGATGTGGTCGCCGCCGTTGCGCTGGGCGAACAGGGCGCGGTCGCCGTCGGCCGCGGTGGCGCCGCCCTGGCCGACGAGCTCGGCGAGGTCGGGGTGCGCGTTCCCGACGTCCTGGAACCACGCCTCCAGGAAGGTGACCCCGGTGTAGCGCGGCACGGCCGCCGACACCGCCGGCCGCACGCGGGAGAACGCGCCGTCGGCCCCGACGACGAGGTCCGCCTCGACGGACGTGCCGTCGGTGAAACGCACCCGCCGCGGGCCGCCGGCCGGGCCGGTGACCTGCTCGACGGCCTGGCCCCACCGCACGGTCCCCGGTTCCAGCGAGCCGAGCAGCAGGTCGCGCAGCGCGCCCCGGTCGATCTCCGGCTTGAACAGCTCGTCCTCGGCCGGGACGTGGTGGTCCAGCAGCCGTCCGGCCGGGTCGAGCAGGCGCATCTCCTGCCCTTCCGGGCGGGCCAGCCGGAAGAAGCCGTCGAGCAGGCCGGCCTCGCGCAGGGCGACCTGCCCGTCGTCGGCGTGCAGGTCGAGCGTGCCGCCCTGGTCGCGCGCCCGCGGGTGGGGGTCGCGTTCGTGCACGGTCACGGGGATGCCGTGCCGCTGCAGGACGCGGGCGCAGGTGAGCCCGCCGGGGCCTGCCCCGATGACGTGGATCCGCGCGGCGGCGGGTGCGGGTGAGCGCATGGCTGAACCTCTCGTTCAGAGGGCCGGGTGGGTACGGTCCCAGAGAAGCAGAACAAGTACAAAAGTGCAACCGGTCCACTTATTGCCTCATGCCACCTTTTGCTAGGGTGGGCGGCATGGACACGCCACCCGTCACCGGCCGCCGCGAACGCAAGAAGGCCGCCACCCGCAAGGCCATCGCCGACGCCGCCCTGCGGCTGTTCCTGGAGCGCGGCTACGACCGGGTGAGCGTCCGGGACGTCGCCGAGGCGGCCGACGTGTCGACCACCACGCTGTTCAAGCACTTCCCGAGCAAGGAGGCGCTGGTCTTCGACGAGGAGGAGGACCGGGAGGCGGAGCTGGTCGCGGCGGTGCGCGGGCGCCCCGAGGGGCAGAGCATCGTCGAGGCGCTGCGCGGGCACGTGCTGGCGTCCTGGCCGCCGCTCGCGGCCCATCCGCTGCGGGCCGAGTTCACCGCGCTGGTGGAGTCCACGCCGGCGCTGCTGGAGTACTACGAACGGATGTGGACCCGGCACACCGCCGCCCTCGGCACGGCCGTCGCCGAGGACGCGGGCGTGGCCCCCGACGACGTCGCCTGCCACGCGCTGGCCCGGTTCGTCCTGGAGACGCCGGCGCTCACCCGGGGGCGGAAGGATCTTCGCGGGGCCGTCGAGCAGGTCTTCGACCTCCTCGCGCACGGCTGGCGTCCGCCGAGCTGACGGCCGGACGCCGGCCCGCGCCCCTCAGACGATCCGCGACGACCGCCCTCCGTCGATCCCCCACGAGACGATCCTGGTGGGCGTGATCGTGATGACCTCCCGCGAGAAGTACGGCACCGGCGGCTCATGGTCGGTCGAGGCCACCGCCGTGCCCCGGATCTCGATGCCGCGCACCACCCACGGGTCGACCGAGGCCAGGTCGTCCACGACGAGGGCGACCGTGCTGCCCCGCTGGACGTTCCTGAACTTCTTGGAGGCGCCCATCGCGTGCCCGCCGATGGTGATCGTGCCCGAGGCGGCGTCCACGAAGAAGCCCACGGGGTTGTTCTGCACGTCTCCGGAGGGGGAGACGGTGGCCAGGCGGCCGAGGTGCTGTCCGGCCAGGTAGTCGAGCTCTGGCTGCGTGAAAATCATGGGGGAAGTATGCAACGTTGACACCGGCGTCATCCCAAATCACCTCATGGGGCGCGGATCGCTGTCACAGGCGCCCGGTGGCCGGCATCTCCTGTGCGACCGGCCACGACGGCGGCGGACGACAGGTCCTG
The DNA here is from genome assembly GCF_040642995.1 of Nonomuraea sp. NPDC047529. Taxonomy (NCBI): domain Bacteria; kingdom Bacillati; phylum Actinomycetota; class Actinomycetes; order Streptosporangiales; family Streptosporangiaceae; genus Nonomuraea; species Nonomuraea sp. NPDC047529. Next base: position 19,644 of record NZ_JBEYTJ010000047.1, on the reverse strand, counting down.
GACGGCCTGGGGCAGCGGCGACTCCTGGGCCCGGGTGCGCGAGCACCACGACGACGACCAGATCGTCGCGCTGGTCTCCCTGATCGCCATGATCAACGCCAACAACCGGCTCAACGTGATCGTCCGCAACCCGGGCGGCTCCTACGAGCCCGGCATGTTCACCGGCCTGGCGAACTGACGCCGGCACGTCGCCCCGGACGGGGGCCGGGGCGATGTGTCAGCATGCGGCCATGAGCGACGACGATCTGATCGAGTTACGCCGCGAGATCCACCGCCACCCCGAACCGGCCGGCCAGGAGCGGCGCACCGCGGCCCTGGTCGCGGACGCGCTGCGGGCGGCGGGCCTGGAGGTTCGGACGGGCGTGGGCGGCCACGGCGTGGTGGCCGTCCTGGACGCGGGCGACGGGCCCGCCATCGGCTACCGGGCCGACATGGACGCGGTCGCCGTGCCCGGCGGCGCGGAACACCTGTGCGGGCACGACGTGCACACCGCGATCGGCGTGGGCGTCGCGCGGGCCCTGGCACGCGAGCAGTCCTCGGGCCGGACGGTCTTCTTCTTCCAGCCCGCCGAGGAGACCTGCGAGGGCGCCCGCGCCATGATCGCCGACGGGGCCCTGGACGCGGTCCCGCCGCAGGAGGTGTACGCCGTGCACTGCGCGCCTCTGCCCACGGGGACGTTCGCGGTGGCCCCGGGGTTCGGGCACCCCGGCCAGGACATCTTCCGCATCGAGGGCCTGTCGCCCGAGGAGGCGCGGCGGTTCGAGGCCCTGGTCGAGGGCCTGTCGACGGTGACCCCGCCGACCACCCCCGAAGGCATGGCCCGGCTGGCGGCCGACATGCGCGTCCCCGGCGGCCCGCTGGCGACCTTCGTCCACGCCCAGGCCCATCGCGAGCCGGACGCGGTGCAGGGCTGGGTCCGGGCCTGGCCGGACAGCCGGTACGACGACATCCGCTCGCTGCTGCGCGCCCAGGCCGGGGACCGCGTACGGTTCGTCGGGCGTCATCCGGCGTCGGTCAACTCGCCGGAGCACGCACGGGCCGGCGCGCGTCACCTGAACGCCATGCTGCTGAACGCCTCCTATCCGTTCAACGGGGAGGATTTCGGACTTTTCCTGGAGCGGGCTCCAGGAGCGATGTTCTTCTTCGGCGTCGGCGAGGAGGGCACGCCGCACGCCCCGGACTTCGCGGCGGACGAGCGTGCCGTCGGCCTCGGCGTCGAGGCGGTGACCGGTTTCCTGCGCACCCGTGGTGACCGTCACGGCGTCGAGCCCTGACGACCCGCATCGCCCTGGCAGCCTGCTCGGTCCTGCTGCCGGCCGTACCCTCCGCCCAGGCGGCCGCCGCGGCGCGCTTCCGGCCCGGTCAGTGGCGGGACACCCGCAGCGGGAAGGTGCCGGCGCCGACGCCGCCGAGGGTGGTGGTGTAGGCCGCGAGGTACCGGTCCAGGTACGGCGAGCGGTCGCCCTGGGTGGCCACGTCGGACCGCGCCGACAGCAGGTCGAGGCCGAGCCGCGCGCCGGAGACCCTGATCGTGTTGCCCGAGGGCACGTCCAGCCAGCCGTTGGACTCGATGGTGCCGATCTGGACGCCCAGCCGGTGCCCCCGCTCGAACGTCCAGTCGGGCGACTTCAGGTCGAACGCGGCCGGGCCGGCGCGCTCCAGCAGGGCGACGTTCTCGTCGAACATGGTGGCCCGGCCGTCGGGGGCGACGTCCCACAGGCGGACCATCACGTTCCCGCTCGTGCTCGCGTCGAGCCTGATCCTCGGCGTGCCGGTGAGCCTGAGCTTCTCGGCGGCGGGCGTGGACCAGGTCCAGAAGCTGCTCGATGCGGCCGCGCTCTGCCTGGCCGAGTTCTTCTCGGCGGTGGTGAGCGGTTCGAGGGGCGGCGCGTGCTCCATGTCCCAGCGGCCCGAGGGGGTCGAGGTCGCCGTCGCGGCGCCGCCGCCGTCGTCCAGGTACGCGCCGGCCGACAGCCGGGCCTCGTACGACGTCGTGGCCACCGGCCAGGTCGGCTGGGCGCGCCACAGGCCGAGGCTGTCCTCGACCGCGTACGCCGGGTCGGCCACCGAGGGCCGCACGCCGCGCAGGTACTGGTCGTAGAACCGCATCACCTCGTCGAACCAGCCCGCGCGCCCTTGCAGCAGCCGTCCCTGGGCGTCGGTGTCGTTGCCGCGCACGTGCTCCCACTGGCCGAGCCAGCCGCGTTCGCGGCCCCGGTGGTTGGCGAGGTAGACCTCCATGTCCTCGGGCTTGGTGTTGGGCTCGATGAAGCCCTGGGTGACCAGCAGCGGCGTGCTGGTGCCGGACGCCCGGTCGGCCAGGTTGCGCGCCCGCCAGTAGGCCGAGCGCAGGTCGGGATTGTTGTTGTTGGTGACGTTGTCGGTCAGGCAGGCGGGATGGGCGGTCTCGTACTGGGCGTTCGCCTTGTACCGGTCGCTGTCGTCGGCCATCGGCGGCATCGTCGCGATCGAGTTGTACGCCTGCGGCGTGCCCGTGACGTTGGGCCGCGGGACCTTGTTGCTGAACAGGTAGTTGTACATGTTCCAGACCGGCTCCTGGGCGACGACCGCCTTCAGGCTCGGCAGCCTGAGATTGTTGCCGACCAGGCCGGTGACCGCGTCGTAGGACTTGCCGTACATGCCGACCTTGCCGGACGACCAGGGCTGGGCCGCCGACCACTCGACGGCGGCCCGCACGTCGGCCTGCTCACCGGGGCCGACCCAGTCCAGGCAGCCGGTGCTGCCGCCGAAGCCGCGCAGGTCGACCATCACGAAGGTGTAGCCGCGGGCCATCAGCCCGGCGCCGTCGACGAAGTCCTGGAAGCGCGCCGACGGGCCGACCCGGTCCCAGCCTTCGGGGCCGGTCTGCCCGGCGTGGGCGAAGTAGGGGCCGACCGAGACGATCACCGGCGTCCGCGCGGCGGCCGGCAGGTACGCCGGGCGCAGCACGTCGGCGTGGAGCTCGACGCCGCTGCCGTCGGAGGAGGGGAAATACGCCTCGGTCCAGGCGGCGCCCACGGGGACCCGGGGGTTCTCCTCGTGCGTCACCCCCGGGGCGGCGGTCCGGGCCGAGGCGGGCGGGCCGCCGGCGGTGAGGGCGGTGAGGGTGACCAGGGCGCCGGCCGCCACAGTGGCCGTCGCCTTTCCGCGGATGTTCATCGACTCTCCCATGCATGGGCGGCGTCCGAACGAGCGTGCATCACTCATATGCCAGCGCGCACGCCGAGGCAAGACCCGCCACACCCGTCCGGCGCGTCAGCGGGGGCGGCGGCCGGTCAGGCGCATGCGGATGTCGTGCTCGGCCCACAGCACGAAGCGTTCGACGGGCGTCACCGGATGGTCCTCGACCGGCTCGAAGGCGAACCTCCTGAGCAGCACGGCGAGCACCAGCTCGGCCTCGACCATGGCCAGGCTCGCGCCCTCGCAGCCGCGCGGCCCGAGGCCGAAGGGAAGGTAGGCGTAGCGGTGGCGAGCGGCCTGCGCCTCGGGGGTGAACCTGTCGGGTCTGAACGCGTGCGGGTCCGGCCAGTGGCGCGGATCGAGGTGGACGGCCCAGAAGGGGTAGAAGATCGTGGTGCCCGCCGGGACGTGGTGGCCGCCCAGGGTGAGGTCCTCGGTGGTCTCGCGGGCGCCGTACGGGCCGGGTGGGTAGAGGCGCATCGACTCCTTGAGCGCCATCTCCAGGTACGGCAGCCGTCGCAGGTCGGCATAGTCGGGGGCGGCGCGCTCGCCCAGCACGTCGTCCAGCTCGGCGGTCACCAGCGCGGCCGGGCCGGGGTTGCGCGCGAGCAGGTGCAGGGTCCAGGAGACGGCCACGCCGGTGGTGTGGTGGGCCGCGAGCATGATCATGAGCACGGTGTCCCTGATCCGGGCGGGCGACATGTCCGCCTTCGCCAGGGCGGTCACCAGTTCGCTGCCGCCGCGGGCCAGGACCCCGTCCACGACCTCGCGCAGATACGCCAGCGCCCGCTCGCCGCGCGCCCGGTCGTCGTCGCGCTCGTACAGGCGGCCCAGGTGCACGGTCAGCACGGTCTCGAACGCGCTCACCACCCGGGCCGGGTCGGCGAGGCCGCCGCCCAGGGCGTACTGGGCGATCATGCGCAGGGACAGCTCGCTCAGGTCCTGCTGGAGCGCCACCGGGCCGTCGGCGGCGCGGCGTTCCCAGCGGTCGGCCAGCTCGGTGGCCAGGGTGACGAAGCCGGCGAAGTGCGCCTCGTGCGACCGGCGGCCGGCGAGGACCGAGAGCAGGACCCGGCGGAAGGGGCCGTGCTCGTCGGCGGGCAGCGTCTGCAGGTTGCCGGCCTCGCACAGGGGGGCCAGGAACTCGAAGAGCTCGTCGGGGCGCTCGTCGATCGCGGCCGTGGCCTCCAGCAGCACGGGGTCGGCCACCGAGATCGCCGCCGGTACGCCGGGGAGCTGGAAGCGCACCAGCGGGCCGTACCGCTCGTGCAGCCGGAGCTGGTAGGTGTGCAGGCCGCCGGCGGCCGCGACGGCGCTCAGCCCGCCGTCCGGCGCGGGAGGGGGACCGGGGATGTCAGGCACCTGGCCACCGTCTCGCGTACGCGCCCGCCCGGCAAGTACGCCACCCGGACCGAGAATTGACGGAGGTCGTCCCGTGCTGCACGATCGGTTGGAAGATTTCCGGCCTACCTTCGGTGCGCGGGCCGGCCGAGGCGCTGGAGGCCGTCCTGCCCATGCCGGTGCTGCCGGAGAACGACGTCGACCTGGCCGCGGTCGCCGAGCCGCACGAGCCTCCACCTACGAAGGGTTCCCTGATGACGCTCGCCTCCCGGCTCGGCCACGCCCCCGACGACCGGCTGCTCATCGTCAACGCCGACGACTACGGCATGAGCCGGTCGGCCAACCTCGGCATCACCTCCCTGCTGCGGGCCGGGGCGATCAGCTCGGCCACGGTGATGACGCCCTGCCCGTGGGCGCCGCAGGCCGTCGCCGAGGCCGCGGGCTTCGACGTCGGGGTGCACCTGACGCTGACCAGCGAGTGGGAGGGCTACCGCTGGGGCCCGGTCACCCGCGACCGGCCCGTCCCCACGCTGGTGGACGAGACCGGCTACTTCTTCCGCGACTGCGCCTCCTTCGAGCGGTCCGCCGACCCCGACGAGGTCCGCGTCGAGATCGTCAACCAGATCCGCAAGGCCGTCGCGCTCGGCCTGGACCCCTCGCACGCCGACAACCACATGGGCAGCCTGTACGGCCTGGCCACCGGCCGCCACTTCCTCGACGTCGTCCTGTCGGTGTGCGCCGAGTTCGGCCTGCCCTTCCGCCTGCCGCGCTCGCTGGAGGGCACCGGCGCGCCGGAGGAGCTGGAGCCCGTGGCGCGGGCCCTGGCCGCGATGGCCGACGAGGCCGGGGTGGTCATCCTCGACCGCCTGTGGTCGCTGCCCTTCCAGCAGGCCGACGGCGACGACTACGAGTCGCTCAAGAAGGACATGATCGGCCTGCTGCGCTCGTTGCGGCCGGGCGTGACGGAGATCTACATCCACCCCTTCGAGGACACCGACGAGCTGCGCGCGATCATGCCGGGCGCGGCCAAGCGCGGCTGGGAGCTGGCCCTGTTCACCGACCCCGACGTCCGGGAAGTCCTGGACGGCGAGGACGTCAAGCTGATCGGCTGGCTCGACCTGCGGGCGGTGCAGCGCGGAGAACGCCCCTGACCTCGGGCGTGGCGGCGGCGTACGAGGGCCGGGGCCGGCCGGGCTTGGGGTGGCGTTCGGCCTGGTCGACCCGGCGCCACCGGGCTCCTGCGGGCCGTCAGTCCGCTTCCAGGACGAAGAACACGAAGGCCGGGAACCTCGTGCGGGTGGGCTCGATCTCGCGGAGCTCCTCGGCGCGCCGGCCGGTCACGTCCCCGGCGAGCTCCAGCATCGCGGGCCGCTCGTAGCAGGCGGGTGCGCAGGCATACGGCGTTCGTCACCGAGTGGGTGCCGGGCTGCAGGTTGAGTGGCGGCGGGCCGCGTGGGGGACACGCCGGGAGTCGGGCGGTGCCGTTGTCCCGGTACACGCCATCGCACGATGGCCGGCCGTCTTCGTCATCGCCGCCGCCATCCCGGCGGGAACGGGCTCGTCAACCGCGGACGTTGTCGTCGAAGTTCGGCTCGTGGAAGAGCGGAGCGTTGGCCGCGGGCGGCACCTGGAGGTATTTCCAGTCGGTGCTGTCGTGGCCGAGTACGGTGACGACCTTCTGCCGCCTCCTGGCCCGTGTGGCCTTCGTCGGCTACATGCTGCTACTCGGCCTGATGTCCGCCGATCCACCCCTCCCCCGCCGGACGGCGGCGGCCCTTCTCCTGTGGACCGTCGTGGCGGCCGCGGCCGCGCTCGCCCACCGGATCACGTCCAGGGGGCACTGGCCGTTCAGACGCGGGCCCGGCGTCTGGATCAGCGCCCTCCTCGCCTCCTGTACAGCGCTCCTTATGATCCTTTAACATCTGGGACTCTAAAGTGCTAGCAGGCTAGATAAATGGAGAAGCCGGTGATCGAGTTCCACCTGGACAGCAGGTCGGGCGTCTCGCCGTACCTGCAGCTGGTCCAGCAGGTACGGCACGCGCTGCGGCTCGGCGTGCTGCGCGAGGGCGACCAGATGCCGACCGTCAAGGAGGTCGTGGCCCATCTGGCGATCAACGCCAACACCGTCCTGAAGGCCTACCGCGAACTGGAGCACGAGGGCCTGGTCGCCGCCCGGCCGGGGGTGGGGACGTTCGTGACGGCGACGCTCACCAACGCCTCGCTGGCCGCGCACGGCCCGCTCCGGCTGGAACTGCGGCGCTGGCTCGCCAAGGCCCGCCGCGCCGGCCTCGACGACGAGAGCATCGAGGCCCTCTTCATGACCACCTTTCGGACCGCCGCTCAGGAGGACATAGCGTGAACAGTGTCTTGAAGGCCCAGGGACTGGGCCGCAAGTACGGCAGGCGCTGGGCGCTGCGCGAGTGCACCGTCGACGTCCCGGCGGGATACGTCGTGGGGCTGGTGGGCCCCAACGGAGCCGGCAAGACGACGCTGCTGAAGCTGGCCAGCGGCCAGTTGGAGCCGTCGGCGGGCGGCATCACCGTGCTGGACGGCCGTCCCGCGGGCGGCCCGGCGCAGCTGGCCAAGGTCGGGTTCGTCGCCCAGGACACCCCCGTCTACGCCGGGCTGAGCGTCGCCGATCATCTGCGGCTGGGCGCGCGGCTCAACCCCCGCTGGGACGCCGCCATGGCGCGGGACCGGATCGCGCGGCTCGGTCTCGATCCCGCCCATCGGGCGGGCAGGCTGTCGGGCGGCCAGCGCGCCCAGCTCGCCCTCACCCTGGGCCTGGCCAAGCGGCCCGAGCTGCTGATCCTGGACGAGCCGGTCGCCTCGCTCGACCCGCTGGCCCGCCGGGAGTTCCTCCAGGGACTGATGGAGGCCACGGTCGAGCACGAGTTCAGCGTGGTGCTCTCCTCCCACCTGGTCTCCGACCTGGAACGCGTGTGCGACTTCCTGATCGTGCTCGTCGACTCCCGCGTCCAGGTGTCCGGGGAGGTCGAGCACCTGCTGGCCACCCATCACCGGCTCACCGGCCCGCGCCGCGATCCCGACCGGCTGCCCGCCGACCAGCACGTAGTCTGCGCGCGCCACACCGACCGCCAGAGCACGTACGTGATCCGCACCGAGGCCCCCATCCACGACCCCGCCTGGACGGTCACCCCACTGGGCCTGGAAGACCTCGTCCTGGCCTACCTGGACAAGCACAGCGCGGACCGGCGAGTCGCCCTGGAGGTGCGCCGATGATCTGGCTGACCTGGCGCCAGTTCCGCGGTTCGGCCGCGGCGACGGCCGCCCTGCTCGTCGTCCTCGCCGTCGTCCTGGCCCTGACCGGCCCCGGTTTGGCCTCCGACTACTCCGCCGGGATCGCGGCCTGCGTCCAGGACGACACCTGCGACCGCTTCTACAACCGTTTCTTCGGCGGGCACGAGACCTCGTTCATGGGCCTGACCCTCGTCGTGCTGCTCCTGCCCGCCCTCGCCGGGGTCTTCTGGGGAGCACCGTTGATCACCCGCGAGCTGGAGGCGGGCACGCACCTGATGGTGTGGAACCAGAGCATCACCCGCGGCCGCTGGCTGGCGGTCAAGCTCGGGCTCATGGGCCTGACCGCCGTGGCCGTCGCCGGTCTGTGCGGTCTCATGGTGACCTGGTGGTCCAGCCCTCTGGACAGGTCAGCCTCCGAGAGCCTGGCCCTGATGGCTCCTCTGGTGTTCGGCGCGCGCGGCATCGCCCCGCTGGGGTACGCGGCCTTCACCTTCGTCCTCGGCGTGACCGTGGGCATGCTGGTACGCCGCACGCTGCCCGCCATGGCGCTGACGCTGGCCGTCTTCGCCGCCTTCCAGTTCGCCATGCCGCTGCTGGTCCGGCCGCACCTGATGCCCCCGATCACCGCGACCTTCGAACTCGGCAAGGCGAACGTGGACGGCATCGGCATCAACCGGGACCGAGGCGGATATGTGGAGATCCGTCTGAGGTCGGCGGTTCCCGGTGACGCGGGAGCCTGGGTGCTGTCCACCGACCTGCTCGATCCGTCCGGGCGCGTGCTCGGCGGCGACGGCGGCGACGGCGGCTATGGCACCGCCCGGGTGTCCACCACGTCGGGGCCCTGCGCGCCGTCGGCGGGGGCCGGGGGCGGCTGCATGGTCGAGCTCAACCGGCTCGGCTATCGGCAGCGGGCCACCTACCAGCCCCTTGAGCGCTTCTGGCCCTTCCAGTGGATCGAGACCGGGATCTACGCCCTGCTCGCCCTCGGCCTGTCGTGGTTCTGCTTCTGGTGGATCCGCAGGCGCCTGTCATGACCGTCACCAGGATCGCGTCCGCCGGGCTCGTCCTCCTCCTGGCGGCGGCCTGCACGGCCCCGACGCCGCCGCGTGGCCAGGCGAGCGCGGCAGCCGGTACGGTCTGCGCGCCGCCCCAGGGAGCTCCCGGCCCGGAGACGGCCACCACGATCGACGTCATCGAACAGGCCTACTTCTGCATCCTCGGCACCTACTACAGCGGCGCCACGCTGGACGCCCGCGCGCTGCTGAGCGCCGGATTCGCCGCCCTGATCCGGGAGCTCAACCGCAACGGACGCGACCTGCCCGAGGCCACCATGCCGGCGCTGACCGGCGACCGCAGGACCGACTGGGCCGCCTTCGAGGCCGCCTACCGCAGGATCACCGATCAGGTCCCCGACCTTCGCGACAAGCTGGCCGTCGTCACCCTTGAGGCCATCGTGGCCGCCCTCGGCGACGACCACGCCCGCTGGGCGCACGACATCAAGCAGCCCCCCGACCACTACGACGGCGACGGCTACGGCCTGGGCTTCCTGGCCAACGTCAACGGCCCGCAGGCGGACGGCGACCCCGGCGTCGCCGTCCCGCCGGTGTTCGTCACCGCCGTGGAGGGGGGCGCGGCGCGGGCGGCCGGGCTGCGGCCGGGCGACGTCATCGAGTCGGTCAACGGATCGGCGCCGTTCATCGACGGGAAGGCCACCCCCGCGATCGCCGCCCTCCACCCGGCGTACCCGGAGGCGCGCCCGGTCCGGTTGCGGCTCCTGCGGCAGAGCACCGGCCGCCGCTGGAACGTGACGCTCAAGCCCGGCCTCTACCAGCGGGACTGGGCCACCTTGCGAGTGGTGACCTCGAAGCTGCTGGACGACGACGTCGCCTACGTACGGCTGCGCGGGTTCGCCCCCGACTCCGCGGACCGGGTACTGAAGGCGATCGCCAGAATGCGCACCGGCCGTCCCCTGTCCGGCGTCGTGCTGGACCTGCGCGGCAACGGCGGCGGCAGTCCTGTGGAGGCGACCCGGCTGGTCAGCGGGTTCGGCCACGGCAAGGTCACCGCCTACCAGTGCACCGTGGACGGCAGGTGCGAGACCTCGCGCACCGACGACACCGTCGAACTGATCGGCCTGCCGCTGGTGGTGCTCATCGACCGCGGCTGCGCCTCGGCGTGCGAGCACTTCAGCTCCGCGATCAAGGACCTGCGCCTCGGCCGGCTGGTCGGCACCAGGACCGCCGGCGTCATCTCCGGCCCGGCGCGGCCGTTCCTGCTCGCCGACAACACCACCCTGAGCTTTCCCGTCAGGCACCACCTCGGGCCCGATCGCGAGGTGATCGACCGGATCGGCGTGCCGCCCGACCACCACGTGCCGCCGACCCCGCGGGACGCGGCCGCCGGGCGCGACCCCGCGCTGGCCAAGGCCCTCACCTTGCTGGAGGAGTGAATGGACCTCTCGATGAGACGGCTCCCGGCGGTCGCCGCGGGACTGGTCGTCCTGGCCGCGTCCGCCTGTTCCGCGCCCATGCCGCCCCGGTCCGCCGTGCCGTCGGCCGCGCCGGCCGGGCCCGCCACGCTGCCCGCCCCCACCGGCGCCCATCCGGTCGGCACCACCGCCCTCTACCTGAAGGACGCCCTCCGCCCCGACCCCTGGAACCTCGACGTCGACGCCAGGGAGCTCAAGGTCACCCTGTGGTATCCGGCCGAGCGGCGAGACGGGCGGCGGGCGGCGTACATGACACCGCAGGAGGCGGAGCTCGGCCTGCGGCGCCTGGGGGTCGGGAGCGTGCCGGACGGCACGCTCAGCGGGACGCGCACCAACGCCGTCGCCGACGCCGAACCCGCGGGCCGGAACCTGCCGCTGGTGGTGTTGTCCCCCGGCTTCACCAATCCGATGAACACGCTCACGTCCCTGGCCGAGGACCTGGCCAGCCGCGGGTACGTGGTGGCCGGGATCGACCACACCTACGAGAGCTACGCCACGACCCTCCCCGGCGGGCGGGTCGCCGAATGCCTGGCCTGCGACAGCGACACCGACCCGGGCTTCGGCACGGGGGTGGTCGCGGGACGGGCGGCCGACGTCTCCTTCGTGCTCGACCAGCTTCCGGCGAAATGGCGTGGGTCCGACCTGATCGACCGATCCAAGATCGCGATGGTCGGCCAGTCGATCGGCGGGGCGAGCGCCATGGCGACCATGGTGCGGGACTCCCGCGTGCGCGCCGGCGTCGACATGGACGGCACCACCTACGCCCGCATCCCCAAGAACGGGTTCTCCCGGCCGTTCCTGTTCCTGGGGTCGCCGCAGCACGTCCCCGGCGGTCGCGACACCTCGTGGGAGCGGGACTGGAAGCTGCTGACCGGGTGGAAGCGCTGGCTCGTGTTGTCGGGGGCGGAACATCAGTCCTTCACCGACGGGCCGCTGATGGCCGGCGCCCTCGGGATCAGGCCCGCCTCCGGCGTCCTGCCCGCGGCGCGCGCGGCCGAGCTCACCCGCACGTACGTGGCCGCCTTCCTCGACCTGCACCTGAAGTCGAAGCGGCAGCCCCTCCTGGACGAGCCGTCCTCGCGCTACCCCGAGGTCAGATTCTGCCCCGCGGCGTGCGGGCCGCGATGACGTCGAGCTCCGGCACCACCTTCCGGCCGACCAGGACGGCGGTGACGGCGGCGGCCGGCCTGGCGATCCTGGAGCGCACGGTCAACGGCCGGCCCGGCCTGGTGGCCCAGCAGGACGGTGTGACCGTGGCGGTGATGGCCTTCGAGGTGGCGAACGACCGGATCAGCCACTTCTGGGCCGTACGCAACCCCGACAGGCTCCGCGCCTGGACGGCGGGCTGCCCCCCGCCGGTCAGGGGGCGGACATCGCCTCGACCGGCCCGACCCGCAGCGCCCCCGCGGCCGTGGGGATCGAGGCCGCCAGCACGAGCAGCAACGCGCCCCCGGCGACGGCCGCGTACGTCCAGCCGGGCCCGGCCGCCATCGGCGAGCCGGTCCTGACCAGGTTGTACGGCACGGTGGTCGCCGCGGCGGCGACCGTGCCGAGCACGACGGCCAGGAGCGCGGTCACCACGCCCTCGGCCACGACCGTCGCCATCACCTGCCCTCGGGTGGCGGCCGACAGCCGCAGCAGCCCGAACTCGCGGCTCCGGCGGCGGGTGGCGGCGATCAGCGTGTTGACCACGACGATCGCCGTGAACATGATGATCATGGCGACGACCAGGTAGTTCACCGGGGCGAGCCGCGCGCTGACGTCGGCGGCGCCCCGGTGGAGGCCGTCCTCGGTGCTCTGCATGGACAGCGTGCCGCCGGCGATGCCGACCAGGAGGATCAGCGGCCCGGCCACGCTCCCGGTGTGCTGGGCGCGGGCGTGCAGGTTGCGGACGGCCAGCCGCCCGGACGCGCCCAGCCTGGCCTCGGCCAGCCGGCCGACCGGCCGTACGGCGACCGGGCTGAGCAGGGCCAGGCCGACCGCGACGGCGACGCCCGCCGGGCCCGCGGTGCTGGACAGCAGGGGGCCGTCGTCCATGAACAGGGTCGTCACCGACAGGCTCAGGCCCAGTGCCAGCAGCAGCGCGCCGGCGACGACGCGGCCCCGGCCGAGTGACCGGCCGGGCGCGGCGGCGGCGAGCGCCCGCACCGGCGGGATGGACGCGGCGCGCCGGCTGGAGATCATCGCGGCGGCCAGGGCGGCGGCCAGGGACGTGCCCGCGCCGATCGCGACGCTCGGCCAGCCCGCCACCGGCTCGACGCCCGCCTCGACGAGGCCGCCGTCCGCCAGCCGGGCCAGCACGACCGCCCCGAGCCCGGCGCCCGGCGGCAGCCCGGCGGCGATCGCGGGGACGGCCACGAGGAGCGTCTCCAGCACGACGTTCTGCCGGATCTGGCGCGGGGTGGCCGCGATCGAGCGCAGCAGGGCCAGCTCGCGCTCGCGGTGCCCGATGGTCAGCGACACGGTGGACACGACGCCGAAGGCCACGATCGCCAGGGTCCAGCCGCCCAGGATGGCCGGCAGCATGACGAGGAAGCCCTGGTCGCGGCTCGTGCCCAGGCCGGTCTCCAGCAGGCTCGCGAACGCCGTGAGCAGCGCGGTGCCGGCCGCCATGACGGCGGCCGAGGCCAGGTAGGACGCCCGGTGGGCGCCGATCGTGCCGAAAGCCAGCCGCCACCTCATCGCACGCCTCCCGCGTGGACGGGCGCCGACAGGCGGGCCATGCGGGCCGCGACCGTGGCGGCGTCGGGGCGTGTCAGGTGGTCCACGACGCGGCCGTCGGCGAAGAACACCACGACGTCGGCGTACGAGGCGGCCACCGGGTCGTGGGTCACCATCACGATCGTCCGTCCCTCCTGGGCGGCGGCCTGGCGCAGGAGGCCCAGCACCTCGCGGGCGGCCTGCGTGTCGAGCGCGCCGGTCGGCTCGTCGGCGAACACGACGGCCGGTTCGCCGAGCATCGCGCGGGCGATGGCCACCCGCTGCTGCTGGCCGCCGGACAGCTCGCCGGGCCGGTGTCCCGTCCGCTCCCCCAGGCCGAGCCGGGTGAGCAGCGCCCGTACCCGCCGCCCGTCGGCGCGGCGGCCGGCGAACTCCATGGGCAGCGTCACGTTCTGCGCCACCGTCAGTGTGGGCACCAGGTTGAAGGACTGGAAGACGAACCCCATCCGCTCGCGCCGCAACCGGGTCAGCGCCGCCTCGTCGAGGCCGTCCAGGCGGTGGCCGTCGAGGACGACCGATCCGGAGTCGGGCCGGTCCAGACCCGCCGCGCAGTGCAGCAGCGTGCTCTTGCCCGAGCCCGACGGGCCCATCACGGCGGTGAAGGTGCCGTGCGGGATCGCCAGGGACACGTCGTCGAGCGCGGTCACGGCGGTGGCGCCGCCGCCGTGGAGTTTCGTCACATGGTGGAGTTCAAGAGCCATTTTCGTCACAGAATTGACGTACGGTGCACGAGTCATAAATACACCGTACATCAATTGCCGATTAATGCGGCTTTAAAGGGATGAAGTATAATTTCGTCACAGAATTCGGCGGTGACGAAAAGGGGCGCTACGTGGCGGCGTGCGAGGTGTGCGGGCGGGAGCTCCGGACGGCGGAGCGGGGGCGGCCCCGGCGCTACTGCTCGCGCGCCTGCCGCACGAGGGCCTACCGGGCGCGGCTCGCCGAGCCCCCGCCCGCCGAGGAGCCCGCGGCCCCGGCCGGACGGGCCGCCGAGGCGGCGCTCGACCAGGGCCGGGTCGTACGGGCCGCCGTCGCGCTCGCCGACCGGGAGGGGGTCGCCGCGGTGTCGATGCGCCGGATCGCGACGGACCTGGGCGTCGGCGTGATGTCCCTCTACCGGTACGTCCCGAGCCGGGAGGAGCTCAACGACCTCATGGTGGACGCCGTCTTCGCCGCCCGCCCGCTGCCCGAGCCGGGGCCGGACGGCTGGCGGGCCAGGCTGGAGCTGTCCGCGCGGCTGGAGTGGGAGCTCTACCGGCGGCACCCGTGGATGTCGCACCTGGTCGCGGTCACCACCCGGCCGCCGGTCGCGCCCGCGCTGATGGCCTACACCGACTGGCGCATGCGCGCGCTCGACGGCCACGGGCTCGACTTCGCCACGCTCGTCCAGGTCGCCATCCTGATCGGCACGTACGTGCAGAGCGCCGCCGTGCCGCTCGCCCACGAGGCGCAGGCCGCACGTACCAGCCGGCACTCGCGGCGGGAGTGGGCGCGGGCCCGCAAGGAGGCGTTCGCGCGCAGCATCGGGGCGGAGCGGCTGCCGATGGTGTCGGAGTTCGGGGACGAGGCGTTCGAGGCGTCGGAGCCGGAGAACATCTTCGAGTTCGGCATCCACCGCCTGCTCGACGGCATCGAGCTGCTGCTGCGGCGCGGGTGAGCGGCTATTCGGGGCCGGTGGGCACCCGGTAGCGGCGTTTGCGCTCGGTGAGGTCGAGGAGCCGGCCGCCGTTGGCCTCGATGACCCGCCGGGAGGCGGTGTTCGTCCGGTCGCACATGACCAGGGCGTGGGCGATGCCCAGCCGTCGCGCGATCGGCAGCGCCGCGGCGAGCATCGCCGTCGCGTGCCCCAGCCGCCGGGCGCCGGGGCGCACGTCGTAGCCGATGTGGCCGCCGAGCCTCTCCAGCTCAGGGGTGAGCCGATGGCGGACGGCCAGCCTGCCGAGGAAGCGGTCGCCGTCGGCCCACCACAGCGTGGTCATCGGCACGAAACCCGCGCGCGTGCCCGCCTCGGTGCGTTCGCCGAGCAGCCGGCCGGCGTACGCGGCGAAGGCCGCCGGGTCGGTCAGGGCCTCGGGATCGACGTCCTGGACGAACCACGGGACCGGGAAGTCCCGGTCGGCGCGGAACTCGGCCACCGCCTCCAGGAAGGACGTCCGCAGCCCGGCCGTGGGGTCGATGAGATCCGGCATGCCGGCCATCATGCCCGACGGCCGGTCAGGACGAGCGGGGTGTTCCGGCGGTGGCGCGGTCGAAGAGGTCGACGAGCTCGTCCGCGCAGTGGCCGGGGTCGAGGCCGCCGGCGACGCGGTCGGCCACGGCGTCGATGCAGGCGCGCAGGGACGTGGCCATCAGCACGCTGTCGAACGCCCGGAACGCGCCGGTGCGCTGGCCGTCCTCGAACAGGGCGGCCAGCCTGGCGACGGCGGCGTCCTGCTCGCCGCCCCCCACGGGCGCGCGGCCGAACGCGATCTGCTGGACCGCGCGCACGTGGGCGGGGTGGGCGGCGATGAAGGCGATGTTCGCCCTGATGAACGCCTCAAGCCGGGCACGGGCTCCGGACGCGGCCTCGATCGCCGGCCGCATGAAGGCGGCCGCGTCGGTGACGACCTGCCGGACGACGGCCTCGAAGAGCTGCTCCTTGGTGGAGAAGTGGTAGGAGATCAGCCGTTTGCTGCTCAGCCCGGCATGACCGCAGATGGCCTCGAACGTGGTCTCCGCGTAACCCCGTTCGGCCAGCACGGCGATCGCGGCGGAGGCGATCTGGGCCTTGCGGGCCTCGGTGGCCGCCTGACGGGTTCCGGAGCTCTCCATGTCAGCCCAGCTTGCCACGCTTCGGGAACGCGGCGCGCACGGCACGGCGGTTGACGACGACCGCGACGGCGGCGACCAGGACGCCGACCACCGCCTGCTCGGCCTTCATCCACACCGGGTAGCCGCTGTCCGGCGCGAGGAGGATGACGACGACGCCGATCGGCGCGGCGAAGGAGACGAAGCGGATGCGCACGTAGGCGGCCCGCCTGCCCTGGGCGGCCTGCCCGGCCAGGGAGACGAGCCAGGCGGAGGCCGCGGCGACGGCGGCGGCGCGCAGCCACACCACCCAGTTGCCGCCGACGACGGCGGCCACGCCCAGCGTGGCGATCGAGAGGACGAGTACGACGGCGAAGAGGATCCGGACGAGCCGCCAGACCTGAGAGTTATCCATATGGATAAATTTACACGCCCGGATAAAGAAGTGCGCAGTCCTTCGCGGTGGAGTGATAATCCGTTGCCGCCCGCGCGGCCGTACGGTCACGATCGACGATGACCGTGACACGAGAGGTACTGGCCTACTACGCACAGGGCCTGGAGCACGACCGGCTGCGCCAGGGGCGCGGCCGCCTGGAGTTCTGGCGCACCCAGGACGTGCTGCGCCG
Source organism: Nonomuraea sp. NPDC047529 (assembly GCF_040642995.1). Classification (NCBI taxonomy): domain Bacteria; kingdom Bacillati; phylum Actinomycetota; class Actinomycetes; order Streptosporangiales; family Streptosporangiaceae; genus Nonomuraea; species Nonomuraea sp. NPDC047529. The sequence goes on along the minus strand of NZ_JBEYTJ010000047.1, from coordinate 3,240 downwards.
CACGCTGCCGCCGCCCCCGGCCCGGGTCCTCGACGTGGGCGGCGGCACCGGCGTGCACGCCGAATGGCTGCTGGCCGACGGATACGAGGTGGAGCTGCTGGACCCCGTGCCGCTGCACGTGGAGCGGGCGGCGCTGGTGCCGGGGCTACGCGCCGCGACGGGCGACGCGCGGCGGCTGCCGGTTCCCGACGGCGGCGTGGACGCCGTCCTCCTGCTGGGCCCGCTCTACCACCTGTCCGAGCGGGCCGACCGGGTGCGGGCGCTGAGCGAGGCCCGGCGTGCCGTTCGGCCCGGCGGCGTGGTGGCCGCGGCCACCATCAACCGGTACGCGGCCGTGCTCGACACCGTGAACCTGGGCACCTACCTGGAGGAACGGCAGCGGGAGGCGGCCCACGCCGCCGCGGCGCACGGCGTGATGCTCTCCCCCCGGCGCGGCTTCCCGGCCTACTTCCACCACCCGGACGAGGTTCCCGCCGAGTTCGCCGACGCCGCTCTGCCCGAGGCCGCCCGGTACGGCCTGGAGGGCACGTTCTGGCTGCACGGCGACGTGAACGACTGGCTCGACGACCCCGGACGCCGGGCCCTGCTCCTGGACGCCCAGCGCTCGATGGAGTCGGAGCCCTCGCTGCTGGGCGTCAGCGGACATCTGCTGACCGTCGCCCACCGGCCCGGCTGAGCCCGGACCGCTCCTGGACGACCAGGCCGCCACACGTCCCTGGCGCCGGGGCGCCCGCGGTCAGGTGAGGCGGTCGAGCAGGTCGTCGAGCGTCTCGGCGAGGGCCTCGGACCTGGCCGGGGTGAACCAGGTGGTGCGGACGCGTTCGTTGCTGCCGTTCGGGGTCTCGTGGTCGGCCGCGAGCCGGGCCAGGGAACGGCTCTCGTCGCCCAGCGCCCGCCCGAGCTCCTGGAAGAGCCCGCGGACGTAGCCCTCGGCGACCTCGGGCGGGACGCCGTGCCCGGTGGCCCACGTGCTGAGCGTGGCCAGGTAGGACAGGTGGGTGGTGAGCGTGGCCGTCAGCGCGGAGAAGACGTTGAAGGCCGCCTCGTCCTCGGCCGCGAGCACGCCGCCCAGCCGTCCGAAGAGGGCGTCGGTCGCCGGGTGCGCCGGCCAGGTCACCGTGACGGAGTCGCGTTCGCGGACGGCGGGCAGGGGGATGGCGCGCACCAGGGTGGCGCCGGTGTCCAGGATCTTGCGCAGCTCCTCGACGGACACGCCGGCCATCACGTTGACCACGATCGTGTCGTCGTCCACGCGCAGGCCGGCCAGCGCCTCGTGCCGGTCAGGGGGGCGCACGGCGACGACGACCAGCTCGGAGCGGTCCACGACCTCCTGGTTGGAGGCGCACACGTGCACGTCCTCGTAGCGCTCCGACAGCTCCGCCGCCGCGTGCGCTCCCCGTGGCGAGAGGAACACCTCGGGACGCTCGCCGGGGCCCTCGCACAGGCCCGTCACGATGGCCCGGCCGATCTCGCCCACCCCGATGACGCCGATCCGCTTCACAGTGTCTTCCTCCGAGATGCATGGTCTTGTGCCTGACGTACTACAGCAGTCTGTACCGTCCTTTCGGTTGCTGGCGGGATTCATCGCGGCGGCCGATGTCCGTAGCGTCGTCTTCATGAGCGATCCGTACAGAATTGACACATATGACCGTTCGGCGCACCGCCCTCGGACCCGGACGCGGCGACCGGTGTCGCGTGCCCTGCTGTGGGTGCTGGCGGTGTGCGGAGCCTCGGTGAACGTGGTGGCCAACATCGTCACGCGAGGCGATCTGAACCCCGTCGGGCTGATGGCGGGCGTGGTGGGCGTGGGCGCCATCGCCGGGCTCATCGTCCTGCACCTCGCCGGGCGCCGATCATGAGCGCGGGCACGGGCATGGGCGCGGTCGTCATGCTGGAGCGGGTCAGCAAGACCTACGGGGACGTGGTCGCCCTCGACGACGTCTCGCTGGCCTTCCCGCGCGGCCGGTTCGTGGCCGTGATGGGGCCGTCCGGCTCGGGCAAGAGCACCTTGTTGCAGGCCGCCGCCGCCTTGGAGCCGCCGACCTCCGGCGAGATCACCATCTGCGGCGTCGAGGTCACCCGCATGTCGGAGACCCGCCGCACGGAGTGGCGCAGGAAGCACCTCGGTTACGTGTTCCAGTCCTACAACCTGCTGCCGACCGTCACCGTCGAGGACAACATCACGTTGCCGCTGCGGATGGCCGGCGTGCGCCCGGACCGGGCCTGGCTCGGCGAGCTGATCGACCGGATGGGCCTGCGCGACCGGCTGCGGCACCGGCCCACGGAGTTGTCGGGCGGGCAGCAGCAGCGCGCGGCGATCGTCCGGGCCCTGGCCGCGCGCCCGGACGTGGTGTTCGCCGACGAGCCCACCGGGGCGCTGGACCTGCGCAGCGCCGCCCACGTGCTGGACCTCCTGCGCGAGCTGGTCGACGACCTGGGCCAGACCGTCGTCATGGTCACCCACGACCCGGCCGCCGCGGCCCGCGCGCACGACACCGTGGTCATGGCCGACGGGCGGGTCCTCGACGTCCTGCCCGCCCCGAGCGCCGAGGACCTGGCCGTCCGGCTGGCCCGGCTGAGCGCGGAGCGGGTCGCGTGATCAGGCTCGCGCTGGCGCTCGCCAAGGCGGGCGGCCTGGTCGTGGTGTTCGCGGCGGTGCTGGGCGGGATGGCGCTGGTGACGGCGACCGGCGTGCTGGTGGACTCGGCCTTCCGCGCTCAGCCGCCCCTGCGGCTGTCGGGCGCGGACGTGGTGGTCTCGGCGCGGCAGTCGATCCCCCTCAAGGAGGAGCCGGACATCGCGCTGCCCGAACGCGCCCGGCTCCCCCGCTCGCTGGTCGCCTCGGCCGCCGGGGTGCCGGGGGCGGCGGCCGTGGCCGGCGACGTCGGCTTCCCCGCCGCCGCCGCCGTCGTCGTCGTCGGGACAACGGAACACCCGGCCGGTGACGCCGGGCGTACCGCCGATCCCGCGACCGCCGGGCACGGATGGTCGTCGCTCGCGCTGAGCGGCCGGGTCACGGCGGGTCGCGCGCCGCGCGCCGCCGACGAGATCGCCGTGAGCGGCGGCCGGGTCGGGGACCGGCTGCGGGTGACGGCGGCCGGCACGCCCGCCACCTACCGGGTGACGGCCGTGGTGGACACCCCGGGCGTGTACTTCCCCGACGACGTCGCCGCCACGCTGGCCGCCCGGACGGCCGGCAGGCCGGGGACGGTGGACCTCGTCGCGGTCCGGGCGACGCCC
>NZ_JBEYTJ010000046.1:0-82155 GCF_040642995.1 Nonomuraea sp. NPDC047529 | reverse complement strand
TTACCATCCCCCCGTCCCAAACCCCCCCCCCACTCCCCCCCCCTACTCCCGGTGGGTCTCCCAAACCCCGGGCGGGGGGGGCCCCCCCGGGGGGGCCCCCCCCCGCCTCACTCAGGGGGACCCGGCGGCCGTGCGCACCGCCCGGTGGGTCAGGACGCGGGCCAGGTGGCGGCGGTAGTCGGGCTGGGCGTGCAGGTCGGCGGGCGGAGAGGTGCCGTCCGCGGCCTGCTCGCACGCCTGCCGCACCTGGTCGCCGAGCTCGACGCCCGGCAACGCGGCCTCCGTCGCGCGGGCGCGCACCGGCGTCGGGCCCATGTTCGTCAGCGCGACCCTGGCCTCGGCGATCGCGCCGTCGGAACGCCGGACCGCGGCCGCCACGCCGACGATCGCCCACGACTGCGCGGTCCGGTGGAACTTCTCGTAGTGGAAGCCCCAGCCCGCGCCCAGCTTCGGCAGCTTCACCCCGACCAGGATCTCCCCGGCCCGCAGCGACGTCTCCAGGTAGTCGACGAAGAACTCGGCGGCCGGGATCTCCCGCTCGCCCTCCGCCGACCCGGCCACGATCACGCCGTCCAGCGCCAGCACCACGGCGGGCAGGTCACCCGCCGGATCGGCGTGGGCCAGCGAGCCGCCGAACGTCCCCCGGTGCCTGATCGCCGGGTCGGCCACCCTGGCCGTGGCCAGCGCCACCAGCGGGACGCCGTCGTTCACCACCGGGGAGCGCATCACCTCGTCGTGCGTGGCCAGCGCGCCGATGAAGACGTGGTCGCCCCGGTCGTGCACGCCGTTCAGGCCGGGCAGGCGGCCGATGTCCACCAGCTTGGACGGGTAGGCCAGCCGCAGCCGCAGCAGCGGGAGCAACGACTGCCCGCCGGCCAGGACCTTGGCGTCCTCGTCGGAGGCGAGCTCCGCGCAGGCCGCCGCCAGCGAGTCGGGACGCACGTAGTCGAACGGTGCGGGGATCATCGCCGCGCTCCTTCCAGCGCTCGCCAGACACGCTCGGGCGTGCACGGCATCCGGACGTCGTCGATGCCGTACGGCCGCAGCGCGTCCACGATCGCGTTCACCACCGCCGGGGTCGAGGCGATCGTGCCGGCCTCGCCGACGCCCTTGACGCCCAGCGGGTTGCCGGTCGCCGGGGTCTCGGTCCGGTCCGTCGTGAACGAGGGCAGGTCCGCCGCCGACGGCAGCAGGTAGTCGGCCATGGTCGTGGTCAGCAGGTTGCCGTCGGGGTCGTAGACGGCCTCCTCGTACAGCGCCTGCGCCACGCCCTGCGCGATGCCGCCGTGCACCTGGCCCTCGACGATCAGCGGGTTGACCACCTTGCCGACGTCGTCCACGGCCACGTACGAGCGGATGCGGCTCATGCCCGTCTCGGTGTCCACCTCCATCGCGCACAGGTGCGTGCCGTGCGGGAAGGAGTAGTTGTCCGGGTCGAACGTGGCGTCGGAGTCGAGCCGCGCCTCCACGCCGTCGGGCAGGTCGTGCGCCTGGAAGGCGGCGTAGGCCAGTTCCTGGATCGTCCTGCTCGACCCGGTGCCGCGCACCTTGAACGCGCCGCCGCCGAACTCCAGGTCGTCCGGCGAGCATTCGAGCATGTGGGCGGCCAGCTTCCTGGCCTTCTCCCTGACCTTCTCGCACGCCTGCAGCACGGCGATGCCGCCCACGACCAGCGAGCGCGAGCCGTAGGTGTCCATGCCCTTGTGCGCGACGGCCGTGTCGCCGTGCAGCACGCGCACGTCCTCGAACGGCACGCCCAGCGCGTCGGCCACGATCTGGCTCCACGCCGTCACGTGCCCCTGGCCGTGCGGGGACGTGCCGGTGATGACCTCGACCTTGCCGGTCGGCAGCATGCGCACCGAGCCGTGCTCCCAGCCGCCCGCCCCGAACCTCGCCGCCCCGAGCAGCCTCGACGGCGCCAGCCCGCACATCTCCGTGTACGTGCTGACCCCGATCCCGAGCTGCACCGGATCGCCCCGGTCCCGCCGGTCGGCCTGTTCGGCCCGCAGCTTGTCGTAGCCGAACAGCGACAGCGCCTTCTCCGTGGCCGCCTCGTAGTTGCCCGAGTCGTAGGTCAGCCCCGAGATCGTCGTGTACGGGAACTCCTCGTGCCTGATCCAGTTGCGCCTGCGCACCTCCAGCGGGTCCAGGCCCAGCTCGGCGGCGAGCTCGTCCATCGTCCGCTCGATGCCGAACGTGGCCTCCGGGCGGCCCGCGCCCCGGTAGGCGTCCGTGGGCATCTTGGTGGTGAACACGCCCCGGCAACCGAACTCGTACGCGTCCATCTTGTAGATCGCGTTGAACATGGACGCCCCGAGCAGCGGCACCCCCGGCGTCACCAGCATCAGGTACGCGCCCATGTCCGCCAGCAGCTCCACCCGGAGCCCCCGGATGCGCCCGTCGGCGTCGGCGGCGAGCCGGATGCGCTGGAGCTGGTCGCGGCCGTGGTGCACGGTCAGGTTGCCCTCGGAGCGGGACTCGGTCCACTTGACCGGCCTGCCCAGCCTGCGCGCCATCAGCAGGCAGAGCACCTCCTCCGCGGTGACCTGCAACTTCGAGCCGAACCCGCCGCCCACGTCGGGCGCGACCACCCGCAGGTCGTGCTCGGGGATGCCGGTCACGACGGCCAGCATCACCCGCAGGATGTGCGGGATCTGGGTGGAGGTCCACATCGTGAACGAGTCGCCGTCGGTGTCCACGAGCACCGCGCGCGGTTCCATCGCCGTCGGGATGAGCCGCTGCTGCACGTACGTCCGGTCGACGACGACCGCGGCGCCGTCGAACGCCGCCTCGACGTCACCCGAGGTGATCTTCATGGAGAACGCCTGGTTGCCCGCCTCGTGCACCTTCGGGCTGTCCGGCGACAGCGCCTCGGTCATGTCGAGCACCGCGGGCAGCGGCTCGTAGTCGACCTCGATGGCCTCCAGCGCGTCGGCCGCCCGGTACCGGTCGGTCGCGACCACGCAGGCCACGGCCTCGCCGACGTACCGGACCTCGGAGGTCGCCATCGGCGGATGGTCGGGGATGACGACGTCGTCGGTCACCGGCCACGCGCACGGCAGGCTGCCCTGCTCGCCGGCGAAGTCCTGGCCGCTGAACGCGGCCACCACGCCGGGCAGGCCGCGGGCCGCCGACACGTCCACCCGGGTGATCCGGGCGTGGGCCATCGGGCTGCGCAGGAACATCACGTGCAGCGTGCCGGGCCGGGACAGGTTGTCCGTCCAGCGCGTGCGCCCCGTCAGCAGCCTGGCGTCCTCCTTCCGCCTGCGCGGCCGGCCCACCTCGTGGACGGCGTCCTGCCCGGTGACGGCCTCGGGGCTCGGCTCGCTCACTGCGTCCTCACCGCCTGCCCCATCTCCTGCGCGCCGCGCTTCACCGCGCGCACGATGTTGCAGTAGCCCGTGCAGCGGCACAGGTTGCCCTCCAGCCCGTGCCTGATCGACTCCTCCGACGGCTCCGGGTCCTCCCGTACCAGGTCGATCGCGGCCATGACCATGCCGGGGGTGCAGTAGCCGCACTGCAGCGCGTGCTCTTCGTGGAAGGCCCGCTGCATCGGGTGCATCGACCCGTTCGCGCCCAGGCCCTCGATGGTGACGACGTCGCCGCCGTCGGCCTGGACGGCGAGCACCGAGCAGCTCTTGACGCTCTTGCCGTCGAGCAGGACCGTGCACGCGCCGCAGTTGCTGGTGTCGCAGCCGACCGGGGTGCCGGTCCTGCCGAGCCGCTCACGTAGTAGATGGACGAGGAGGAGCCGCGGCTCGACGTCCTCCTCGTACTTGATCCCGTCGACGGTGACGGTGATTCGGGGCATACGTCCTCCCTCAGGAGCAGGGGGAAAGGCGGACACACCCGAAACTACGCCGGTGTTTTTCCCGGTCAAGGGTTACTTGCCGCGGACCACCCGCGCGATGATCGCCACCACCCCCGCGAAGGCCAGCCCCACGACCGTCACCCCGACCAGGATCAGCGCGTCCCTGAGCTCGCGGGTCACGACGAGAATGCCCAGCACCACGAACAACGTGCCGCTCAGCAGGGCCATCCAGTCGGTCCGGTGCAGCCGCCGGACGCGCTCGACGTCACGCGCCACGCCGCACCTCCATGTCGCCGAGGCCGCCACGCAGGTTCAGCACGATCGTGAACTCCTCGTCCGCGGCCCTGATCTCGGGCTCCAGCACCTTGTCGAACTTGATGTCGACGCCGCCCCTGATCGACTGGTCGACCTTGATGTCGCCGACCTTGTTCGACGCGTGCACCTCGACCCTGGCCGTCGGCGGCACGATCACCGTCAGCTCGCCCACGGAGACCCTGGCGTCGAACGTCAGGCTCGTGCCCGGCAGCGCCTTCAGCTCCGTCAGGTCCAGCCGTCCCTCGCCGACGCCGACGTCGTAGACCCTGCCCGCTTCCGAGGGCTTGGTCAGGTACCAGGTGGAGTCGCCGACGTTGCGCGGCAGACCGCCCAGCATCAGGCCCACGCCGATCAGCAGCGCGACCGTGGTGCCCGCCGCGACGAGACCGGCTCCGCGGCCCCACCAGGCGGCGATGAGCAGCCCGGCGCCGATGGTGATGAGCACGGCGCCGCCGACGATGGTCGGGCTCACGCCCGCGGCCGACCTGGCCTGGACCGCCACGACGATCCCTCCCACTATGATCGCGAGCAAGATGGTGATGACCCCGATGAACGACTTGGGGCGTCGTTGCCGTGGCGCCGGGCTGTGCGCCTGGCCGGGGGCCGGGCGGCCGTACAGGGCGGGGTCGTAGGGCGAGTAGCCGGCCTGCCGCCTGGCCGGGTCGAGCGGGCGGTAGGGGCCCTTCGGGGCGAAGGGCTCGCCGTAGCCGCTGTAGTCGATCGCGGTTCTGGGCTGGGGGCGGTAGCCGGGCGGCTCCTGCCGCGACGCCGCCTGCGGCCGCGGGGCCTCGACCCGGGTCTTCGGGGACTCCGCTCGGGGGGCGTCCGTTCGGGGGGCATCTGTTTCGGGGGCCTCAGCCTGGCGGGTGGCGTCCGCTCGGGGGGCGTCCGTCTTGGGGGTTTCCGCCTGGCGGGTGGCGTCCTGCGGGAGCTCGTGCTCCGCCGTCACGGCCCCGGCGGCCTCCATCGCCTGCGCGGCCTCGATCTTCGACATCTCGGCCCGCTCTTCCTCAGCGGAGGGCGTCTCGGGCTTGTCCGTACGGGGAGCCTCGGGCTGGCGTCCGGCCGACATCGCCCGCAGTCGCGCGGCCACGGCCTCGGCGTGGGCGGCGGCCGTCGTCCTGGGGGCTGCCGTCCTGGGGGCGGGCGCGGGGGACTCGGGGTGGGCCGTCGCGGTGTCGCCCAGGCCGGACCAGCCGGGTTCGGCGGGACGCACCGGCGGGGTCGCGGGCGGCGCGTAGGGCGGCGCGGGCGACTCCGCGTCGGGGGAGCGCCGGCGACCGAGCCGCTCGGGCATCGAGCGGGCCAGCGCCAGCAGGTCGACGCCGCTGGAGTGGGCCGCGAGCAGCGAGACGGCCAGCAGCACGCCGACCACCAGCGTGCCGGTGTCGAGCCACACGGTCGCGAGGTTGAGCGCGAGACCGAACCCGAGCACCGCCGTCAGCAGCGCCATCACGGTCTCGGCGTCGAAGTCGCGACGGGTCCACTGCTCGATGATCCCCGGCCCGCCGTTGGGCTCCTTCATCAGCAGGAACGCCGCGATGTACAGGAAGATCCCAATGCCCGAGCCGAGCAGGAGCACGGCGAACGCCACGCGGAACACCACGGGGTCGATGCCGGTGTGCCGCCCGAGACCGGCGCAGACGCCCATGAGGAAGCGCCCTTCGCTGCTGCGTCGCAGCTCCCGGGGCGGGGCGGCGGGTTGCCTGGGCGGAGCTTCTGTCATGGAACCATCGTGGACCGTCGGGCGGGGTGACCGCATCCGGGAGACCCCTGACTCGACCCTGGGGGTTGTTCCCTGATGCCCGAAGTGCCTGCGACATGTGACGATGGCGATGTTATGGCAGACCAGAAGACACTTGCCGAGCCCACCGGCGATCGACCCTATCGCCGGATGCTCCGCCCCATGGAGGGCCGCCTGCTCGGCGGCGTGGCCCAGGGGCTGGCGGCGCAGCTCTCCCTCGATCCCGTCGTGATCAGGCTGATGTTCGTGCTGCTCAGCGTCGTGGACGGGGTCGGCATGGTGGCCTACGCCGTGCTGTGGATGATCACTCCGCGTGAGCCGTACGAGGGGCAGCCGCCGCAGCGCGACTGGAGTCAGCTAGCCGCCTTCAGCGCGATCGGCGTGGCGCTGGCCGCGTTCGGCTGGCTGACCGGGGCCTCGAAGGGCGGGATCGGCATGTTGCCGTTCGCCGTCGGCGGCATCGGCGCGCTCATCCTCTGGCAGCAGGCCGACCCCGAACGCCGCAAGAACTGGGTCAGCGGCGCGACCAAGAGCATCCGTACCAACCGCGTGCGCACGCTGCTCGGCGTGACGCTGGTCGTCATCGGCGCGGCCGGCTTCCTGTACGCCCAGGGCGAACTGGCCAAGGCCAGGCCCGGCCTGATGTTCACGGTCGTCGTGGTCGGCGGCATCGCGGTCATCGCGACGCCCTGGCTGGCCGGCCTGTGGAAGGAGCTCCAGCTCGAACGCCGCGAGCGCATCCGGCAGGAGGAGCGCGCCGAGGTGGCCGCCATGGTGCACGACTCGGTGCTGCACACGCTCACCCTCATCCAGCGCGTCTCGAACGACCCCCGCGAGGTCACCAGGCTGGCCCGCTCCCAGGAACGCGAGCTGCGCAACTGGCTCTACCAGCCCGCCCAGGACGCCGACGCCACCGTGGCCGCCGCCGTACGCAGGATCGCGGCCGAGGAGGAGGACTCGCACGGCGTGCCCATCGAGGTCGTCTGCGTCGGCGACCTCGACCTCGACCCGCAGGGCAAGCTGGCGGCGATGCTCAAGGCGTCCAGGCAGGCGATGGTCAACGCGGCCAAATATTCTGAGAGCCCGGCCATCTCCGTCTACGCGGAGGTGGAGGGCTTGGAGGTGACCATCTTCGTGAAGGACCGCGGAAAGGGCTTCGACCTTGAGGCGGTACCCCTCGACAGAATGGGCATCAGGGAGTCCATCATCGGGAGAATGGAACGTCACGGCGGCACGGCCAGGGTCCGCACCGAGCCCGGCGAGGGCACGGAAGTGATGCTGACGATGAAGGTGGACAAGCAATGACACGCGTGTTGATCGTCGACGACCACCGGCTGTTCAGATCCGGCGTACGCGCGGAGCTGGGCGACTCGATCGAGGTCGTGGGCGAGGCGGAGGACGTCGAGACGGCGGTCAAGGCCATCGCCGAGCACCAGCCCGACGTGGTCCTGCTCGACGTGCACATGCCCGGCGGCGGCGGCCAGGAGGTGCTGCGCCGCGTCCTCAGCACCGGCTCGCAGGTCCGCTTCCTCGCGCTGTCGGTCTCCGACGCCGCCGAGGACGTCATCGGCGTCATCAGGGGCGGCGCCCGCGGCTACGTGACCAAGAACATCAGCGGCAAGGAGCTCACCGACGCCATCCGCCGGGTGGCCGACGGCGACGCGGTCTTCTCGCCGCGGCTGGCCGGGTTCGTCCTCGACGCCTTCGCCTCGTCCGAGGCGCCGTCGATCGATCCCGAGCTCGACTCGCTCACCCAGCGCGAACGCGAGGTGCTGCGGCTGATCGCCCGCGGTTACGCGTACAAGGAGATCGCCAAGGAGCTGTTCATCTCGGTCAAGACCGTGGAGACCCACGTCTCGTCCGTGCTGCGCAAGCTCCAGCTCTCCAACCGGCACGAGCTGTCCCGCTGGGCCACCGCGCGCCGCCTGGTCTGACCCTGCTTTCTGGACCGTTACAAGGTCGTTACGGCCGTTCGTAGACGAATCGCCTGTCTCAGTAGTCACACATGGAAGGAGAAGCACATAATCCAGGAGTAATCCCCTTGAATCGCGTCCCCCGGTTGCTTGCCATGGTCGCACTGCTGTCGGCTGCGGCCTGTTCAGCAGAAGGCGTACCAGCCCCGCAGGTCCCGCAGGCCCGGACGACCGCCTCCGTGGGCGCCGCCGCGGCTGCTCACGTCGCGGCTCCGGCCAAGAAGGTCAAGCTCGACATCGCCGACATCACTCCCATGGGGGAGACGTCGGAGAAGGTCGGCGTCGGTTTCCCGATCATCGTCACGTTCGACCGGGACGTGAAGGACAAGGCCGCCGTCGAGGCGCTGCTGGAGGTCGAGGCCGACAAACCGGTCGACGGCGCCTGGCGCTGGGTGTCGGCCCGCAAGGTCATCTACCGGACGAAGACGTACTGGAAGCCGCACCAGAAGGTGCTGTTCACCGCGCGCCTCAGCCAGCTCCCCGGCAACAAGGCCGAGGACGTCACCCGCCGCTTCGCCGTCGGCAATGCGAACATCTCGGTCGTGGACACCCGCAAGCACCAGATGAAGGTCTACCGGGACGGCAAGATCGCCAAGAAGATCGCGATCAGCGCCGGCCGCGGCGGCCTGCTGCGCAACGGCGTGGACGTCTACCTCACCACCAGCGGCGTGCACCTCACGATGGGCAAGAAGTCCGTCGAGACGATGACGTCGTCCTGGATGGGGGTGACCGACCCCAAGGACCCGCGCTACTACAAGGAGGAGATCCCCTGGGCGGTGCGCATCTCCGACAGCGGCGAGTACGTCCACCAGAGCGCCGGCTACTACCAGTACCTCGGCCGCTCCAACCAGAGCCACGGCTGCGTGCGCGCCACCCCCGAGGGCGCCAAGTGGTTCTACGGCATCGCCCAGCGCGGTGACGTCGTCAAGATCACCGGAACCAAGCGCAAGCTCGACTGGCGCAACGGCTGGAGCTACTGGCAGCTCAACTGGACCCAGTGGAAGCAGGGCAGCGCCCTCAAGCCCTGACCGTGACCCTGTCGGCAGGGCTCCCACCCAGGAGCCCTGCCACCCTGCGACCCCCGGCCCGGGGCATGTCGTCAGGAGCCCGGCCGTCGAAGGCCGGGCGCCCGCTGACCAGGGGTCAGAGCTTCTCCAGGGGCGCGTACGCCAGCAGCAGCGTCTTCTCCCCGTCGCCACCGAAGTCGATCTTGACCTTGGTCTTCTCCGCCACCCCGTCCACGGCCACCACCGTGCCGAGCCCCCACTTGTCGTGCGTCACCCGATCGCCCACCGCCAGCGACGGGACCTGACGCGCCCCGCCGCCCTTGGGCGCCGGCCGCGGGGTCGGCTCCCGCCGCGTCGCCGCGCTCCAGGCCGACTTCTCCGGGTCGGTACGCCAGTCGATGAGCTGCCCCGGCACCTCGTTCACGAACCGCGAGGCCGGGTTGAACGACGGCGACCCCCACGAGCTGCGCACCGCCGCCCGCGTGAGGTAGAGCCGCTTCTGCGCCCGGGTGATGCCGACGTAGGCCAGCCGCCGCTCCTCCTCCAGCTCCTTCGGCTCGCCCAGCGACCGGACGTGCGGGAACACGCCGTCCTCCATCGCCGTCAGGAAGACGACAGGGAACTCCAGCCCCTTGGCCGTGTGCAGGGTCATCAGCGTGACGACCCCCTGCCCGCCCTCGGCGTCGGGGATCTGGTCGGCGTCGGCCACCAGCGACACCTGCTCCAGGAACTCCACCAGCGTGCCCTCGGGATTGGCCTCCTCGAACTCCGAGGCCACCGAGACGAGCTCGTTGAGGTTCTCCAGGCGGGACTCGTCCTGAGGGTCTTCGGACGCCTCCAGCTCGGCGCGGTAGCCGGTGGCCACGAGGATCTCCTCGGCCAGCGTGGACGGCGGCACGCCCTCGGCCTTGGCGATCAGCTCCTCCAGCATCGCCACGAACTCGCGCACCGCGTTGAGCGAGCGCGTCGCCATGCCGTACGCCTCGTCGGCCCGGCGCAGCGCGTCCCAGAACGAGATGCGCTCGCGCGAGGACAGCGCCTCGATCATCGCCTCGGCCCGCTCGCCGATGCCGCGCTTGGGCACGTTGAGGATGCGCCGCATCGACACCACGTCGGCCGGGTTGGCCAGCACCCGCAGGTAGGCCAGCAGGTCCTTGACCTCCTTGCGCTCGTAGAAGCGCACGCCCCCGACCACCTTGTACGGCAGCCCGGTGCGGATGAAGATCTCCTCGAACACGCGGGAGGCGGCGTTGGTCCGGTAGAACACCGCGACCTCGCTGGGCTTGACGCCCTCCTCGTCGCTGAGCCGGTCGACCTCCTGGGCCACGAACATGGCCTCGTCGTGCTCGTTGTCGGCGACGTAGCCCACGATCTTGGGGCCGTCGCCCTGGTCGGACCAGAGGTTCTTCGGCTTGCGCCCCTCGTTGCGCGCGATCACCGCGTTGGCCGCGGCCAGGATGTTCTGGGTGGAGCGGTAGTTCTGCTCCAGCAGGATCGTGCGGGCGTCGGGGTAGTCGCGCTCGAACTCCAGGATGTTGCGGATCGTCGCGCCGCGGAAGGCGTAGATCGACTGGTCGGCGTCGCCCACCACGCACAGCTCGGACATGTCGCCGCCCGAGCGCACCACGTCGCCGTCGGCGGTGCGCAGCTCGGGATGGCCCACCAGCTCGCGGATCAGGATGTACTGGGCGTGGTTGGTGTCCTGGTACTCGTCGACCAGCACGTGCCTGAACCGCATCCGGTAGTGCTCGGCCACCTCGGGGAAGAGCTGGAACAACGTCACCGTGTTCATGATGATGTCGTCGAAGTCCATCGCGCCGGCCTCGGTCAGCTTGAGCTGATAGGCCTTGTACGCCTGCGCGAGCGTCTTCTCCAGGTGCGAGCCCGCCCTGTCCAGCGCGGTCTCGTAGTCGACCAGCTCGTTCTTGAAGTTGCTGACCTGCGCCGAGAACGAACGCGGCGGGTAGCGCTTCGGGTCGAGCTCCATCTCCCTGCAGACCATCGCCATCAGCCGCTGCGAGTCGGCCTGGTCGTAGATCGAGAAACTCGACGGGAAGCCCAGCCGCTTGGCCTCGCGCCGCAGGATGCGCATGCAGGCGCTGTGGAACGTCATCACCCACATCGCCTTGGAGCGCGGGCCGACGAGCTTGTCGATGCGCTCCTTCATCTCGCGGGCGGCCTTGTTGGTGAAGGTGATGGCCAGGATCTCGCCCGGATGCGCGTTGCGCTCGGCCAGCAGGTAGGCGATGCGGTGGGTGAGCACCCGCGTCTTCCCCGACCCCGCCCCCGCCACGATGAGCAGCGGGCTGCCATGATGGATCACGGCCTCGCGCTGCTGGGGGTTGAGGCCGTCGAGCAAGGGGTGGTCAACAGAGACTTGGGTCGGCACCCACCTAGGTTAAGACGAGCCACCGACAAACGGCGCCCGGAATGCCTCCGACGGGGTGCCGGTTGTCCTCCGTACAGGGTCCAGGAAGGGGAGCCATGCTGCCGGAATCCGAGATCAACCGGGTACTTGTCGTCACCGCCCATCCCGACGACGTCGACTTCGGATCGGCGGGGAGCGTGGCGCTGTTCGTGGATCGGGGCGTGGAGGTCACGTACCTGCTGGTCACCGACGGTGACGCCGGCGGCAACGAGCGCACCCTGGACAACTCGGGAATGGCCGAGCTCCGCAGGACCGAGCAGCTCGCCGCCGCCAAGGCGGTCGGCGTGACGGACGTACGCTTCCTCGGCTACTCCGACGGCCGGGTCGTGCCCTCGCTCGACCTCCGGCGCGACATCGCCAGGGTGATCCGCCAGGTACGTCCGGACCTGGTCATCACCCACCACCCCGACCGCAACTACCAGTTCGTCGCCCCCAGCCACCCCGACCACCGGGCCGTGGGCGGCGCGGCCCTCGACGCGGTCTACCCCGACGCCCGCAACCCCTACGCCTTCCCCGAGCTGCTGCGCGACGAGGGCCTGGAGGCGTGGACGGTCAGGGAGGTCTGGCTGAACGGCGGCCAGACCCCCAACCACTGGGTCGACGTCACCGAGGTCATGGACCGTAAGCTCGCGGCCCTGCAGTCGCACGTCAGCCAGGTCGCCCACGTCGAGGGCTTCGCCGATTTCGTCCGCGGCCGCTTCGCCGCCTGGGCCGAGCAGGCCGGCTTCGGCGAGGGCCACTACGCGGAGGGTTTCCAGGTCGTGCCCACGGCCTGACCTGGACGTTCCTCCCTCGGCTCAGGGGATGGAGCCCGGCGGCGCCACCCAGAGCGCGGGCTGCCCGGTGACCTCGGAGATGATGTCGAAGTCCCGGTCGTAGTGCAGGATCGTCGCCTGGTGCACCTCGGCGCAGGCGGCGATCAGCAGATCATTCAGCCCGACCGCCTGGTGGTGCGACCTGCCGGCGAGCATCGCCTGCACCTCCAGGGCCCTGCCGCCGACCTTTCTGTGCGTGATGGACAGGAGGCGGAAGCCCTCCCGCAGGTGGCGGGCGTCCTTCTCGTAGCCCTTGGGGTCACGGGCGCTGTGGAGCACCTCCAGTTGCGTGACCTCGCAGACGGCGAGCGTCCTGTCGAGCATGAGCGCTTCGAGGGCCTGATGGACCGCCGGATGCGGCATGCGGGCCAGGGCGCTCTTGTCGATGAGGTAGACCACTCCGGTGGTCACCACGCATGCTTCAGGAGCTCCGGGTCCAGGAGATCCGTATTGTCCCGTGTACGCCAGTATTCGAAGGCCTCGCGTCGCTTGGCCCTCTGGGCGACCTCCTCCAGGGCGGCGTTCACCGTCTCCTTCATGGTCGATGTCCCCAGTTCGTGCTGGGCCAGCTCCAGAAGCCTCTTGTCGATGTCGATCACAGTACGCATACACCACCACCTCCGTACCTCCACCGGACGAATCTCTGATCCTGATGTGCGGCGTCTGGGGAGCCCGTCGGAGCTCCCGCGATGCGCGTCTCGGGTGAAGGTAGAGCCATCGGGGCGAGTCAAGTGGACCGTTCCAAAGGAAGTGGAAGGATCCTCAGCTTCGGAGGTGGAATCCTCATCCCGGCCTGGCACAAGTCTCTACCCGGCCGGAACCGATCATCCGGTTTCAGTGCTTTGCTGAGATCCTCGCGAAGAGGTAGCCGAGGGAGTTGGTCGCCAGATGCAGCATCGACGGCGCGAGCAGTCCGCCGCGGCGCCGGAGCTCGCAGAAGAGCACCCCCGCCGCCGCCGTGGACAGCACGCTGCCCGCCACCACCCGCGCGACGTCGAGGTGGGCGGGCGACTCGCCCGCGGTCAGCGCCCCGAGCGCCGGGTTCGCGCGGGCCATGTCGATCGCCGGGAGGATGTGCCAGAGGCCGAACAGGGCCGAGGAGACCGCCGTGGCGGCGACCGCGCCGTGCCGCCTGGCCAGCATGGCGTGCAGCGCGCCGCGGAACCCGACCTCCTCCAGCAGGACCGTGCCCAGAGGGACCTGGACCAGGGCCTCCTCCAGGGCGCGGGCGCGCGAGAGCGACAGGGCGCGCTCGTCGCGGAAGAGCGGCCGGGTGCGGGGTACGGCGATGCCCACGGTGTAGACGGCGGCCACGGCCGTCGCCAGCGCGCCGCCGACGGCCGCGCCCCTGGGGGCCTGTTCGAACCCGAGTTCCCGCCAGGAGGCGCCGCTCCGGCGTGCCATGGCCACGAGCGCGGCGGTGGCGGCGACGGACGTCAGCGGGGCGAGCCTTGGGGCGATCTTGTTGTTGAGGACGTTGGCGGCGGTGAGGACGGCGATCGAGCGCAACAGCACCCTTGCAGGCTACGTCGCGCCACAGGACCCCGGCGTCGCACCGTCCGGCGGGGAAGCGCCGGGGGATGGCGGGGCGGGCTGTCCGGCAGGAACCCGTCCGGCGATGCGGGGCGTCGGTCGGTGGGGGAGGTGTCAGGAGGCGGCGGAGTTGCGCCAGCCTGCGGGGAAGCGGGTGCGGCGGCGTTCCTGCGGGGTGAGGCCGCCCCAGATGCCTTCCGTCTCGCCCTCGCGTAAGGCGTAGGCGCGGCACTCGTTCACGACCGGGCAGCGGGCGCAGACCGCCTTCGCCCGGGCCTCCTGCAGCGGCGAGGGGGCGAGGGGGAAGAAGAGGTCAGGGTCGCTGGACCTGCACGCGCCTTTACGCAGCCAGCCGATCTCCTCCAGTGGCATGACTCCACCGTAGAGCCAGGTCATGATCAGACGCATCATCCTCTGGGCTGACCCACGGGTACATCCTCAGGAGACGCCCGAGCCCGTCCTCAGCAGCCGCCGACGCCGCCTTCGTAGCCGTCGGCGAAGGCGGACTGGCGTTGCTCGGCGGTGCCGTGGGCGGCGGGGTTCAGCCAGTCGTCCGTGGGGTCGCCGGCGGCCTCCAGGCTGGTCAGGAGCTCGTCCTCGTCACCGGGCTGGGCCTGCAGAGAGCCCGAGCGGACCAGGGCCGACAGCGTCCCGCCGGCGTAGCAGTCGGCCTGGAGCTCGGCCTGGACGTTCAGCTCGAAACCGGTCCTGAGCTGGGCCTGGACGGCGTGCCCGAACTCGTGGGGAATGATCACGTACACCGAGCCGTCGCCCATGTCGTTCCACAGGGACTCCATCCACGACCGGTCGAAGGCGATGTAGTGGCCCTCGGGGCAGTAGAAGGCGTTGTTCGGCACGGACGGCTCGCCCCCGCACGAAGGACCGGAACTCCCGGAGTAAGGGATGAAGGCGGCGATAGGCCGATAAGTCATCCCCTGCTGGTCGAAGAACTCCGCCCAGAACGACTCGGTGAGCGTACGCGCGGTCCGCAGGTCGTCCTCGAAGGTGTCGGCCCCCTGGACGTCCCGGGACACGGGCCGGGTGTCGCCGCAGGCGGCGAGCAGCAGGACGAGGGCCAGGACGAGGACACGGGCGCGCACGAGGTTCACACGTCCCAAGTGTGCACCGGATCGTTGGCGTGCATGCGGTTGATGTAGTCCAACGTCATCGCGCGTAGCGCCTCGTGCCGGTCGCCGCCCTGCGCGCGCACCCGTTCGACCTGCCAGGTCGCGCCCGTACGGCCGGTCAGGCAGCGTCCCTCGATGATGCCGAGCAGCCGGTCGGCCACCGGCGTGTGCACGCCCCACTCGGCCAGGCCCGCGCGCGCCATGGGCAGCAGCCGGCGCAGGATCAGCTCGGCCGCCGGCACCTCGCCCAGCCCCGGCCAGTAGAGCCGGGCGTCCAGGCCGTGCCGGGCCGCGGCGGCGAGGTTGTCCTCGGCGGTGCGGAAGGACATCTGGCTCCAGATCGGGCGCTCGGCCGACGGGAGCACGCGCATCAACCCGTAGTAGAACGCGGCGTTCGCGGCGATGTCGGCCACCGTGGGGCCGGCGGGCAGGACGCGGTTCTCCACGCGCAGGTGCGGCACGCCGTCCACGACCGCGTAGACGGGCCGGTTCCAGCGGTAGATGGTGCCGTTGTGCAGGGTCAGCTCGTGCAGGTGGGGGATGCGTCCCTGCGCCAGTTCGGCGCGCGGGTCCTCCTCCTCGCACAGGGGGAGCAGCGCCGGATAGTAGCTGACGTTCTCCTCGAACAGGTCGAAGACGCTGGTGATCCAGCGCTCCCCGAACCACACCCGCGGCCGCACACCCTGCGTCTTCAGCTCGGCCGGACGGGTGTCGGTGGCCTGCTCGAACAGCGCGATCCTGGTCTCGCGGTGCAGCTCCTTGCCGAACAGGTAGGGGGAGTTGGCCGCGACCGCGACCTGGGGGCCCGCGATGACCTGGGCGGCGTTCCAGTGCGGCGCGAACGCCTCCGGACTGACCTGGAGGTGGAGCTGCACGCTCGTGCACGCGGCCTCGGGCGCGACGCTGTCGGCGTGGGTGTCGAGGCGTTCCACGCCCTCGATGCACAGGTGCAGGTCCTCGCCGCGGGCGGCGAAGATCTGCTCGTTGAGCAGGCGGTAGCGGGGGTTGGCCGACAGGGTTCCCTCGCTGATGTCCTGCTCGCGCAGCGTGGGCAGGATGCCGACCAGCATCAGGTGCCCGTCCTGGGAGCGGGCGCGCTCCTCGGCGTGGTTGAGCCGCCTCCGTACGTCCTCCTCCAGGTGCAGCGGGCCGTCGCCGGTCAGCTCCCGGGGCTCGACGTTGATCTCGATGTTGAACTGGCCCAGCTCGGTGGCCCAGTCCGGCTGCTCGATCGCGGCCAGCACCTGGGCGTTGCGCATGGCGGCCTCGCCCCGGGCGTCCACGATGTTGAGCTCGATCTCCAGGCCCGCGCGGGGGCGTTCGAACTCGAAGCGGGACTCGCGCAACATCTGGGCGAAGACGTCGAGACATCGACGCACCTTTTCCCGATATTTCCGGCGATCGTCCCGGCTGAACACGACGACTGGTACGTCCCTGCCCATACCAGGAAATGTCGCACGGCTGGGCCGACATGACCAGCGGGAGACCGGCCCGGCCTCCCCGCGGGCCGGGCGTCATGAAGATCATCGTCGGGGCGCGCGGCCCTCGCGGGGGGCCCGTAGGGTGCGGGGATGCGCGTATTGATTACCGGTGGGGCGGGCTACATCGGCAGCACGATCGGGTCGGCGTGCCTCGACGCCGGCATCGAGCCCGTGATCCTCGACAGCCTCGTGACGGGCCGCAGGGAGTTCGCCGACGGACGCATCTTCTACGAGGGCGACGTCGGCGACGGCGCCCTCGTCGACAAGATCTTCGCCGAGCACCCCGACATCGAGGCCGTCGTCCACTGCGCCGCCCTGATCGTCGTGCCCGACTCCGTCGCCGACCCGGTCGGCTACTACCGCGCGAACGTCGCCAAGAGCCTGGAGTTCACCGACCACCTGCTGCGCAACGGCTGCGAGCGGATGGTCTTCAGCTCGTCCGCGTCGATCTACCGCGCCGGCGAGGACCACACCGTCGACGAGGACTCGCCGCTCGCCCCGCAGAGCCCGTACGCGCGGACCAAGGCGGTCTGCGAGGCCATGTTCGCCGACATCGCCGCCACCCGCCCGATCCGCATCCTGTCCCTGCGCTACTTCAACCCGATCGGCGCCGACCCGGCCATGCGCACGGGCCTGCAACTGCGCCGTCCCAGCCACGCCCTGGGCAAGATGATCGAGGCGTACGAGGAGGGCGTGCCGTTCCGGATCACCGGCACCGGCTACCCGACGAGCGACGGCACGGGCATCCGCGACTACGTGCACGTCTGGGACCTGGCCGCCGCGCACGTGGAGGCGCTGCGCCGGTTCGACTCCCTGGACGCCGACGTGATCAATCTCGGCACCGGCGCCGGCACGACGGTCCGGGAGCTGGCCGAGGCGTTCAACCGGGTGGTCGACCGGCCGATCGACGTGGTCGAGGCGCCCGCCCGGCCCGGTGACGTGGCGGGGGCGTACACGCGCAGCGACCGGGCCCGCCGGCTGCTCGGCTGGGAGGCCCGGTTCACGGTCGAGGAGGGCATCAGGCACTCGCTGGAGTGGGCGTCCCTGCGCGACTCCCGCCTGACCTGACCTGCCCGCCGGTCGGCCCCGAAGGTGGCCTGCGCGGCGAGTTCACGGGGGTCGAACGTGCAGGTGAGGCCGCTCGTCAGGCTGTGCGGGGCCTTGAACCCGGTCACGCCCTCCGGAGCGACGGCGTGGCCGCCAGGGCGGCGGCCACGCCGGTGACGGCTCGACGGTCTACTTGCTCAGACCGAGCGAGCTGGTGGAACCTTCGGGGATGTCCTCGAAGGCGGTGAGAAGCTCCGCCATCGTGGCCTCGTCGGCTTCTTCGGAGGAGATCACGTCGTCCTCCGAGGGCGCCTTGATCGTGATCTTCGCGCCCCAGCCGGTGAACCGGGTCTCGACGGCGGTTCGCGTCCAGTCCTTGCCACGGCCGGCTCCGGTATCGGTGTCGAGCCGGGTCGGCAGCCCCGCGGAGTCGAGGCCGAGCAGGTAGGAGAACGGCCCGCTGCCTCCGGGGCCGAGCGCCCCGGCCTCCTTGGCCGTGAGCGAGCCGCGGTGCAGCCCGCCCTTGACGCTCTTGGCATGGGCCACCAGCGATCGCAGCACCCTGGGCTTGAAGACGTCGACGCCCGCCAACGAGACGAGGGGCTCGCCCTCGAACGCCATGAGCACCCACGTCTTGCCCATGGGCAGCCGGTCGAGCATCAGCGGCGACTGGAAGTAGAAGCGTCCGCCGACGCTGACGACGCGCATCCAGTCGGTGGAGGCGGCATTCTTGCCCGTGTCCCTGACCATGAGGTCAGAGGCGACAACGCCCGACTTGCCGAACTCCACGGACCCGGTGACCCGGATGGTCTCCCGAAGGCCGGGGCTGTTCGACGTCGTGCGCATCGTCACGCCGTGGCCGGGGACGAACTGCCGCTTCAGCGCCGCGCCCGGGTCCGCGGCCGCCTGTGCGGGGACGGCCGGGAGGAGCGCCGCGGCCGTCACCGCGGCCGCGAGCATTCGTTTCATGAACTTCCTCGGGAAAAAGGGACCCTGCAGGGCTATCTGACGTTGCCCAGCGAGTTGAGCGAGCCGTCCGGGATGTCCTGCGGGACCGTGCTGTCGTCGCCGAGCTCGGAGACGTCGGCGACCTCGTCGGCCGGCGGGGCCTTGACCTTGACCTTGGCGCCCCAGCCGGTGAAGCGGGTCTCGGTCGTGCTGTGGCTGGCGCCGAGGATGCCGTAGTCGAGGGTCCAGTCGCTGACGACCCTGGTGACCAGGCCCTGGGAGTTCAGGGCGAGCAGGTAGGAGACCTCGACCTTGGCGACCTTCTTGTCGACGGGCTGGCCGTAGATCTTGCCGAGCTCCTTGACCGTGAGCGAGCCGCGGTAGATGCCGCCCTTGGTGCTCTTGGCGTGGGAGACGAGGGCCTTCAGCACCTTGGGCTCGAAGACGTCGAGCATCTGGTTGGAGTTGCTGATCCTGATGCCGGTGTCGGGGTAGCGGACCCACTTCTTGCCCTCGGGCAGGCCCTCGCTGTAAAGACCGCCCTGCGCGTATACGTGCTTGCCCACAGTGATCATCCGGGACGGCATCAGCGACGCGAACACGTCGGAGTTCTTGCCGGCGCTGTGATTCCTCACGTCCGAGGCGACGATTCCGCCCTTGCCGAACTCGAAAACGCCGGTCGTCTTCGTGGCGCCGGTGCTCTTGCCGTCCAGCGAGGAGCGGGACGTCTCGGTGAACCGCACGCCGTGCCCGGCGACGTACTGCTTCTTCAGCGCCTTCGCCGGGTCCACGGGCGCGGCCTGGGCCGGGGTCGCGGTGACCAGCGCCGCCGCGGAGGCCAGGGCCAGGCCCGCGATAATTCGCTTCATCCGATTCCTTCAGATCAAGAATGAGGGGAGCAGGAATCCTGCCAATTGAAGATCACGACCATATATCGAGAGACACCGCATAAGGCAGCGAATTGGTGCACTTTCGGTGCAGAGTGGGACATGGTGAAGTGAGATCACCGTCACATAGCGGAAGAACCGTGCCCCGATGACCTGTGCAGGTCAAGCTTGGGGCTAGGCTTCACTGGCGGAAACGCCCGGCACGCACCCCTGAGCGTAGGAGCTCGCCGTGAGAGAGCGAGGCACGAAGCCGACACGAGCGGCGAGCGGACGCGACCGTCAGCGCAGTTGCCCGGGCCGTCGAACATCAGTCGGATAAGCAAGGACGGACCCTCGTGGACCTGTTCGAACATCAGGCGAAGGAGCTCTTCGCTGACTACGGCATCCCGGTGCCACGCGGCATCGTCGCCAACACCGTGGAGGAGGTGCGGGCGGCGGCTGAGGAGCTGACCGGCCGCATTGTCGTCAAGGCCCAGGTCAAGACCGGCGGTCGCGGCAAGGCCGGCGGCGTGAAGGTGGCCGACGACGCCGCCGACGCCGTCGAGAAGGCCACCGCCATCCTCGGCATGGACATCAAGGGCCACACGGTCCACAAGGTGCTCGTGGAGGAGGCCAGCGCGATCGCGGAGGAGTACTACTTCTCCTTCCTGCTCGACCGCGCCAACCGGACCTTCCTCGCGATCTGCTCCGCCGCCGGCGGCATGGACATCGAAGAGGTCGCCCACAGCACGCCCGAGAAGGTCGCCAAGGTGCCGGTCTCGGCCCTCGACGGCATCGACCGCGCCAAGGCCCGTGAGATCGCGGTGGCCGGCGGCCTGCCCGAGAAGTCGCTCGACGGCGCCGCCGAGCTCATCGAGAAGCTGTGGCACTGCTTCGTCGACGAGGACGCCACGCTGGTCGAGGTCAACCCGATGATCCTGTCGGCCGACGGCCAGGTGAAGGCCCTCGACGGCAAGGTCACCCTCGACGAGAACGCCGGCTTCCGCCAGGCCGACCACGAGGCGCTGGCCGACAAGGCCGCCGAGGACCCTCTGGAGGCCAAGGCCAAGGAGAAGGACCTCAACTACGTCAAGCTCGACGGCAACGTCGGCATCATCGGCAACGGCGCGGGCCTGGTCATGTCCACCCTCGACGTGGTCGCCTACGCCGGTGAGGCGTACCCCGGCAAGCCGTCCCCGGCGAACTTCCTCGACATCGGCGGCGGCGCCTCGGCCGAGGTCATGGCCGCGGGCCTGGAGATCATCCTCTCCGACCCGAGCGTCAAGTCGATCTTCGTGAACGTCTTCGGCGGCATCACCGCCTGCGACGCCGTCGCCAACGGCATCGTCTCGGCGTTCAAGCTGCTGGAGAGCCGCGGCGAGGCCGTGACCCACCCGCTGGTGGTCCGCCTCGACGGCAACAACGCCCTGCTCGGGCGGCAGATCCTGGCCGACGCCGCGCTCCCGCGGGTCGAGCTGGTTGACACGATGGACGACGCGGCCAAGCGGGCCGCCGAGCTCGCTGCGGTAGGTGCGTGAGTCATGGCTATCTGGCTGACCGAGAACAGCAAGATCATTGTTCAGGGCATGACCGGCGGTGAGGGCACCAAGCACACCCGCCGCATGCTCGCCTCCGGCGCGAAGGTCGTCGGCGGCGTCAACGCCCGCAAGGCGGGCATCACGCACGAGGGCCTGCCCGTGTTCGGCACGGTGAAGGAGGCCATGGAGCAGACCGGCGCCGACGTGTCGGTCGTCTTCGTGCCGCCGGCCCACACCAAGGCCGCCGTCAAGGAGGCCGTCGACGCGGAGATCCCGCTCTGCGTCGTGATCACCGAGGGCATCCCGGTCCACGACTCGACCGAGTTCTGGGCGTACGCGGTGGCCAAGGGCAACAAGACCCGCATCATCGGTCCCAACTGCCCCGGCATCGCCTCGCCCGGCGCGTCCAACGCCGGCATCATCCCCGCCGACATCACCACCGCCGGCCGCATCGGCCTGGTCTCGAAGTCCGGCACGCTGACCTACCAGCTCATGTACGAGCTGCGCGACTTCGGTTTCTCGACCGCGGTCGGCATCGGCGGCGACCCGGTCATCGGCACCACGCACATCGACGCGCTCCAGGCGTTCCAGGACGACCCGGACACCGACGCGATCGTGATGATCGGTGAGATCGGCGGCGACGCCGAGGAGCGTGCCGCGGCCTACATCGAGCAGCACGTCACCAAGCCGGTCGTGGCCTACGTCGCGGGCTTCACCGCCCCCGAGGGCAAGACGATGGGCCACGCCGGCGCCATCGTCTCCGGCTCGGCCGGCACCGCCCAGGCCAAGAAGGAGGCCCTGGAGAAGGTCGGCGTCCGCGTCGGCAAGACCCCCTCCGAGACGGCCCGCCTGATGCGCGAGATCATGCAGTCCCGCTAGTCACGCGTGGAAAAGCCCCGCCTGGCCGCCGCCATGCGGGGCTTTTCCATGTCCGGGGGCCGTCGGGGCGGCGCGTAAAGGGCTGGGCAAGGGGATGGGACGCGTTCGCGGGGGTGTCTCGGTGACAAAGTGGACCCGCTGCGGCGCGTCAACCAAGCGATGGTTGGGAAAGATTGAGAAAATCACATCTGTGACGGCCATTCTCGACCAGTTGCGTACCGCCCCCAAGTCGGTGCTCGGCAAGCTCCCCGGGGTCTCGACCGACGACGACGAGACGAGGCGGCCGCTACCCGTGTCAGGGATGCTCGCCGCCGCCTGCACGCTGGGCGTCGGCCTGGCCGTGCTCACCACGCTCACCCTCGTCGGCTGGATCGCCGCGCCGCGCGGCACGCTCGGCGCGGGCCTGCCCGGGGTGTTCCGCGCCGCGGCGCAGCTCTGGCTGGCCGCGCACCACGCGGGGTTCGCGATGCCCGGTGGCCGGGTCGGGCTGCTGCCTCTCGGGCTGATGGTGCTGCCCGCGTTCCTGCTCTACCGCGCCGGCCGGTGGATGGCCCGCGACGCCGACCTGCGGCTGCGCCTGCCCGCCCGGCTGCCCAAGAACAGCCCGCGCGAGCAGGCCAACGCCCGCCGCCGCGCGCAGCTCGTGCTGGTCGGCCAGGCCGGCGTCTCGCTGGCGGCCCCCTACGCGTTGCTGGCCGGGCTGATCGCGCTGGTGGCGAGCAACGAGATCACCCAGCCGTTCATCGGCGAGGCGCTGCTCAGCCACTTCGTGCTGGCCTTCCTGGCGGGCTCGCTGGCCACCGCGCGCATGATCGGCCCGTGGCGGATCATGCTCAAGCTGCTGCCCGAGCGGCTGCGGGCCGTCACGGTCGGCACGGCGGTCGCCACCACGGCGCTGCTGGCGTCCGGGCTGGGGCTGGTGCTGGTCGCGGTCGTGCTGAACTTCGGGCAGGTCAGGGAGTTGTCGGACGTGCTCGCGCCGGGGTTCGTCGGCGGCGTGCTGCTGTTGCTGCTCCAGCTCCTCTACCTGCTCAACGCCGTGATCTGGGCCTCCTCGTACATCGCCGGCCCCGGCTTCGCCATCGGCGCGGACACGCTGGTCGCCCCGACCGGCGTCCAGCTCGGCACGGTGCCCAGCCTGCCGATGCTGGGCGCGCTGCCCGAGAGCGGGCCCGTGCCCGCGTGGATGATGGCGGTGATCGCGCTGCCGTTCGCGGCGGGCGCGGTGGCGGGCGTGTTCGTGGCCCGCATCTCGCCCTCGCACTCGTACGAGGCCGCCCCCCTGTGGGGCTTCCTGACCGGCGTCTCCACCGGCCTGGTCGCCGGCCTGCTGGCCGCGCTGTCCGGCGGGCCCATCGGCGGCGGCCGGCTGTCGGCGATCGGCCCGTCCCCGTGGGAGGTGGCGTTGTCGGTGGCCCTGGAGGTCGGCGTGGCCGCCGGCATCTCGGCGGGCGTGGCCAACCTGCTGCTGCTCAACAAGAAGGCCCGCGCGCCGCTCGACAAGGCCGCCGCGCCGGTCCGCAAGGCGGGCGCGGCCATCGCCAAGGCGGCCAGCAAGGTGGGCCTGGCCGAGTCCGACCCGCGCCCGCTGCCCGGCCACTGGATGGATGCCACCGAGGCCGACACCCAGGAGATCCCGGTCATCAGGGACGACTGGCAGGACGAACACGCCTCCGCGGAGGCCGAGACCCTGGCCCAGGCCCGCCCGCGCCCGGCCGGGACCACGCCCGGCGGCCCCGGCGACCCGGCCCGCCCGCCGCGCAAGGACATCGTGGACGAGTCCGACGACCGCGGCGGTCACGTCATCTACGTCGACCCCTACGCCTGGGACCGTGACTAGGGCTGCATCGCCCCGAGCAGCTGGAGGACGTCGGGCGGCAGCTTGCGCTGCGCGGCGTCACGGAACTGGGTGAAGCACTCGCCCTGGGCCGAGACCGTGCCCGCGCCCTTCATGCACTCCTGGTAGGCGGAGTACTCGTCCATCAGGTAGAGCTGCATCCCCGTGGCCATCGCCGACAGGGCCAGCGCGATGGAGGAGATGGTGATGCCGCCGACGGCCGTGCCCGTGGGCTTGTGGGCGCCCCTCAGCCGTGGCAGCGCGCGGACCCCGGACATGAGCGCGAACAGGGCCATGACCAGGCCGGCGAGCGGCAGCATGAACGTCATGGCCAGCGCCGCGATGGACAACCAGATCGCACGGCGACCCGCTGAATCGGCGGGCTGCTGGCCCGCCGGTGCCTGCACCGGTGTCGACACCTGACCTCCTCTGCGTCGCCGGGCGAGGAACAGATACCCTGTCAGCCCCACCCTGTTTCCATTCTTTGGAGTGTGCGTGTCAAAGGCTGGGCGGCTCGTCGTCCTCGTCTCCGGCTCTGGAACCAACCTACAGGCCCTGCTGGACGCTTCCGCCGACCCGGCGTACGGTGCGCGGGTGGTGGCTGTGGGCGCGGATCGGGACGGCATAGAAGGCCTGGCCAGGGCCACCAAGGCAAATGTCCCGACATTTGTTGAAAAACTGAGCGATCATGCGACCCGGGCGGACTGGGATGCCGCCCTCGCCGCCGAGATCGCATCGTACGAGCCCGACCTGGTGGTGTCGGCGGGCTTCATGAAAATTTTGGGTGCGCCCACGCTCGACGCGTTCCCCGTGCTCAACACCCATCCGGCGCTGCTGCCGTCCTTCCCGGGCGCCCACGGCGTGCGCGACGCGCTGGCCCACGGGGTGAAGGTGACCGGCTGCACGGTGATGCTGGCCGACGCGGGGATCGACACCGGGCCGATCGTCGCCCAGGAGGCGGTGCCCGTGCTGCCGGATGACGACGAGCCGGTCCTGCACGAGCGCATCAAGACCGTCGAGCGCCGCCTGCTCGTCGACATCGTCGGCCGGATGGCCCGTGAGGGCTGGACGGTCAGCGGACGAACCGTCCGCATCGGCAACCAATCAGGAGGGGAAAGCACGTGACTCGCATCGCCATCCGGCGCGCGCTGATCGCTGTCTACGACAAGTCCGGGCTCGAAGAGCTGGCCAGGGCACTCGACGGCGCCGGCGTGGAGATCGTGTCGACCGGCGGCACGGCCGCCGCGATCGCGTCCCACGGGATCCCGGTGACCAAGGTGGAGCAGCTCACCGGGTTCCCCGAGTGCCTCGACGGCCGGGTCAAGACGCTGCACCCGCGCGTGCACGCCGGCCTGCTGGCCGACCTCACCAAGCCGCACCACGTGGCCCAGCTCGACGAGCTGGAGATCGACCCGTTCCAGCTCGTGGTGGTCAACCTCTACCCGTTCCAGCAGACGGTGGCCTCCGGCGCCTCCGACGAGGAGTGCGTCGAGCAGATCGACATCGGCGGGCCCGCGATGATCAGGGGCGCCGCCAAGAACCACGCCACCTGCGCGGTCGTGGTCGACCCCGCCGCCTACGGCGACGTGCTCACCGCGCTGGACGAGGGCGGGTTCACGCTGCACGAGCGCCGCCACCTGGCCGGTGTCGCCTACGCCCACACCGCCGCCTACGACGTGGCCGTGGCCAACTGGTTCGCCGGGCCGTACGCGGGCGGGGAGGAGTTCCCCGAGTTCACCGGCACCGCGTACGAGCGCAAGGCGACCCTGCGCTACGGCGAGAACCCCCATCAGCGCGCCGCCCTCTACACCTCCGGCTCGGGCGGCCTGGCCAACGCCGAGCAGCTCCACGGCAAGGAGATGTCCTACAACAACTACCTCGACTCCGACGCGGCCTGGCGGGCGGCCTGGGACTTCGCGGAGCCGTGCGTGGCGATCATCAAGCACCAGAACCCGTGCGGCATCGCCGTCGGCGCCGACGTGGCCGAGGCCCACCGCAAGGCCCACGCCTGCGACCCCGTCTCGGCCTACGGCGGCGTGATCGCGGTCAACCGCGAGGTCACCGTCGAGCTGGCCCGGCAGATCGCCGACGTGTTCACCGAGGTCGTCGTGGCCCCCGGCTTCAGCGCGGAGGCGCTGGAGGTGCTGCGGGCCAAGAAGAGCCTGCGTCTGCTGCGCTGCCCGGAGGGGCCGTCCCAGCCGCTGGAGTTCCGCCGCATCGACGGCGGCCTGCTGCTGCAGGCGGTCGACAGGGTCGACGCCGGCGGCGACGACCCGTCGGCGTGGGAGCTCAAGACCGGCGCGGCGGCCTCGCCGGAGCTGCTGGCCGACCTGGCCTTCGCCTGGCGCGCCTCGCGCTCGGTGAAGTCGAACGCCATCCTGCTGGCCGCCGACGGCGCCACGGTGGGTGTGGGCATGGGCCAGGTCAACCGGGTCGACTCCTGCCGCCTCGCGGTCAGCCGGGCGGGGGAGCGGGCCGCGGGCTCGGTCGCCGCCTCCGACGCGTTCTTCCCGTTCCCCGACGGGCCGCAGGTGCTGATCGAGGCCGGGGTCAAGGCGATCGTGGAGCCCGGTGGCTCGATCCGGGACCAGGAGGTGATCGACGCCTGTGAGCAGGCGGGCGTCACCCTCTACTTCACCGGAACCCGCCACTTCTTCCACTGATCACCGGTTGATACCGGTTGATCATATAAAGGGCGACAAGAGATCACTTGTCGCCCTTTATCCGTTTTCGGCGGCGAGCATCGGCCCGGCCCGGTTACCCTGATTGCCGCCCTGCCGTGCTCATTCCCCCGGAGTCCCCATGCTCGACGCGACCCTGCACGCCTTCGTGACCATGAACGGTTTCTCGACCAGCCCGTTTGTCCTCCTGGTCTTCGCCTTCGTGGGTGCGTACCTCGGCAGCCGCGTCGTCGAGCTCATCCCCTTCACCCGGCGGATCATCGAGCGCCGCGAGGCCCGCTTCGCCGAGCGCGACTGACTGGACAGGCGCCAGGCGAGCCGGGCGGGACTAGCTCGACAGGCGCCACGCGAGCCGGGCGGCCCCGGCCAGCCCCGCGCGCACGCCCAGCGTGGTCGGCCGCACCCGGACCGACCGGACGAACGCCAGCCCCGCCACGTCGTCGAGCGCCCGCTCCAGCGGGCCGAAGAGCACCTCTCCGGCCGCCGACACGCCACCGCCGATGACCACGGTGTCGAGCTCGACCGCGGCCGCCGTGGAGGCGATCATGCCCGCCAGCGCCCTGGCGCCGCGCTCGAAGGCCGCCACGGCCACCGGATGCCCGCCGGCCGCGTCGGCGGCCAGCGCCCTGGCGTCGCGGTCGCCGACGGGCGCCCAGCCGCTCTCCAAGGCCCAGCGGGCCAGGTTGGGGCCGCTGGAGTAGCGCTCGACGCAGCCCCGGCCGCCGCACTCGCAGCGCTCGCCGCCCGGATCGACGCTCATGTGGCCGACGTGCCCGGCGTTGCCCGCCGGGCCCAGGAGCGGCGCGCCGCCGATCACCAGGCCGCCGCCGATGCCGGTGGACACGACGACTCCGAGCAGCGAGGTGCTGCCCTGCCCGGCGCCCAGCCAGTGTTCGCCGAGCGCCATGCACTGGGCGTCGCCGGCCAGCACCACCGGCAGGCCGGTCAGCCGCCGCAGCTCGTCGCGCAGCGGGAAGCCGCGCCAGCTCGGCATGTTCACCGGGCTCACGGTGCCGGTGGTGAGGTCGAGCGGGCCCGCGCAGCCGACCCCGACGGCGTGCGGGGGCGGGCCCCCGCCGGTCACCTCCGCGACGAGGTCCTTCAGGGCGGCCATGACGTCGGCCCGCGGCGTGGGCCGGGTGGCCGGACGCAGGACGGAACCGGCCTCGTCGACCAGCGCGGCGGCGAGTTTGGTCCCGCCGATGTCGACGGCGAGTACGCACCTCATCCGCGTACGGGGTGGCCGGGCCGGCGGCGACCGCCGAGGCGTGGCAGGGGGGAGCGGGCAGGCAAGGGGAACCTCCGTCTGGCGTGCTGTCGGCGCCACGATATGTCTTTCCTTGATCGATGACAACGATGTCATCGTTACCCTGTGGACAACGGAGGCCGTCTGCCTCCCATCTGTGGAAAAACTGTGGACGAACGCGCGGCCGGTGCCGGCGGGCCGGGGAGTCGTGGAAGGATTGACGGCATGAGCGCAGTGAAACTCGACGGCAAGGCGACAGCCGCCAGGATCAAGGCAGACCTCGCGACCCGGGTGGCCGCGCTCAAGGACCGTGGCATCACGCCCGGCCTGGGCACCGTCCTGGTGGGCGACGACCCCGGCAGTCAGATCTACGTCGCGGGCAAACACCGCGACTGCGCCGAGGTCGGCATCGCCTCCATCCGCGTCGACCTCCCGGCCACCGCCACCCAGAAGGACGTCGAGGCGGCCATCGACGAGCTCAACGCCTCCCCGGCCTGCACCGGCTACATCGTCCAGCTCCCGCTGCCGAAGCACCTCGACACGATGGCGCTGCTGGAGCGCATGGATCCGGCCAAGGACGCCGACGGCCTCCACCCGGTCAACCTCGGCCGCCTCGTCCACATGGTCGACGCGCCCCTCCCGTGCACCCCTCACGGCATCGTGCTGCTGCTCCAGGCGTACGACGTGCCGATCAAGGGCGCCGACGTCGTCGTGGTCGGCCGTGGCATCACCGTCGGCCGCTCGCTCGGCCTGCTGCTGACCCGCCGCAGCGAGAACGCCACGGTGACCCTCTGCCACACCGGCACCGAAGACCTGGCCGCCCACGTGCGCCGCGCCGACATCGTCGTGGCCGCGGCCGGCGTGCCCGAGCTCATCACGCGTGACATGGTCAAGCCCGGCGCGGCCGTCCTCGACGTGGGCGTCTCCAGGGTCCACGGCAAGATCGCCGGCGACGTGGCCCCCGACGTGGAGGAGGTCGCCGGCTTCCTCACCCCCAACCCGGGCGGCGTCGGCCCGATGACCCGCGCGCTGCTGCTGTCCAACGTGGTGGAGGCCGCCGAGCGTTCCTGAGCGGTGGGATGAAGCCCTGATGGGGGGAATGGGAAGAAGAGCGAGCCCCACCCCCATCACGGAAGGCCGATTCATGGACACCCCGCTCATCGCTGTCGAGGGCACCTACGAGGAGATGGGGGCCGCGATCGGCCACCAGACCGCCGACCTGGTCGCGCGGAGCGTCGAGACCTACCTGCGGCGTTTCCGCGACAAGTCGGGGCTCTCCGCCGCCGACGTGCTGCGCTGGGGCCAGACCTTCCTCGACGTGGCCAGGGCGTACGACGCGAGCATCGCCGCCATGCTGGAGGGCCTCGCGGCGGGCGCGGGCCGGCCGGTCGAGCACATCGCGGCGCTCAACGCCCGTACCGAGCTGCTCGACGGCACCGGCTACCACGACGACGGCTGCACCTCGGTCGCCGTCCTGCCCAAGTACACCCGCGACGGTCACACCCTGCTCGCCCAGAACTGGGACTGGCATCCCGAGCAGGGCGCGGTCACCTTCCTGCTGGCCACCCGCGACACCGAGGGGTTCGCGGTGCTCACGCTGGCCGAGGCGGGCATGCTGGCCAAGTCGGGGCTCAACTCGGCGGGGCTCGGGGTGTGCGCGAACCGCCTGCAGTCCGACCGCGACCACGCCGGGGCGGGGGTGCCGTACCACTACCTGCTGCGCGGGGTGCTGCAGTCGGAGCGGATGAGCCGGGCCCACCGCAAGGTGCTCGACGTGCCGCGCGTCTCCTCGGGCAACCTGCTCATCGCCGACGCCGGAGGCGAGGCCATCGACCTGGAGGTGGCGCCCGGCGCGTTCGGCGCGCTGCTGCCGCGCGACGGCCTGCTCACCCACGCCAACCACTTCGAGGCCGAGCTGCCGCTGGAGGACATGAAGGCGGCCCGGTCCGGCCTGACCCTGCTGCGCCCCGAACGCGTGCGCCACCTGCTGGAGGACACCGCCGCCGAGCGCGCGGTGGGCCTGGAGCACGTCGTCGCCGCCCTGCGCGACCACTACTCCTTCCCCGACGGCGTCTGCCGCCACCTCGACCCCGACGCCACCCTGGCCGAGCAGTGCCGCACGGTCTACTCCGTCGTGATGGACCTCGACGCCCGCGAGCTGTCGATCGCCGGCGCGCCGCCGTGCGCCCGCCCGTACGAGCGATGGTCCCTGGACGAGGTGTTCAAGCCGGACGCCACCCCCGAGCTCTGCTTCGACCCCACGACCGACGACGGGCGGCGTCCTTCGGCCTGGTGAGCCCGCTCAGGGCTGGAAGTCCGGGTCCACGGTCACAGCGACGTCGAGCAGCAGCGGCTCCTCGCGCCCGGCCAGCGACGGGATCACCTCGTCGAGCGCGGCTGCCAGCTCGGCGGGGCCGTCCACCCGCCGGGCCGGGCAGCCCAGCGACCTGGCCAGCGCGCCCATGTCCACCTCGGTGAACGGCGGCCAGGGGGCCTTGCCGCCCTGCCGGTCGGCCAGCCGGTCCATGACCGCGTAGCGGCCGTTGGCGAGCACGACGAACAACGCGCCCACCCGGTAGTGGGCGGCGCTCCACAGGGCGTGCACGCCATAGAGCGCCGACCCGTCGCCCACGACCGCGACCACCGGACGTCCGGGCAGCGCCATGCGCAGGCCGACCGCGGCGGGCACGGCGAACCCGAGCCCGCCCATGGCCGCCGAGACGAAGCCCAGCGGGTTCCTGGCCGGGACCAGCCGGTGCAGGTCAGGACGGGACGACGGGGTCTCCTCCAGCAGCACGACGTCGCGGGGGAGCCGCCGGGCCAGCTCGCGCAGCACGTACGCAGCCCGCATCGACTCCCCGCCGGGCACCTC
This sequence comes from Nonomuraea sp. NPDC047529, assembly GCF_040642995.1. NCBI lineage: Bacteria > Bacillati > Actinomycetota > Actinomycetes > Streptosporangiales > Streptosporangiaceae > Nonomuraea > Nonomuraea sp. NPDC047529. Next base: position 52,007 of record NZ_JBEYTJ010000046.1, on the reverse strand, counting down.
GGGAACCGGGGCCACGTCCACCGGAGCGGGGGAACGGGCGGGCACCAGGACCGCCAGGCGCTCGCAGACGGCTCCCGGCGGGGCCAGGACGGCCAGGTCGGCCGCGCTCCGGTGCGCCTCGGCCGGGTCGTCGGTGACCACGGCGACCGCCGTCCCCGGCTCGACGAGCGGCCCCGGCGCGTACGGGTACTGCCGGAACACCGGCGCCCCCACGGCCAGCACGACGTCGTGCGGGGCGAGCGCGGCCCGCAGCCGCCCGCGGTCGGCCGGCAGCACCCCGGCGTACTGGGGATGGTCCTGCGGGAACCCCGCCAGCGCCCCGAACGACTCCTGGAACACCGGGCACGCCAGCCGCTCGGCCAGCTCCACCAGCGGCCCCCACGACGCCCCCGCGCCCGCCACGATCGCCGGGGACCGCGCCCCGGCCAGCAGCTCGGCCAGCGGCGCCAGGCCGGCGTCCGGCACCGCGGCGGGCCGCAGCACCCGGACGGGCGCGGCCGGGGTCTGGCCGTCGAAGGGCGCGTCCCAGTCGTCCATGGGCACCACGACCAGCGCCGGGCCCCGGTGCGTGACCGCCTCGTGGAAGGCCCTGGCCAGCGCGCCGGGCACGTCCTGCGCCCGTACCGGCTGGTTCGTCCACACCGGGTAGTCGCCGGCCAGCCCGGCCAGCCGCCCGGCGAGGAACGGCTCCAGCGCCAGGTGCCGCCGGTCCTGCTGCCCCACCAGGACGACCAGGGGCACCCGGTTCACCCGGGCCGTGGCCAGGGCGCCCACCGCGTTGCCCAGCCCGGCCGTGGTGTGCAGCACGGCCAGCGCGGGCGCGGCCTGCCCGATCGCCCAGCCGGTGGCCAGGCCGACGACCGAACCCTCGTGCAGCGCGAGCACGAAGCGGAGGTCGTCCGGCAGGCCGGTCAGCAGCGACACCTCGGTCGATCCGGGGTTGCCGAAGATCGTCGTCAGTCCGTACCGGCGCAGCACCTCGAACGCCGCTGCCCTCACTGTGCTCACTGTGCCCCTCTCGCCTGCTGGATCCGCCGGTAGACCTGCCCGCGCAGCTCGCCGAACCGCGGCAGCGACCGGGTGGTGAGCTGGTCGCGGTCGCGCGGCAGGTCGATCGTGAGGTCCTCCATGACCGAGGTCGGCGACGACGACAACACGATCACCCGCCGGCCCAGGTAGACGGCCTCGTCGATGTCGTGGGTGACGAACAGCGTGGTCACCTCCAGGTCCCGCCAGAGCCGCAGGATCAGGTCTTCGAGGTCGGCCCTGGTCTGCGCGTCCACGGCGGCGAACGGCTCGTCCATGAGCAGCACCTGCGGCTCGTACGCCACGGCCCGCGCGATGGCGACGCGCTGCTGCATGCCGCCGGAGAGCTGCCAGGGGTGCGCGTCGGCCACGTCGGCCAGCCCGACGGCCGTCAGCGACCCGGTCACCAGCTCGTCCCGCCGCGCGCGCGGCACCCGCTTCTCCTTCAACGGCAGCTCGACGTTCTGCCGCACGGTCATCCAGGGGAACAGGCTGCGGCCGTACTCCTGGAAGACCACGGCCATGCGCGGCGGCGGCCCGGTCACCGGCTCGCCGGCCACCCGCACCTCGCCCCCGCTGACCGGCAGCAGCCCGGCCACGCACCGCAGCAGCGTCGTCTTGCCACACCCGGACGGGCCCACCACGCACACCAGCTCACCGGCCGCGACGCCGAAGGTGACCGAGCCGATGGCCTCGACCCGGCGGCCGGGACTGCGGTAGACCTTGTTCAGCCCGGAGATCTCAAGCACGGGCGGCCCCACCTCCGTGGTACCAGGCCAGGACCCGCCGCTCCAGCCGGCGGAAGAGCAGCGACAACCCGAGGCCGAGCAGCCCGAGCAGCAGGATCCCGCTCCACATCTCGGCGATCTGGAACTGCCGCTGGAACAGCAGGATCGTGAACCCGAGCCCGCTGGAGCCGCCGAACATCTCGCTGATGACCATGAGGATGATCCCGATGGACAGCGCCTGCCGCAGCCCGGTCATGATCTGCGGGCTCGCGCCGCGCAGCACGAACCGGCGCAGCCTGGACAGGCCGCGCACGCCGTACATGCGGCAGGTGTCCGACAGCACCTCGTCCAGCGCCCGTACGCCCTCCACGGTGTTGAGCAGGACGGGCCACACGCAGCCCGACACGATGACCAGCACCTTCATGGGCGTGTCGATCCCGGCCAGCAACATGATCAGCGGCACCAGCGCGGGCGGCGGGACGGCCCTGAAGAACTCCAGCACCGGTTCGAGCGTGGCCCGCAGCCGCCGCGACAGCCCGATCGGCACGCCGAGCCCCACTCCGAGCAGCCCGGCCACCGCGTACCCCGCCAGCAGCCGCGCGAGGCTCGGCAGCACGTCGTCGAGCAGCCGCCGGGAGAACCACGTCGCGGCGAAGGCCCGGCCCACCTCCGCCGGGCCCGGCAGGTAGAACGTGCTGCCGCCGACCGCCCACCACACCAGCACGAGCGCCGCGGGCAGTGCGACCAGCCGGAGCGCCCTCACGCCGCCGCCTCCGAGCGCACGGCCGGATGCCAGGCCAGCACCCGGCGTTCGAGCAGCCGCACGGCCGCGTTGACCACGATGCCGACGCACCCGGCGACCACGATCAGCGCGTACACGGTGGGCACGGCCCCGCTGCTCTGCGCCACCTGGATCTCCGCGCCGAGCCCCGGGCTGCCGATCACCAGCTCGGCCGTCACCGCCAGGATGAACGCCACCGCCGCCGCCAGCCTGAGCCCGGTCATCACGTACGGCAGCGCCGTCGGCCACACCAGGTGCCTGATCCGCGACCAGGCCGACAGTCCGTACGAGCGCGCGGTGTCGTGGGCGACCGGATCGACGGCGGCGACGCCGTACAGGACCTGGACGAGCACCTGCCAGAAGGCGGCGTACACCACGAGCAGCAGCGTCGAGCCCAGCGAGGCGCCGAACAGCAGCGTGGCCAGCGGCACCAGCGCGACCGAGGGGATCGGCCGCAGGAACTCCACCGTCGAGCCGGTCAGCGCCCGCAGCCCCGGCACGGTCCCGATCAGCACGCCCGCCGCGACCGCTGTGCAGAACGCCACGGCCAGCCCCAGCGCCCAGCCGCGCATGGTCTCGCCGAGCGCGATCCAGAACGCGGACGTGGCCAGCTCGGCGGCGAGCGCGCCGAGTATCCGCGTGGCCGGCGGCAGGAAACGCTCGTCCACCAGGCCGAGCCGCGGCACGGCCTCCACCAGCGCGAGCAGGCCGCACAGCCCGGCGAGCCCGTAGGCGGGACCGCGGCTCACGGGACCAGCGCGGACACGTCGATCCTCTTCGTCAGCACGCCGTCGGCCAGCGCCAGGTCGGCGATGGTCTGCACGGACGCCTTGTTCACCTCGACGGGCCACCGCGGCAGGTTGATCTTCGCGATCACCTCGGGCGCGATCTTCGTGTACGTCCCGAGGATCTGCCGCACCTCGTCGGGGTGGCCGTCGGCGTACTCCAGCGACTTGCGCATCGCCGCCGTGAACCGCCTGGTCAGGCCGGGGTCGGTCCGGCCGGTGGTGAAGTACATGGCGACGGTGAGGTCGGGGGCGGCGTCGGCGAAGTTCCAGGCCACCGGCCGCGCTCCCTGGCTGATCGCCTGGCTGACGAACGGCTCGACCACCCAGATGGCGTCCACCCGGCCGCTCTTCAGGGCCGCGGGCGCGTCGGGGAAGGGCAGCTCGACGAACTCGATGCCGCCCGGGTCGCCGCCCGCCTTGCGCACCGAGGCCCGTACGGTCGTGTCGCCGATGTTCTTGAGCTGGTTGACCGAGACGCGTTTGCCCGCCAGGTCCTTGGCCGACCTGATCGGGCTGCCCGGCTCGACCAGCACCGCGCTGAAGTCCTCGCCCTGCCGTCCGGTCGAGGAGACGCCGTTGGCCACCACCTTGACGTCCAGGCCCTGCTGCTTGGCGGTCAGCAGCGAGGTGGTGTTGGCGAAGGCGAACTGGAACTGCCCGCCGACCGCCCCGGAGATGCTGGCCGCGCCGCCCTGCACAGGTGTGATCGTCAGGTCGATGCCCTGCTCGGCGAAGAAGCCCTTGGACCTGCCCAGGTGGATGGGCGCGGTGTCCACGATCGCGATCACTCCGGCGTTGACCTCGTCCTTGCCTTCCGTCCGCGTACCCGGCTGCGTGCCGCCGCAGGCGGTCACGAGCAGGGCGGCGAGGATGATCAGAGCGCGACGCACGGGCTGCTCCCAGGTGTTCGCAATGCGCACAGGTATTCTCTGTCCGAACAGCTCTGTATGGCGGAAACTACGCCCTTGTCGGTTCCTGTCAAGGGATCACCATGGTCGGTCATGTGCAGTCGCTGGCCAGAGGGCTCGCGGTGATCCGCGCGTTCAGCGCCGCGGTGCCCGAGCTGACGCTCAGTCAGGTAGCGCGGGCGACCGGTCTCAGCCGCGCCGCCGCCAGGCGCTTCCTCATCACGCTCGCCGACCGGACCCCACCTGGAACGCCTGGCGGCCGAGGTGCACGAGTCCGCCTCGGTCGCGGTCCTCGACGGCGAGGACGTCGTCTACGTCGCCCGCGTCGCCACCGCCCGGATCATGAGCGTGTCGATCAGCATCGGCACCCGCTTCCCGGCCTACTGCACGTCGATGGGCCGGGTGCTGCTGTCCGCCCTGCCGCCCGCCGGCCTGGAGGACCACCTGGGACGCGCCGCGTTACGCGAGCTGACCTCCAGGACCGTCGTGCGGCCCGCCGCGCTGCGGGCCGAGCTGGAGCAGGTGCGCCTGCGCGGCTGGGCCATGGTGGACCAGGAACTGGAGGAGGGTCTGCGGTCCGTCGCCGCGCCCGTACGCGACCACGCCGGCCGTACGGTCCTCCCTCACCGGTTGCGGTAGCGGTCGGTCGCGTCGCGGGTGGCGCGGATCGCCGCCTCGGCCCGGTCGTAGGTGCGCTGGGCCAGGCCGACGAAGATGCAGTCCACGATCAGGAGCTGGCTGATCCGGCTGGCCAGCGCGCCGGGCCGGAAGGCGGTCTCCCGGCCGGCCGACACCAGCGTGTGGCTGGCCAGGTCGGCCAGCGACGAGCGCGGGTTGTTGGTGATGGCCACGATCAGCGCCCCCGCCTCGGCCGCCGTACGGGCCGGGACCAGCACGTCCGGCGTCTCGCCGCTGCAGCTGATGGCCACCGCCACGTCGCCGTCCCGCAGCAGCGCGGCGCTGGTCAGGGCCAGATGGGCGTCGCTGAACGGGTGGCTGGACAGGCCGATGCGCAGCAGTTTCTGCGACATGTCGGCGGCCACCAGCCCCGAGGCGGCCACGCCGTAGACGTCCACCCGTCGCGCCATCGCGATGGCCTGGACGACCTCGCCGAGCTGGTCGGGGTCGAGCTGCGCCGCCGTGTCCGCCAGCGCGTCGGACTCCGCCCGCGCCACTTTGGCGATCACGTCGGTCAGCGGGTCGTCGGGGGCCAGGTCGCCGGGCACCAGGCGTTCCGGCTGCTTGGCCACGGCGGCGGCCAGCGCGAAGCGCATCTGCGAGTACCCGGCGAAGCCGAGCGCCCGCGCGGTGCGCACGATCGTGGCCTCGCTCGTGCCCGACACCGCGCTGAACTCGGTGATCGTGCTCCGCACGACCAGGCCGGGGTCGTCCAGGATGATGCGCCCGATGGCCTGCGCCGCCGGGGTCAGTGACGGCAGCACCGCGCGCACGGTGGCGACCGGGTTCACGGGCTCGGCGCTCAACGGGTCAGCCATTCGGCCGCCGCCTGCGCGGAGACGCGGGAGATGCCGTGCGTGGCGAGGTGGGCGGCCCCCACGGGCGCGTCGCTGATGCCGGTGTCCACCACGATCGCGTCGGGCCGGACGGCCAGCGCCCGCGCCAGCGCCTCGCGCACCCACGGATGCCGGGCGGCGTCGTGCACCACGAGCACCACGGGCCGGTCGTCGAAGGCGGGCAGCGCGCCGTCGCGGTCGAGGCGCACCCTGTCGGTGTTCGGCAGCCGGGCGGCCAGCGCCGCCGTGATGCCGGTCGGCGTGGCCGGATCGACCGCCTGACTGAGCCGGGTGTTGACCTCCACGACCAGCGGGGCCCGGTCCAGCACGGCGGAGCCGGTCGTGGTCAGCGCGGCCCTGGCGGCCTCCAGGCCGACGCCCTCGTCGACGTCGGCGCGGGCCTTCTCACGCAGCGCGGACCGCTCGGCGTACCAGGTGGACAGGGCGAGCACCCGCTCGGCCGCCTCGGCCAGCCGCTCCTCCGCCAGCGTGCCCGAGCGCACGGCCGCGACGACGGCGTCGCGCATCTCGTGCAGGCTCCGCTCGTCGGCCCGGCCGGCGCAGATGACGTCGACGCCGGCGGCCAGCGCGCGCACCGCGATCTCGCCGGGGCTGAACATGGCGGCCACCGCCTGCATCTCGATCGCGTCGGTGACGACCACGCCGTCGAAGCCGAGCTCGCCCCTGAGCAGCTCGGTCAGGGCGCTGTGGCTGAGCGTGGCCGGCATCGACGGGTCGAGCGAGGGCACGAGCAGGTGGCCGGACATGATCGTGCGTACGCCGTGCGCGATGGCGGCCCGGAACGGCGGCAGGTCGCGTTCGTCCAGCACCGCCCGCGAGGCGTGCACGGTGGGCAGCGCCAGGTGGGAGTCGGTGATCGTGTCGCCGTGCCCCGGGAAGTGCTTGGCGCAGGCGGCCACGCCCGCGCCCTGCACCCCGGCCACGTACGCGACCGTGTGCCGGGCGACCAGCTCGGGATCGGGCCCGAACGACCGCACGCCGATGACCGGGTTCTCCGGGTTGGCGTTCACGTCGGCGGAGGGGGCGTAGTCGAGGGAGATGTCGAGCTCGGCGAGCATCCGGCCGATCTGCCGGCCGACCCGCTCGGTGAGGTCGACGTCGTCGGCCACGCCCAGCGCCCGGTTGCCGGGGAAGGAGCTGCCCGCGGCCACTTCGAGCCGGGTGACCGCGCCGCCCTCCTCGTCGATCGCGACGATCACGCCGGGGTTCTCGGCGCGCACCGAACGGACGAGCTCCTCGCCGATGGAGTTGCGGGCGAACAGGATGACACCGCCCAGGCCCTCGCCCAGCGCGCGGCGCAGCCAGTCGGGAGGCGACGTCCCTTCGAACCCCGGCTGGAGCACCGTCATCGCAAGTCGGACCAGCTCTGCGCTCATGCGGCATTTTCCTTCACGGTTGTTGATCTGAAGGTAATTTTCTGTCATCGTCGCCCTCGACACAACCATTGTCGAGAGGCCACCCCCCATGCCCAGCAGAAGGACTCTCCTGAAGGGTCTCGCTCTCGCCGCCGCAGCGTCCGCCGTGCCGCTGCCGGCCTTCGCCCAGGCCGACTACGTCCCCCCGCTGCGTCAGATGCGCGGCATGTGGATCGCTTCCGTGGTCAACATCAACTGGCCCTCGAAGCCGGGGCTGAGCGCCGACGAGCAGAAGGCCGAATACCTCGCCTGGCTCGACGTGGCCGTGCAGCGCAAGCTCAACTCCGTGTTCGTGCAGATCAGGCCGACCGCCGACGCGTTCTGGCCGTCGCCGTTCGAGCCCTGGTCGCAGTACCTGACCGGCACCCAGGGCCAGGACCCCGGCTACGACCCGCTCGGGTTCGCCGTCGAGGAGACCCACAAGCGCGGCCTGGCCTTCCACGCCTGGTTCAACCCCTACCGCGTGTCGATGCAGCCCGACCCCAGCAAGCTGCACCCGGACCACCCCGGACGCAAGAACCCCGACTGGATCCTCCCGTTCGGCGGCAAGCTCTACTACAACCCGGGCATGCCCGAGGTCCGCAAGTTCTGCCAGGACGCGATGATGGACGCGATCACTCGCTACGACATCGACGGCCTGCACTTCGACGACTACTTCTACCCGACCAACACCACTGCTTTCGACGACAGCGCCACGTTCGCCAAGTACGGCGCCGGCTTCCCCGACCTGGCCTCCTGGCGGCGCAACAACGTCGACCTGATGGTCAGCGAGATGCAGCAGCGCGTCCTCCAGGCCAAGCCGGAGATCGCCTGGGGCATCAGCCCGTCGGGCATCTGGCGCAACAAGGGCACCGACCCGCTCGGCTCCGAGACCAACGGCGGCCAGTCCTACGACAACCTGCACGCCGACACCCGCGGCTGGGTCAAGAAGGGCTGGCTGGACTACATCGCGCCGCAGCTCTACTGGTACATCGGGCAGCCGCCGGCCGACTACTCCAAGCTCGTCCCGTGGTGGTCCGACGTGGCCGCGGGCACGAACACGCTGCTGTGGATCGGGCAGGCCGCGTACAAGGCGGGCGACCCGGCCCAGGCCGCCGAGTGGCAGAAGCCGGACGAGCTGTCGAAGCACCTGACGCTCAACCGCGCCCACCCCGAGGTCGGCGGCGACATCTGGTACAACGCCAACGACGTCAAGGTGGACAGGCTCGCCTCCATCACGACCACCGTCAACGACCACTACCAGCGGCCCGCGCTCGCGCCCGTGCTGCCCCGCCTGGCGAACGGCGAGCCGCCGCGCCGCCCGGTGGTGGCGTACGCGCTGCGCCGCAACGGCGGCGTCGAGGTCCGCGTGGTCGCGACCGGCCGGAACGAGCCGTTCCAGTTCGCGATCTTCCGCTTCCCGGGCGAAGCCGGCCAGAACGCCTTCGCCGACGCCCGCAACCTGGTCGCCGTCGTGCCTGGCGACCGGCAGATCCGCTGGACGGACCCGGACGGCAAGCGCGGCGACCACTACTACGCGGTCGCCGTCGACCGGGCCAACAGGACCAGCCAGGCCAGCCACGGGTTCCGGGTGATCTGAAATACGCCGGTAAGGAAACGTTCATCTCCGGCGCCGCGCGCATGGCTGACCAGCGCGCGTCGCCGGGACGTTTCCCGACCGGCGACAAGCACGGCACGCGTGCCGCGGGCCTTTTCGGTCCGCGGTCACCCGCCCTCGCCCGTTCCGCGCCCAGCAGGGATGGGCACGGTGATCTGTCGATGGTTCCGACGCTGCCGGAACCCCTCGCCGAAGCCCCGGTCGCGATCCGGCTCCCTCTTAGGAAGCCCTCCTACCGGCCGCCGACGGCTGCTCAGCCGCGGCGCCCGCCGACCGCTGTGGTGGCACCACAGGGGTCGGGCGCACCAGCCCGAGCGCGACGACCTCGTTGGCGAGGCGCGTGCGGCGGTTGGTGCCCTCAGGAATCCTGAACTTCTGGTACAGCCGCAGCAGGTGTTGCTTGACCGCGGCTTCGGTCACGACCAGGTCGTCGGCGATCTCGCGCGCCGTCGCCGGAGCGACGAACGCCTCGTCGGACAGCGCCGGCCTGCAGAGCGAGGTCAGCACATCGACCTCGCGCCTGGTCAGCTCGGGCGCCGCCGCCCTGCGCAGCTCGACCTCGGGGGTGAAGTCCTCACGGGGGACTCCACCGATGCGACCCCGCGCCGCGCCGAACGAGACGACGTCGCCGTCGTCGAGGACCCTCCGGGCGATCGGCCTGCCGTTCACCCGTGTGCCGTTGCGGGACAGGCCCAGGTCAACGACGTACAGGTAGGGTCCTCGTCTGACGAACTCGGCATGGAGTCGAGACACACTGGGGTCGGTGAGCCGGATGTCCACACCCCGGCCTCTCCCGACCGTCGTGATCTCGGGGCGCAACGGGACCACGTCGCCGGTGTCCTCGATGCGTATGAACGGCCCCTCCACGGCAGTTCCTCCCCAGGTAGCCCGCCGTAACTATTACTACAGCTCCGGCTTACCCAACCGAGGGGATGCGGAATCTCCTTTGCCGAAAGGAGAATCCGTCGTGAAATTGGTCTGGACCTCTGCGGACGGTTTTACCTGCTCACGGGTAGACTTCGGAGGAAGATAAGCGGAGGAATCACTCATGGCGGACAAGCCCACGAAAGGCCTGGCCGATGTCGTCGCCGCGTCCACAGCGCTGAGCGACATCGACGGCAAGGCCGGTCGCCTCTTCTACCGTGGATACGACATCCACGACCTGGCCGGCCGAGCGACGTTCGAGGAGACCGCGTACCTGCTGCAGTACGGCAAGCTGCCCGGCCGGGCGGAGCTGGAGGCGTACGGGGCCGACCTGGCGCAGGGCAGGGAGCTCGGCGCGCTGGTCGCGGCGAACGTCGCGGAGATCGCCGAGAAGCAGAAACCCATGGAGGCGCTCCGCTCGCTCGTCTCCCTCTCCGGCGCCGACGACCCCGACAAGGACTCCACCGCCCCCGACGCCAACCTGCGCAAGGCGGCGCGCCTGACCGCGCAGCAGCCCGTGCTGGTCGCCCGCTACCACGCCGCCCGCACCGGCGGCGCGGTCCCCGAGGCCGACCCCGGGCTGAGCATCGCCGGGAACTTCCTGCTCCAGGTCACCGGCCGCGCCCCCGAGGCGCGCGCGGTCGAGATCTTCGACGAGTGCCTGGTGCTGCACGCCGACCACACGATGAACGCCTCGACGTTCGCCGCCCGCGTCTGCGCCGCGACCCTGTCGGACATGCACTCGGCCATCGTCGCGGCCATCGGCACGCTCAAGGGCCCCCTGCACGGCGGCGCGAACGAGCAGGTCATGAAGACGCTGGAGTCGATCTCGCCGGGCGGGGTGGCCCAGGCCGTACGCGACAGGCTCGCCGCGGGCGAGAAGATCATGGGCTTCGGCCACCGCGTCTACAAGACCGAGGACCCGCGCGCCACGCACCTGCGCCGGATGTCGGCCGAGCTGGCCGAGTCCACCGGCGACGACACCTACTACCGGATGTCCAAGGAGATGGAGGAGGTCGTCTTCGAGACGAAGGGCCTCTATCCGAACGTCGATTTCTACGCGGCGTCCGTCTACCACTACCTTGGCATTCCGACGGACCTGTTCACCCCCGTCTTCTCGATCAGCCGCATGTCCGGCTGGACCGCGCACGTGATCGAGCAGCATGCCGACAACAGGCTGATCCGGCCCGACAGTGAATACATTGGCGAGCGCGATCAGAAGTGGAAGCCAATAGAAGAGCGTTGAGCCGAGAGAACGAACGCGAACGTTGGGGACCGTTCCCGCTGATCCTGGCGGGAGCGGTCGTCACCGTGCTCGTGATCCTGCTGGTGGACCCGCGCTGGGGCGGGTTCGCGCTGGGTGGCGTGCTGATGGTCGCCGCCGCGCTCCGGTTCGCCGGGTTCGACGGGCAACTGGCCGTCCGCGACAGGAGGACGGACGTCATCACGCTGACCGCGTTCGGCTTCCTGATGGCCCTGACCTCGCTGGCGCTGTACAACAACGCGTTCAAGGCCTGGCTTCTGTCCCTTTTGGCCGGTTGACGGGACGGTCCGATAGCCTCAACGCATCCATTCATTGAAGGGGAACCATTCGCATGCCCAAGATCAAGGTGGAGGGTCCGGTCGTCGAGCTCGACGGCGACGAGATGACCCGGATCATCTGGCAGTTCATCAAGGACCAGCTGATCCTTCCCTACCTCGACGTCGACCTGAAGTACTACGACCTGGGGATCGAGCACCGTGACTCGACGGACGACCAGGTCACCATCGACGCCGCCAACGCCATCAAGAAGTACGGCGTCGGTGTGAAGTGCGCCACCATCACCCCGGACGAGGCGCGGGTCGAGGAGTTCGGGCTCAAGAAGATGTGGAAGTCCCCCAACGGGACCATCCGCAACATCCTCGGCGGCGTGATCTTCCGTGAGCCGATCATCATGTCGAACGTGCCGCGGCTCGTGCCCGGCTGGACCAAGCCGATCGTCGTCGGCCGTCACGCGTTCGGCGACCAGTACCGCGCCACCGACCTGAAGATCCCCGGCGAGGGCACCCTGACCCTCACGTACACGCCGAAGGACGGCTCCGAGCCGATCGAGATCGACGTGTACGACTTCCCGGGCAGCGGCGTCGCCATGGCGATGTACAACCTCGACGAGTCGATCCGCGACTTCGCCCGCGCCTCCATGCGCTACGGCCTGGCCCGCAACTACCCGGTCTACCTGTCGACGAAGAACACCATCCTCAAGGCGTACGACGGCCGCTTCAAGGACATCTTCGCCGAGGTCTTCGAGACCGAGTTCAAGGCCGACTTCGAGAAGGCCGGGCTCACCTACGAGCACCGCCTCATCGACGACATGGTCGCCGCGGCGCTCAAGTGGGAGGGCGGCTACGTCTGGGCCGCCAAGAACTACGACGGCGACGTGCAGTCGGACACCGTCGCGCAGGGCTTCGGCTCGCTCGGCCTGATGACGTCCGTCCTCATGACCCCCGACGGCCAGACCGTCGAGGCCGAGGCCGCCCACGGCACCGTCACCCGCCACTTCCGCGAGCACGAGAAGGGCAACCCCACCTCCACGAACCCGATCGCCTCGATCTTCGCGTGGACGCGTGGCCTGGCCCACCGCGGCAAGCTCGACAACACCCCCGCCGTGACCGACTTCGCCAACAAGCTGGAGCAGGTCTGCATCGAGACCGTCGAGAGCGGTCAGATGACCAAGGACCTCGCCCTGCTGGTCGGCGGCGACGCCAAGTGGCTCACCACCCAGGACTTCCTGGCCGCCCTGGACGAGAACCTCAAGAAGAAGATGTCTGCTTGAGAGAAAACGGCCTCTACCTGCGGCTTCGTCGTACGGTAGGGGCCGTTTCGCATGTCTGGCAGTCCGAGCTTCGGGATGACACCTGCTCGTACGAGGGCCGTCTTCCAGGGGACGTTGTTGAAGCTCGGCCGGCACGTCGATGTCCGCGCTGCACGCCGCGTGAGAGAGGTGTCTCCGACCCTGCGGATCAAAGACGCCTTCCTTTTGACGGTCGCCTCGCAGCAGGCCATCTCCTTGCCGTGACTGCCAGGGTCACGGCGCCTCGGCGGCGGTCTTGATCGAGCCGAGCCAGCGCGTCAGCTCGGCGTGCAGTTTCGCGCTGTTGTAGAAGAGCCCGAGCAGGGAGCCGGCCATGGACTCCTCGGTTCGCAGGAGCGTGGTTCCGTCCTGCCGGGTGGTGATGAGGTGGCGGTGCGCGGCGCGCGAGCCCATCGCGCTGCCGGTCCAGGTGATCTCGCGGAGTGGCTCGACGACGGCGAACCGGGAGCTGATGGCGGTACGGCCGTTGACCCAGGTGAACGGCGTATCCACCGTGACGCCGCTGTCGCCCGCGATGCGCACGTCGCGGATGGCTCGGTGGAATGCCGACCATGCGGTGGGGTCGGCGAGCAGACCCCAGACCCGCTCAGCCGGTGCGTCGATCACCACCTCGTGCGCGGAGCGGATGGGCGCCTCCTCGTCGATCCGGTGCCGCTTGGCGTAGTTGTTGTGCAGCTCATCCAGCGACGGTCCGCGGTAGCGAATCTCCCGCAGCATCTGGGTCCCCCATGCGTGATCACGAGTGGGCTGGGCGTTCGCCAGCCGTTTGCTCCGTCCACTCTCGTCAAGACCCTGGCCTGGATCAACGTAGACTTCACGCCCGTGCCGATAACGCACGGGTTATGACTAGGGGCGGGGCTTGTGGAACTTCGGGACATCGAGATCTTCCTGACGCTGGCCGAGGAGTTGCATTTCGGGCGGGCGGCCGAACGGCTGCACGTGTCCCAGGCCCGTATCAGCCAGGCCATCAGTCAGCAGGAACGCCGGCTGGGCGGGGAACTGTTCGACCGCTCCAACCGCCGCCAGATCCGCCTCCCCCCCGCTGGGCCGGCAACTCAGCGACGACCTTCGACCGATCTACACGAGCCTGAACGACAGCTTGGAACGCGCGCGAATGGCCGCCGAAGGCGTCGCCGGTGTGCTCACGCTCGGCAGCATGGGCCCGCAGGGCTGGATGATCCGCGAGATCGTCGATCGGTTCCGCAACCGATGTCCGGCCGTCCGGCTCGTGCATCGCGAACTCAACGTCGTCGACCCGCTCACATCGCTTCGAGCCGGTGAGGTCGACGTGGCCCACCTGTGGCTGCCGGTCGGCGAACCCGACATCACCACCGGTCCGGTCACCCACACCTCACCGGTCGTCGTCGTCATGGCCGCCACTCATCCGTACGCCGACCGGGAATCGCTGAGCTTGGAGGACTACGGAGACCTGACCTTCATGGGACACCGATCACCGATCCCGGCATCCATGGAAGAGGCGTTCCAGCCCTTTCACACGCCGTCCGGGCGCCCGGTCGCCCGCGGCCCGGTCATCTCCAACTGGGAGGACGAGCTCAAGGTCATCAGCACTGGACAAGCCGTCGGTGCCGCCGCCGCCGAGGCCGCCCGTTTCTATCCTCGACCGGACCTCGCCTATGTCCCCGTGACCGATGCCCCGCCCCTTCGATGGGCTTTCGCCTGGCGCGCCACCGACACCAACCCGCTCATCCGTGCCCTCGCCGAGGCCGTCGACACCCTGCCGCGTCCAGGCTCGCGGCGCTGAAGGACATGCCGGCGGAGAGCGAATCCACTCATCACAGCAGTCAGTCGGCGACCCTGACGACGCGGATAAGGCGTTGCGGGCCCGGCTGCTCGGCATGAGGGGGTGTAGGTCCGCAGGGTGATGCGCGGACGAGGTCTTCGCTGAGGGCCGTGATGTTGTCTCCGGCGCCCAGGAGCGCTGAGGCGTAGGAGTGGCCACAGGGCTGTGTATGGTGCGCTCGCGGGCGGCCTGTGCGGCTCGGGATGCCACCTGCTCCGTCTTCGTTGGACGTTCTTCATACTCGGCCGGCCGCGACGTCAGGTCACCAACGGGCCGTCCGCGGATCCATACGGCGGACTTCCGCGGAGTGCCTGGCGGCGCGCCGTACTGCCTGACGACTTCGCCGGCCGTCGGCTTGTGGAAGCGCCTCGACGCACCGCCAAGAGGCCGTCGTGAGCCAGGCGCCGGCGTTGAGCGCCCGGGCCCGGCAGCGCCACCGGTCGGGAACGCCTCGACGCCTGGCCGGAAGCATTCACCATCAACTGATGGGTGAGCTTAGGTGGTCGCTCGAACAGCGGATGGCCGAACCTTTGCAGCAGTCTTCGTTGACTCCCTCAAGACGGCAGATAGTCTCGGACCAGAGCTCGGGATTGAGATAGCATCCGAAGTTTTTCGAAGCCTCTTGAGGTGAAGTTCTCGGTTCTGCGACGCAGAACTCTCGTCAGCCCTCAAGGAATCGCGTCCGGATGGCATCGACGGTTGGAATTCCCGCTGAGCGGCGCCGGGCGAGTGCATTCAATGGTTGAAATCACAGCCAAGTCCAAGGGAGTGGTCGCATGGACATGAGGAGTGCGCTGCGCGACGGCCAAGGTGTCCTGAGCACCGAGGTGTCGATTTTCGACGGGGCCGATGGCGAAGCGATAGTCCACCTGCCATTGAAAGGGCGGGCCTTCCGTGTCGACGAACGCGTCAGGCGGAATGTCGAGGAACTCGCGGCAGGTCTGAGGGCGCCCGACGAGATCGGCGACGACGTCCGGGAGGTCCTGCACCGCATGGGCATCCTGGGTGGCGAAAGGACGCCTGAACCACGGACGCCGCCTCTGCAGGAGTTCACCCCCCTCGAGGCCACGCTGATCCTCACCGAGAGCTGCAATCTCGGGTGCACCTACTGCTATGCGAGCGCCCTGCCGAAGAAGTCTCCGCCGATGAGCGAAGAGATAGCGCGCGCGGCTGTCGACCTCGTGCTCCAGAACGCGAGCAAGACGGAGCAGAATCTTGCGCTGTTCCGCTACATAGGCGGCGGTGAGCCCACGGTCGAGTGGAATCTCCTCAAGGCGATCACGGAGTACATCGGCACGACGTCTCGGGAGCTGGGAGTTCGGTACCAGATCCGTCTCATCACCAACGGCACGCTGCTGACGCCGGATCGGGTCGCCTGGATCAAGGAGAACATCCAGTTCGTGACCTTGTCCTTCGACATCCTGCCCGAGCTCCAGGCGCAGCGGGCGTACGCGAACGGGCGGTCGACGCACGGAAAGCTCCTCGATGTCGTCAGGGAGCTCGCGGACAATGGAGTCGCCTTCCACCTGCGTACCACCGTGTCCGCCCGAGGTGCGAGTCGGCTGGCCGAAATGGTGGCGTTCATACACGAGCACACGGCAGCCAAGAGCATTCGCTTCGAGCCGATGGCCGAGATCGGGCGATCGCTTGAGCAGGGAATGGCCAAACCCTTGCAGCAGGAGTTCGTCGACTCCTTCAAAGAGGCGTACGAGCTCGGCCGGGAGCTCGGCATCGAGATCACCTGCAAGATGTTCCAGAATACCCTGAGGCGAAGTTCGCGGTTCTGCAACGCCGAATTCTCCGTCACTCCCGAAGGGATCGTGTCCGGCTGCCATCGATACAGCCGGGAGGAGCACGACGGATACGATCTGTTCCGCATCGGGCGATACGACGGCCAGCGGTTTCAGTTCGACATCGACCGGGTGAACGCCCTGCGGTCCATCGATGTGCACTCGTTCGCCGAGTGCACATCGTGCATGGCGCGCTGGAACTGCGCAGGCGGTTGTCTTTCTGCCCGGGTGGGACGCAACGGGGAGATCTCCCAGAAGGGCCCGCTTTGCGACCTCACCAGAGACCTGCTCGTATTCTCCATCGAGCAGCAAGTGGAGGATGCAAATGTCGAACGAAGAGGATGAGCTGTTCGTCTCGGACCCGATCGACCTGAGCCGCCAGGTTTATGTGGACGGTAACGACTACCAGCTCCTCTGCTGCGGCCCGAGTGGCGGAGGAACTTTCGGAGGAGGGGGTTCCACGGACAACTACCTGACTGCGGCGGAAGTTCTCTATGAGCTGACCGGAAATCCGGGTCAGGTCGTGCGCGACGTCATCACCTACCAGCACGAGGAAGGCACCACGATCGAAGTCGACCTGCTGAAGGGACACTTCAAGATCAAACGCGGTGACGAAACGCTGTACACCGGCCGTAAGGCCTTGGAGTTGCTGATGCGGATGAAGGGCCTGACCTTTGATCAGGCGCTTGAATGGATCGTCGAGAAATACTCCGTCGAAGCGGCCAGAATGCTGGCCGAGGATTACGTCAAGAGGCGCCTTGCGGCGCTCTCCGACCCCTCCTGAAGGGACGGGGCAGTACTTCTGACCGACGTGGGGTTGCCCGCTACGGCCCTGGCCGCGATCCAGTAGCACGCCGGCCCGGCACGGGCATGGAGGAGACAAGGTGCCGCCGCAACGCGTCCTTGAGATCACGACCAACATCGGCTGTCGGCTGCGGTGCTCCTACTGCCCGCAGTCGACGGTGGTCCGCGCCTATCACAAGGAGCCGGACGGGGGCGGAGCTCCGCGGGCGTTGCTCCACACCATGACCCGGGAGTCGTTCAGGGCGTACATCGACACCGTTCCGGCGTCCGTGCACATCCACTTCTCCGGCTTCAGCGAACCCTGGCACGCCGAAGACTGCGTCGAAATGATTCACATCGCGCATGAGCGCGGCCACACGATAGCTGTTTTCACGACTGCGGATCGGATGACGGCCGAGGACGTGTCCCGCCTCGCCGACATCCCGTTCAAACGGTTTCTGGTGCATCTGCCCGACGGCGGAGGGGAGATGCGCAAGAAGGTGGGCGCCGAGTACGTCTCGTTGCTGAGGCTGTTGGCGTCGAGCGCGATCCATAATCTTGAGTACCACACCATCGGCACGCCCCACCCGCGGATCGCGACCGAACTCGACGCAATGTGGTCCACTCGGCGCATCCAAAGTCGTGCAGGCAATGTGAAATGCTCGTCCACAGCGGTCGGCGTGGCTTTCAGCGCAGCCGAGATCGCGGCACGGAACGCGCGTACGACATTGATATGCCGCAAGGACCGCATATTCGCCAACGTTCTTCTGCCCAACGGGGACGTACACCTCTGCAGCATGGACTACGGCCTGGAACACCGGCTCGGCAATCTGGGGGACCAGACGTACCAGGAGATCGCGACGGGGCCGGGATTCGCGCGGACTCTTGCCGCGCTGAACGATCCGGATTCGGATGTTCTCTGCCGGCGATGTGAGTACGCCCTGCCGGGCGCCTATCGCGGCCGTGACACGTGACACGGTTCGAGGCCCGTCCTCCCGAAGGGCCGGAGACAGCAGAGAATTTTCTTTCCTTTGAGGATGGCCGACGACCTGGGCGGCAGGCTCCGAGCTACGCTCGGAGTCGCGACGCCGACCACCGCGTCTGCGGAGGCGCTCTGCGAGGTGCTTTTCGAGAGCGCCGACGGTTCACCTGTTCCCACTCGTTGAGATCACTCCGTGCTGGAGGTGGCGTGATCGATATTGGCGGCCTCTACCATGCGCAGTGGCATCTCCACAGTCGGCTCAAGCACGATGAGGTAGATGTCCGTTCATCGCTTCGCTGCGACGAGGCGTGGGCTGAGCTGAACAACTTCGGCGACCCTCATGTGGTGGTCGCGACCACCGACAGTGGGTGCCGGCTCGACCATCCTGCTTTCGGCGGGCCGGAGAAGTTCGCCGGATGGGGATACTTCGAGGGCAGGGAACTGCGCACCATGGCCACGTCGAGGAGCATGGGCTCGGGGATGTACCTGCCCGGTCAGCATCATGGAACCTCAATGTGCGCGCTGATCTCGGCGGTCGGCGGAGACCAGCCTGTCGGCGTCGCGCCGGCATGCCGGTTACTGCCGATCAGATTGCCGACCGATGCCAACCTCGCCCATGTCTCGGAGGACGCGATACTTCGCATCCTGGATTACGTGGCCGAACGGGCGGACGTGCTTCTGATCTCCTGGTCGAAACTCCCGTACTTCTTGCTGTCGAGTACCGTTGTCGACCGCATCGGGGAGCTCACGGAGTGCGGAGGCCGGCGCGGCAGAGGAGTTGTCGTCGTCTGTGCGGCAGGTAATTCCAACTGTCCGATCCAGTTCAGTTCCGGGACCGCGATACCGTACGAGGCCCATTTCGGGAGTGGCAGGCCGTTCGGGCCGGACGTCAAGCGCTCAAGGACGTTTCGCAACGTTCTCGTCCCGTTGCCGGGCGTGTTGCATGTGAGCTCTGTTTCAAGTTTGGCCCGGCGTTGCCACTACTCGTGCTACGGCCCGGGAATCGATCTCTGTGCGCCGTCGAGCAACTCGCGGGTGTTCCGGGGTGACATGCTGGCCGGTCTGGGGCTCACGACGGCCACGGCTGACCCGGCGAAACCAACCCATCGGTTCAAGGGCACCTCGGGCGCGGCGGCGCTCGTTGCCGGCACGGCCGCGCTGGTGGTGAGTGTGAACTCAGGACTGTCGGCGTTGGAGGTGTGCCGGGTCTTGCAGGAATCCGCTTCGAAGGATCTGGACCACGCCGGTTACGAACCTCCTTCGCCCGCGTCACCTGATTCCGCATGGGACCTTCCTCCCGTCACTCCCTTCGGTCAGGGGTCGTTCAACGACCATGGGTGGAGCCCCTGGTTCGGCTACGGCAAGGTGGACGCGGTCCAAGCGGTGACATTGGCACGGAATTGGAAGTGAGCTGGCCTTATGGAGGGCACAGACCGGGTGAACCGTTGTCGCGACCGCGAGACAGACCTGTGGATCGCGGTGACCCCAGAATGCGCCACCTCCGTCCGCTCGGAGGCGGTGCACGAGCCCTCGGCGGACGTCGCGCTGAACGCCGGAGCCGGCGCTGTGGTCCAGGCCGCCGACAGCGGGCATCGATCGCGATCAGGCGGAGTTGTGCGCGCTCTGGTAACCGGTGCCGCCGGATTCATCGGAAGCCACCTCGTCGAGCGACTGCTCGCCGAGGGCCATTGTGTGCGAGGAATCGACTGCTTCAGTGACTTCTACTCGCCCGCACTCAAGCGCGGGAATCTGGCGGGCGCCGTCGATCACCCGCGCTTCGAGTTCGTCAACGCGAATCTCGCCCGTGTCGAGATCGACCGGCTCCTGGGTGAGGTCGATGTGGTGTTCCATATGGCCGGCCAGCCAGGCGTACGAACGTCATGGGGTGACAACTTCGCGGCGTACGGCCGGAACAACGTGGGTGTCACGCAGCGGTTGCTGGAAGCGGCGAGCCGCGCTTCCGTCAGACGAATGGTCTTCGCCTCCAGCTCCTCGGTGTACGGGGAACAGCAGGCATGGCCCACCGGCGAGGAGGCGCCGACGCTGCCGGCAAATCCGTACGGAGTCACCAAGCTCGCTGCCGAGCATCTGTGCCGGGTGTACGCGCGGAGCCACCAGTTTCCGGTCGTGAGCTTGCGGTATTTCACCGTGTACGGTCCCCGGCAGCGGCCGGACATGGCGTTGCACCGCATGCTGAGGGCTGCCTGGGACGGCGTGCCGTTCCGGCTCTTCGGCGACGGCGACCAAGTACGCGACTTAACCTTCGTCGCAGACGTGGTGACAGCGACCATCGCCGCCGGGACATTGCCGGTGGAGCCGGGTGCGGTGCTCAACGTCGCCGGTGGCTCGGCGACGTCGGTGAAGGAGCTGATCTCAATGGTGGAGGAGGTCGTCGGTCTTCCCGTGCCGATTCTGGGCGGCGCATGCCAACCGGGCGACGTCTCGCGCACCGGAGGCGCCATCGAGCGAATCAAACGCGTGCTGTGCTGGAGTCCACGAGTCGAACTCCGGGAAGGGGTCCGGGCCCACGCGGAATGGTATCGGCGGTGCGTGTCCCTTCAGGGGACTCTTCGGCACCGCTCTTGATCCGTCAGCGCGACCGTCCGTGCGGTGGTCGCGATCGGGCCGGATCACCTGAGGAGACTCGCCTCTGCCATTGACGATGATCCCCCGCTCTCAGGGCTGAAGAGCCCATGCGTGCGGGGTTACGGGCCGGTGGGAGCCGTGACGTGAGTTACCGACAACGTGAGGTCGTCTTCGAAGGTCCGGGTGACATCTCGATAAGACCACGCGAGCTGCCCTCATCGCCGTCGCCCTACAACCTGATCGTTCGAACGCGGTCGTCGATCATGAGTTCCGGCACTGAGACGGCGTTTCTCTACCACCCGCCGGGGTCTCCGGCGAGTCCGAGATTTCCCATCCGGCCCGGGGCGGGGATCGTCGGAGAAATCGTGCGGGTCGGGGACGCCGTGAAAGGGGTTCGTCCCGAACTCAGGCTGGGGCAGAGGGTGTTCGTCAGACAGCATCATCAGGCGTATGCGCACTGTGATGCTCTGAGCGACTGCATCTACCCGGTTCCTGACGATGTCACCGACGAGGCGATGCTCCTCGCCCGCCAGGCGATCATCGGAATTCACGCGGTCAGGACCGCCGGTATCGGGCTCGGTACTTCTGTTCATGTCATCGGGCTGGGGGTCATCGGGCAGCTGATCGCCCGTCTTGCCGTCATCGCCGGTGCGCGGCCGGTGTCCGCCGTGGATCATCATCGGAACCGTCTTGCCGCGGTCCAGCGGGTCGCACAGGTGGCACCACTCGCCGAAGACGTGAAGAACGAGGTCGACGTCGTACTTGTGGCATGCGGCAGTCCTTCCGCCGTCACGGAAGGGCTCGAGATGACCGCGGTGGGCGGCGCCCTGCTGCTTGTCGGCGGCCGGGCGGGGATGACGAGTATCGACCTGACAGGCCGGGTGTTCCGGCGGAATGTCCGGATCATCGGTGTGCACCAGACCGGCGCCGTGGGGCCGAACGGCGACTCCGCGAAATGGCAGAGCCTCCTGGATCTGGCTGTTCGCCTCATCCGTGACGGGTCGCTCAACATAGAAGGACTCATCACCCATCATGTAGCTCCGAGTGAGATCGCGTCCTCGTACGAGTTGTTGCTCGGGGACAAAGGCAACCGCATCGGGGCGATCATTGATTGGACCATCGATTGAATGGCGGTTCGGAATGTCATCAGTGGGGATCTGGTGCGCGGTCTCGGAATCGGAATATGCCTTGCTCGGTCTCACCCTGCGAAATCTGCTCGAACACGACGCTGTCCGCACCGCGCTGGTACTTCACACCGGCCCCAGGCGTCCTCCCGACTACGGCGGTCTCGCCTCCCGCTACAGCAAGGTTCGCGAAGTTCACCGGGACTTCGGCGAGGGGTACTCCAGGAGCCTTGGCCAAGGAGGCTACGACCAGTTGTCGGCCAGGAACCATGCATTGGACCTGATCGAGGACTCCGGTGTGGAGTGGCTGCTCCAGTTCGATGCCGACGATTATTACGATCCCGGCCTCCTCTCGATCGTGACGCGACTGGACGAGGGGCACGATGCGGTGGTCTGCTCCTGCTACACCCTGACGTCGGAGACTCGTCATTGGCATGAGCCGCGACTGGACAAAGTCGTCGGAGGAAAGCTGTTGCTCGACCCGCACACGAGAGTCTGGCGCTCTTCCCTGCAGAAACGGTTCGAGCTCTGTCCGGTCGCCTCGAAACAGTACGAGAACATCACCCGTCACTGCGGTGTGTCCTTCTCCGGTCATCCTCCATGGCACTTCAGGACCTTGGAGGGGCAATTCCACTTCCACCTTCACTGCCTGCTGGGCAAGCGGCACACCGCGGCTCGCACGGTGAGCCGGGAGTTGCCGACGCCCATCTCGCCGGAACTGCAGGAGTGCCTACAGGAGCTGAAACGTTGTGCAGGCCCGCGAGTGGCGGGGGATGGGTGAGGGGTTGACGGCGGAGCGGGAGTGGTTATGTTCCTTTTAGGAAAGTTTCCTAAAAGAAGCGTCCATCGGTCCTCAGGAGGCGTCCTCGTGCTGTCCAGGAAGTGGGCCACCGGCCTGCCCGCCACGACCCTGCTCGCCACCGCGCTGCTCGCGGGCCTCGCCCCGGCCGCGCACGCCGTCCCCGACGGCTGCACCACCAGCGTGAACGGCTCGACGGCCGAGAGCCGCTGCACCGGCGGCACGGGGCAGCACCAGATCGCGATCACCGTCCTGCACGTCAACCCCAGCGTCGGGTACGTCTACAACGTCGGCCCATGGGTCTCTCCCGGCCAGGTCTCCGCGGCCACCATCCCGCCCGGCACGATCATCTCCATCCGCACCAACAAGCGCTGAGACGCGGGCGGCCGCCTCCGGGCGGCGGCTGACCCGCCGCCGAGGCGGGCTACCTGCTCGCCCGGCGCCAGTCGCTCGCGGCGAGGCGGTACAGGACGTGGCGGCGCAGTCGGTGCCCGGGTGGCAGGACGGGATGGTCGAAGTCCCCGCCAGGGTCATGGACCATGCCGAGTCGTCGCATGACGGCGCTGGAACGCGTGTTGACCGTGGCCGTGAAGGAGACCACCTCCGCCAGCCCGAGGCGGTCGAAGGCGAAGTCGAGCGCGGCGGCGGCCGCCTCGCTCGCGTAGCCGTGGCCCCACGAGGCGCGGTTCAGCCGCCAGGCGACCTCCGTGGCCGGCATGAAGTCGGCCTCGAAGGTGGGCTGGTTCAGGCCGGTGAAGCCGATGAACTCGCCGGTGTCCAGCCTCTCCAGCGCCCAGCGTCCCCAGCCCTGCCGGGTGATCGCCTCGTCGCTGGCGGCGGCGAACGCGTCGCTCTGCTCGCGGCTGAGCGTGGCGGGGAAGTGTTCCATGACCTCGGGATCGGCGTTGAGCGCCGCGAAGGGCTCGCGATCGGCGGGCAGCCAGGGGCGCAGCAGGAGCCGCTCGGTGCGCAGCTCGACCGGCGGCAGAAGGGTGGAGTCGATCACCGGTGACATCTTATGCGCGGAGCGAGGTAGGAGAGCTCGTACGCTTGGTCCCGTGTTGAGTAGTAACCGGCTGCGTGTCCTGCTTGAGGTGTTCCGGACGGGCAGCATCGCCGGTGCGGCCCGGGTGTTGAAGCTGTCGCCGTCCGCCGTGTCCCACCAGCTGTCGCGGCTGGAGCAGGAGGCGGGGGTCGGGCTGGTCGAGCGCAACGCCCAGAGCCTGCGGCTGACCGAGGCCGGACGCCGCCTGGCCATCCGCGCCCAGGAGGTCGTCGACATCATCGAGGCGGCCGAGAAGGACCTGCTCGCCCAGGCCAGGGTGGACGCCGGCGAGCTGCGCATCGGCTTCTTCGCCTCCGCCGGGTACCGGTTGCTGCCGCTGGCGCTGTCGCGGTTCGCCTCCCGGTATCCCAAGGTGGCGCTCGACCTGGTGGAGGGCCAGCCGTACGAGCTGCTGCCCGATCTGGAACGCGGCGCGCTCGACGTGCTGGTGGTCTTCGAGCACGCGCTCGACCCGTGGCAGTGCCCGGAGGGAGTGGAGGTGGTCCACCTGTTCCACGAGCCGCAGCTCCTGGTGCTGCCGACCGGCCATCCCGCCGCCCAGCGCTCCGGCATCCGGCTCGCGGACCTGGCCGAGGAGCCGTGGATCACCACGTTCGGCGCCGAGCACCCGGTGTCGATCCTCGAACGGGCCAGCACACTGGAGGGCTTCTCGCCGCGCATCCGCTGTCGCAGCGACCACTACGAGGTCACGATCGGCCTGGTACGGGCCGGGCTCGGCGTCGCGCTGGTGCCGAGCCTCGGCCTGCAGGGCGCGACCGGGCTGCACACCTGCCGCCTGACCACGCCCAACCTGTTCCGCAGGATCGGCGTGGCCAGGCGGCCGACCAATCCGAACCCGGCCGCCCGGTCGTTCCTGGCCTACCTGCGTACGGCCTCGGCCCAGCTCAGGAACTCGCTGGAGCCTTCGCTGCGCTGAGGCGGGCGGCGACGTCCAGGCCGGCTCGCCGTACGGCGGAGGTCAGGTCGTGCTCGCTGCCCGCCGGGCCGTGGGCGAGGACGGCGTAGGCGATGCGGCCGTCCATGATGCCGACGTCGGACCGGACGCCCTCGTCGGTGCCGGTCTTGTTGGCCAGCCAGTCGCCCTCGGGATCGTGCCTGAGCAGGGCCGGGACGAGACCGTGGTCGGTGTTCCTGCGCATCCACCCGCGCATGAGCGCCTGCCAGCCGCCCGGACCGGCGAGGAGCGCGGCCAGGCCGGAGAGCTCGGCCGCGGTGCCGATCGCGAACGTCGGCGGGTCCTGGGGGGTGCGCGGCTCCCTGATGCGGTCGAGCAGCCTGGTCCGCGACAGCCCGAGCGCCGCGGCGGCGGCGTTGACCCGGTCCAGGCCGATCGTGCGCAGCAGCGCGTTCGTGGCGGTGTTGTCGCTGACGGCGGCGGTCAGCACGGCGAGGTCGCCGACCGTCCAGCTGCGCGCCGACAGCGCCGTGAGCAGCCCGGAGCCGCCGCAGTAGTCGTCGTCGTGCAGCGTCACCGGCGTGTCGGGGGCCAGGATGCCGCCCTCGACACTCATCGCCACCTCGGCCAACAGCAGCAGCTTGCCGACACTGGCCAACGGCAGCTCGGCGTCCTCGTTGACGCCGTGGAACTCGCCCGTCGCCAGATCGCGCGTCGCGACGGCGAGCGTGATGTCGTTCACCGCCCGATGATCCTTCCTGGTCTGTCCTCGGTGAGCCTGTTGTCCTGCACGGCGAGCCGTCCGGCCACGACGACGGCCCTGATGCCGACGGGGGGCAGCAGCGGGTCGGCGTAGGTCGCGCCGTCGGCGACCGTCCCGGGGTCGAAGAGCACCAGGTCGGCGTGCGCCCCGTCGCGTACGACGCCCCTGTCCTCCAGCCCGAACCGGTCGGCCGCCATGCCGGTCATCTTGTGGACGGCGGTCTCCACCGGGAACAGGCCCTGGTCGCGGGAGTAGCGGCCGAGCACCCTGGGGAAGGTGCCGGCCAGACGGGGGTGCGGGTGGCCCGGCTTGGGCACGCCGTCCGAGCCGATCATGGCGAACTCGCTCGACAGGACCCGCTGGACGTCGTCCTCGCGCATGGAGTGGCTGATGATCGTCACCTCGCCCTCCTCGGCGAGGAGCAGCTCGGCCGCCGCGTCCACGGGGTCGCCGCCCAGCTCGGCGATCGTACGGCCCTCGGCCTCGGGATGACGGGTGGCGCAGGCGACCGAGATGCGGTCCCAGCCGCCGTTGCCGACCGTGTTCTCCCAGCCCGGCACGCCCGTCTCGATGGCCGCGCGCATCCGGTCGCGCTGGCCGCGGTCGCGCAGCCGGTCGAGCAGCGCCTCGGTGCCGCCGTCGTTGGCCCACGGGGGGAACATCGCCGACAGGGACGTGCTGCCCTCGGTGTAGGGGTAGACGTCGCAGGTGAGGTCCATGCCCTGGGCGCGCAGCGCGGCGATGCGGGGGAGCGTGCGCAGGGTCTTGCCCCAGGCGTGCTTCCCGGCGGTCTTGTGGTGGCTGACGTGCAGCGCGGCCCCGCTCCGGCGGGCGATCTCGACGGCCTCCTCCAGCGCCTCCTCGACGCGGGACATCTCGTCCCGCAGGTGGGTGACGTACGGCTTGCCGTGCCTGGCCGCGACACGGGCCAGCGCGACCACCTCGGCGGTGTCGCCGTACGTGCCCGGGGTGTAGATGAGGCCGGTGGACAGCCCGGCGGCCCCGGCGGCGAGCGCGTCGTCCAGCAGCGCGCACATGGTGTCGAGCTCGGGGGGAGTGGCCGGGCGGTCCTCGTAGCCGAGCACACCGGCCCGGAGGGTGCCGTGGCCGACGAGGGAGGTCAGGTGGTTCGACCGGGGAGCCCGCTCGTGCGCCTCCACGAATTCCTCGTAGTCCTGAAAAATGGGGATGTTGCCGCCGAAGCCGGCCCTGCTGGACCGGCGCAGCGCCGGCACCCGCTCGGGCAGCGCCGGGAACAGGCTCGACCCGCAGTTGCCGCAGATCTCCACGGTGACGCCCATGAGCACGGGCGCGGCGGCCAGCTCCCGGCCCGCCTCGCCGAGCAGGGTGACCGCGTCGGAGTGGGTGTGGACGTCGATGAAACCGGGCGCGACCACCAGCCCGGCGGCGTCGATCACCCGCCCTCCGCCGCCGTCGGACGGGCCGCCCCCGGGCAGCAGGACGAGGCGGTCACCGCGGACGCCGACGTCGGCCCGGCGCAGCGGCGAGCCCGTCCCGTCGGCCACGAGGCCGCCGCTGATCAGCATGTCGAGGCTCACGTGGCCGAACCCTTCCCGAGTGGCGAGCCGTTCACAGCACCTGCCCGAGAAAGGCCCGGGTGCGTTCGTGACGTGGTGCGGACAGCACCTCGCGGGGCGGCCCCTCCTCCACGATCACGCCGTCGTCGATGAACACCAGGTGGTCGCCCGCCTCTCTGGCGAAGCCCATCTCGTGGGTCACCACGATCATCGTCATCCCGCTGGCCGCCAGGTCGCGCATGACCTGCAGCACCTCCTGCACCAGCTCGGGGTCGAGCGCGCTGGTCGGCTCGTCGAACAGCATGAGCTTGGGGTCCATGGCCAGGCTGCGCGCGATCGCGACCCGCTGCTGCTGGCCGCCCGAGAGCTGCCGCGGGTAGTGGCCGGCCCGGTCTGCCAGCCCCACCCGGTCGAGCAGCGCCTTCGCCCGCTCGGCCGCCTTCGCCTTCGGCAGGCGCTTGACCGTGCACGGGCCCTCCATGACGTTCTCCAGCGCGGTCATGTGCGGGAACAGGTGGAAGCGCTGGAAGACCATGCCGATCTCCTGGCGCTGGCGGCACAGCTCGTCGGGCCGCAGCAGGTGCAGCTTGCCGCCCTGCTCGCTGAAGCCCATGAGCTTGCCGTCGACCCACACCCGGCCCGCGTCGATCGTCTCCAGCCGGTTGACGCAGCGCAACAGCGTCGACTTGCCGGACCCGGACGGGCCCACCACGCAGACCACCCCGCCGGCCGGCACGTCGAGGCTGACGCCCTTCAGCACCTCAAGCTGGCCGAAGCGCTTCCTGACCGATTCGATCTTCACCATGCTAGTGGCCACGGCTGAACCTCCTCTCCAGAAAGCGCTGGCCGACGGTGGCCACGCTGGTGAGCAGCAAGTACCAGGTGGAGGCGACCACCAGCAGCGCGATCACCTCGAAGTTGTCCAGGTAGATGCGCTGGGAGACGGTCAGCAGCTCCGCGCCGGAGATGACCGAGACCATCGAGGTGGTCTTCAGCATGGAGATGAACTGGTTGCCGGTCGGCGGGATGATCACCCGCATCGCCTGCGGCAGCACGACCCTGCGCAGGATCTGCCGGTGGGACATGCCCAGCGACTCGGCCGCCTCCTGCTGCCCCGGATCGACCGACCGGATGCCGGCGCGGACGATCTCCGCCATGTACGCGCCCTCGTTGATGGTCAGCCCGAGCAGCGCCGCCGTGAACGGCGTGATCAGCTCGTTGGCCGGCCACTGGAGGAACATCGGCCCGCCGAACGGCACGCCGATCCCGATCTCGGGGAAGACCAGGCCGATGTTGAACCAGAAGATGAGCTGCACCAGCAGCGGCGTGCCCCGGAAGAACCAGGTGTAGAGGCCGGCCGCGCCGCGCAGCACCGGGCTGTCGGAGAGCTGCATGACGGCGGCGACCACGCCCAGGGCGACGCCGATGACCATGGACAGCGCGGTGAGCGCGATCGTGATCCACAGGCCGCCGAGCACGCGGCCGTCCAGCAGGAACTCGGAGATCACGTCCCAGTGGAGGTTGGGGTTGACGATGACGGTGTAGGCCAGCCACGCCATCAGCAGCGTCGCGACCGCCGCCGCGACGAGCCGCCCCGGTCTGGGCGGCTTCACCGCCTCGATCGGGAGCTCCATCATGCGCCGGTGTTGATCGTGACCTTGGGCACGGCGTTGGCCGTCGTGCCGTACTTCTCCAGGATCTTGCCGTACTCGCCGCTGTCGATCAGTTCCTGGAGCGCCTTGGCGACGGCGTCGCGCAGGCCGGTCTGCTTCTTGTCGATCGCGATGCCCCAGGGGCCGGCGTCGTACTGCTCGGCCAGGACCTCGTACTTGCCGGTCTCCTTGGCGTACATGGCGGCCACG
The DNA here is from genome assembly GCF_040642995.1 of Nonomuraea sp. NPDC047529. NCBI lineage: Bacteria > Bacillati > Actinomycetota > Actinomycetes > Streptosporangiales > Streptosporangiaceae > Nonomuraea > Nonomuraea sp. NPDC047529. Next base: position 23,464 of record NZ_JBEYTJ010000046.1, on the reverse strand, counting down.
GGGGAGTCGACGATCGTGGCGACGGTGCGGCCGGAGTCGATGGTGAGCAGGCCGGTGGGGGCGTCCTCGCTCTGCATGATCTCCATCTTCTGGGCGCACTTCTCGTTCTGGCGCTTGCCGATCTCCAGGTTGGAGCTGCCCTTGGCCAGGACGACCTTCTTGCCGCACAGGTCTTCGAGGGTCTTGATGCCCTCGGGGTTGCCCTTCTTGACCATGATCGAGCCGCCGGCGTTGAAGTAGTCGACGAAGTCGACGGCCTTGCGGCGCTGTTCGAGGTCGCTGAGCGCGGCCATGGCGATGTCCCACCTGCCGCCCTGGAGGCCGGGGATGAGACCGTCGAAGGAGGCGTTGATGATCCGGGTCTTCAGCCCGAGTCGCTGCCCGACGGCCACGGCCAGGTCGGCGTCGACGCCGGTCATCTCCTGGGTGCCCGGCTTGTACATCTCCATCGGGGGATAACCTTCCGAGGTCGCCATGCGGAGCTCGCCCGACTTCCTGATGGAATCGGGGACGAGATCGCTGGCGCTCTTGCCGGTCGAGGAGGGCGGCGTGGGGGTCGCCGTACCCGAGGTGGACCTCCCGCATCCCGCGCCGAGAGCGCAGGCCGCCACCAGGGCGATGACCAGGTGTGTTCGCATGGCATGTCATCGTGGCCAGGCCGTCAGGCGCCACCAAGTCTCGTGAAGGCATGCGACCCTCAGCAACGAATCCGTCGATGCTCGACCCCGTGAGCCCTCGGGGTTGCTTACGCTCGCCCCTCATGAGTTTGGACATCTGGCCCCAGACCGCCGCATGGCACGACGGGGAGCTGCATCTCGGCGGGATCGGCGCGGTCGAACTGGCCCGGGTGCACGGCACGCCCGCGTACGTGCTGGACGAGGCCGACTTCACCGCCCGCGCCCGCGCCTGGCTGGACGCGCTCCCCGACGGCGACGTGCACTACGGCGGCAAGGCGTTCCTCTGCCCCGAGGTGGTGCGCTGGCTGGACCGGCTGGGCCTGTCGCTCGACGTCTGCACGGGCGGCGAGCTCGCCGTGGCCATGGCCGGCGGGATGCCGCCCGAGCGGGTCGTCTTCCACGGCAACAACAAGTCGGCCGACGAGCTGCGCCGGGCCGTGGCCTGGGGCATCGGCTGCGTGGTCGTCGACTCCTTCGCCGAGATCGCCAGGCTGGCCGGGATCGCCGCCTCCCTGGGCGTGCGGCAACGGGTGATGATCAGGGTGACGCCGGGCGTGGACCCGCACACCCACGCCTTCATCGCCACCGGCGGCGAGGACTCCAAGTTCGGCTTCTCGCTCAGCGCCGGCGCCGCGGCGCTCGCGGTGGCGCAGGTGACCGCCGAGCCCTCGCTGGAGCTGTACGGCCTGCACTCCCACATCGGCTCGCAGATCTTCGAGCTGGACGGCTTCGCCACCGCCGCGGCCAGGATGGCCGCCTTCGCCGCCGAGACCGGCGTCATGAGGCTCGACCTGGGCGGCGGCCTCGGCATCGCCTACACGCCGGACGACCCCACCCCGCCCACGCCCGCCGAGCTGGTCGCCGTGCTCAGGAAGGAGACCCAGGGCCTGCACCTGGCCGTCGAGCCGGGCAGGTCCATCGCCGGCCCGTCCACGGTGGCCCTCTACGAGATCGGCACGATCAAGGGCCGGTACGTCAGCGTGAACGGCGGCATGAGCGACAACCCCCGCCCCGGCATGTACGGCGCCGCCTACACCGCAGTGCTGGCCAACCGCGCCTCCGACGCCCCTGCCGGTGCCTTCACCGTGGTCGGCAAGCACTGCGAGAGCGGCGACGTGCTGGTGCGCGACATCGCGCTGCCCGGCGACGTGCGGCCCGGGGACCTGCTCGCCGTACCGGTGTCGGGCGCTTACCAGCGCTCGATGGCGAGCAACTACAACCACGTGCCCCGGCCGCCGGTCGTGGCGGTGCGGGACGGCGAGGCACGGGCCGTCGTCCGCCGGGAGAGCGAGGAGGACCTGCTGCGGCTCTACCTGTGAGAGCCGCGCCGGCCGGTCAGGACGTGAGCTTGGCGAGATCGGGGGCGTAGACGGTCATCCAGTGCGGGTGCAGCCGGAAGTAGACGACGTCGTCGTCCCAGTCGAAGGCGTTCTCGCCGTAGAAGTCCTTGAGGTAGGCGAGCAGGTCGGGCCAGTCGGCGGCCGGCTCGCCGTCCTGCGGGTTGAGGATCTCCACCGTGCCGTGGGTGAACACGCCCAGGTCCTCCCCGCGCATGTGCGCGACGCTGGCCACCGGACGGGCCGCCAGGTGGCGTGCCTTGGCGGCCCCGCGCGCGGTGCCGAAGACCCACCTGCCGTGCAGGAAGTGGCCGTCCGCGCCGCTGATGCGGGGCTCGCCCTTCGCCGTCACGGTGGACAGGGCGAGGACGCACATGCCGGTCAGGACGCGGGTGAGCTGCTCGGCGTCCAGGGTGCGCTCGGTGACGATCGAGCGCAGGTGCGAGGTGGAGCGGGAGAGTGAGGCGTCGAGGAGCGCCTGAAGCTCTTCGAGCTCCTGCGGGGTTTCACGCATTGAGGTCCTTGTCTGTCCGTACGCACCGGCCCCCGTTCGGCTGGGCCGGCAGGACCATGCTCGTCCGGAAACCCGACACCCTGTGTCATGTTTTCCGGACTCAGGACGAATCTCTGACGCGGGCGGCCTGTTCCTCCTGGACCCCGCGGGCGGTGCGCAGGAAGCCGAGGATCACCGCCAGTTCGTCCGGCCCGTAGCCGTCCAGGATGTCGCTGCTCGCCCGCCGGTTCGGCCTCGGCAGGGAATGACGCTTTTCGCAATCCCTGACGCTTCTTTGACGAGGCCGCGGCGTGGCGCAGTTGATCATCTGGGTAAGGCCCAACCTGTAACAGTCGTACGCGTCTCGGGGGGTTCGGATGCGACTGGGTATTTTGACAGGAGCGGGGCTGCTCGCGGTCGCCGTCGTCCTGACCGGGTGCGACTCGCCGCCCGACACAGCCAAGATCACCGACAGCAAGGCCGAGGCCGCGGCCAGGCTGAAGCAGAGCAAGGCGGCCAAGATCGCGCTGGCGCGCAAGGTCAAGGCGAACGAACTGGGCCAGATCCCGGTGCTGATGTTCCACCGGGTCATCAAGAACCCGGCCACCACCGACGACAGGACTCCGCAGCAGTTCCGCTCGGACCTCGAACGGCTGGTCAAGGAGGACTACGTCCCGATCAGCGCCTCGGAGATGGTGACCGGGAAGATCAACGTCCCGGCGGGCAAGCATCCCGTGGTGCTCACGTTCGACGACTCGTCGCCCTCGCAGCTCACCCTGAACGAGATGGGCGTCCCGCAGCCGGACACCGCCGTGGCGATCCTGCGCGAGGTGGCCGCCAAGCACCCGGGCTTCAGGCCGGCCGCCACCTTCTACGTCACCCGCGACATGTTCGGCAAGACCGTGCGCGAGGAGCAGGCCCAGACGCTGGGCTGGCTCAAGGACAACGGCTTCGACATCGGCAACCACACCCGCGACCACGTCAACCTGCGCGGACGTTCGGAGAAGGAGGTCGAGGACCAGATCGGCGGCATCGCCAAGCAGATCGACGACCTGACCAAGGTCAAGCCGAACTCCATCGCCCTGCCGTACGGCAACCAGCCGAGCAAGAAGGAGTGGGCGCTGCACGGCAAGCTCTACAACCACGCCGGCGCGTTCCTGGCCGGGTACACGCCCGCGCCCTCGCCGTTCAGCAAGGCGTTCGACCCGGGCGGCATCCCGCGGATCCGCGTCATGGAGAAGAAGGGCGACTGCGCCCAGTTCTGCTCGGCGGCCTGGCTCGACTGGCTCAAGAACAACCCGGACATGCGCTACACCTCCGACGGCGACGTCAGCACGGTCGCGTACCCGAAGTTCAAGAACCCGTACCTGCGCAAGTCCTTCACCACCTGGAGCCTGCCCTACTGACGGACGCGCCCGAGCACCGCGCCCAGCTCGGCGGGCCCTGCGCCCTGACCGTGAGGGTGTCCTCGTCCTCCCAGCGCAGGAGGGCGGCGAGCCACCAACTGGTGGCCAGCCGCGGCGTGACCGTGCGCACGTGCTCGCCCGTCTTCGTGTCGAACAGGGCGACGCCCTGCTGGAGCACGCCGTCGGGGGTGAGCTCCCGGTGCCGTGACGCGATCAGGCGGCCGGAGGGGGACGGCTCGATGGTCCACTCCACGTTGCCCGGCATGGTGTAGCTCGCAGCAGGTGGCCCTTGGGCGAGTAGACGGCGAACCAGACCGATCTGAGGTGTCCCGGGGAGCGGCGGGAGGGCTCGCCGCTCTTCATGATGAGGCCTTCCGACGTCCATCCGGCCACCTGCCCGCGACCCGGGAGGCGGGTGGCCGTGCCGCGCGCGGCTGCCTGACGGGAGCCGTTCGACGGTTCCCGTCCGCAGGTCGGCCACGACGTGGGTGTTGTCACTGTCCCTCAGGAAGGCGGCACGCCGGCCGTCCCGGCTGAGGGCGAACATGCTCTCGTCGAAGCCGTACGGCGCTGGTGGGGGAGCATCGCGGGCGCGGGACGCCACTTCGTCCACGTGATCTCCTCGGCCGCGACCAGGAACGTGCACTCTCCCGTTGATCAACCGTAGCGATCGGCAGAGTCGGGATGCCAGGTTGGAAGCAGGATTTCCCGATGGACCCGATGCCGGCGGGAGGCCGTCGGCGGCCTGATCCATAAGCAGTCAAGACCGTAGTTACAGGGTCCGAATGGACGCTGTGTACGGGCTTTGTGTAAAAACCGGTGAGTCACGAACGGTTAACGGATCCCTGGGAAGTTGCTGAGCGTCGTAAAGTTTGCGTGGTTGGGGTTCAGTGAACGTGGGGAAGACGAATGCCGCAGATCGCGCCGCTGGTGGCCGGCGATCCAGCGCTGCTGGGTTCGTTCCGGCTGTCCGGACGGGTCGGCGAAGGCGGCCAGGGGATCGTCTACCTGGGCGTCAACGAGCAGGGCGAGCGCGCCGCGATCAAGCTGCTGCACGTGAAGTTCAGCGGTGACACGATCGCCAGGTCGCGTTTCGCCCGGGAGCTGAAGGCGGCGCAGCGGGTGGCCTCCTTCTGCACCGCGCGGGTGATGGAGGCCGACCTCGACGGCGACACGCCGTACATCGCGAGCGAGTACATCGACGGGCGGGCGCTGCGCGACATCGTCGAGACCGACGGCCCGCTCAGCGGCACGGTGCTCGACCGGCTGGCCATCGGCACCGCCACCGCGCTCACCGCCATCCACCACGCCTCGATCGTCCACCGGGACTTCAAGCCCGACAACGTGCTCATCGCCGCCGACGGGCCGCGCGTGGTCGACTTCGGCATCGCCCGCATCATCGACTCGACCGGCACGATCACCAGCCGCGCGATCGGCACGCCCGCGTACATGGCGCCCGAGCAGATCGCCGGCGACGACATCGGGCCCTTCACGGACGTGTTCGCCTGGGGGGCGACCATGGCCTTCGCCGCCACCGGGAAGGCGGCCTTCGAGGGCAAGTCGATCGCGGTGGTGCTCAACCGCATCCTGAACCACGAGGTCGACGTGGAGATGATGCACGAGCCGCTGCGGGGGGTGGTGCGTTCGGCGCTGGCCAAGTCGCCCGACGAGCGGCCCTCGGCCGACCAGCTCCTGCTGCGCCTGCTCGGCCAGACCGGCACGGCCGCCGGCGCCTCGACGGCGGTGCTGACCAGGGGCGTGCAGGTGGCCGGTGACGACACCACGCCGTTCACCCGGGTGTCGGCGACGTCCATCACCGAACGGCCCGTCACGCACGCCACCGGTCACCCCGCCGACCCCGCCGCCTCCGGCCGTCCGCCGGCCGGCACGGCCCCCGGCCACGACCGCATGACCGGGCAGCAGGTCCGCCATGACCGCACGACCGGGCAGAGCCGGTCGGGCCCGCCGGTGACCGCGCCCCCCGGCCCGGTGACCGGTTCGGTGACCGGCTCGGCGGCGGGTCACATGACCGGGACCGGGAGCCACGCGACAGGGACCGGTGGCGCGGGGCAGGTGGAGACGACGCCCCCCGGCCAGGGCCCCGCGCCGCGGCCCCTTGACGAGCCCGTGCCGTCCGGCGGCCGGCGGCGGCTCAAGGTGTGGCTCGCGCTGGCCGCCGCGCTCGTCATGCTGGTGGTCGTCGCCGTCGCTGCGATGGCGAACGGCTGGTCGCCGCTGGCGTTCAAGGGTGAGGTCGTGACCCCTTCGACGACGGGCAAGAAGACCCAGCGGCCCCCCACGTTCGCCTCGGTGGTGGACAAGGTCGCCCAGACCGGCAAGATCGTCATCGGCGTGAAGGCCGACCTGCCGGGCGTCGGCCTGCAGAACGGCGACGAGTTCACCGGCTTCGACGTCGAGGTGGCCAAGCTGGTGGCCGCGGCGCTCGGGGCGGAGGAGACCAGGTTCGCCCGGGTCGGCCGGAACGACCGGGCGGCCGCGCTGGCCGAGGGCAGGGTCGACCTGGTCGTCGCCACGTACTCGGTGGACAAGAGCGAGACCCGGTTCGCCGGGCCGTATTACGTGGCCCACCGCGACGTGCTGGTCCGCGCCGGCACCGACATCGACTCGCTGGACGACCTCAAGGGCAGGAAGATCTGCGCGCTCGACACCCCGACGGTCGGCGAGGTGCAGGACAGGGTGAAGGTCGAGCCCGTGACCGCCGCCAACTACGCGGAATGCATGGACCTGCTCAGGAACGGCAAGGTCGACGCGGTGCCCGGCGAGGACCTGATCCTGGCCGGGTTCGCCAGCCGGGAGAACCTGCGCTACAAGATCATCGGTGCCAAGCTGGACAACGAGCGGTACGCGGTCGGCATACGCGGCGGCGACACCAAGACCTGCGCCGCGGTCAAGGGGGTCATCGCCGACCTCTACCGCACGGGCACCATCAAGAAGCTCCTGAACAGCCACTTCGACAAGGTCGACTTCCAGCCCGAGCTGAAGGTGCCCGCGATGGAGCCCTGCGGATGACGAGCGGTAACATCCGAAAGTCCAACGAATTCATCCTGTGAGTTAGGGGAAGGCCATGGCCACGCCCGTCAAGGTAACCGTCACCGGGGCCGCCGGTCAGATCGGCTACGCACTGCTGTTCCGCATCGCGTCGGGACAGCTGCTCGGCGCTGACGTCCCGGTCAAGCTGAGCCTGCTGGAGATCCCGCAGGCGGTGAAGGCGGCCGAGGGCACCGCCATGGAGCTCGACGACTGCGCGTTCCCGCTGCTGTCCGGCATCGAGATCACCGACGACGCCAACGTCGCCTTCGCCGGCGCCAACGTCGCCCTGCTGGTCGGCGCCATGCCGCGCAAGGCCGGCATGGAGCGCGGCGACCTGCTCGGCGCCAACGGCGGCATCTTCGGCCCGCAGGGCAAGGCGATCAACGAGCACGCCGCCGACGACATCAGGGTCCTGGTCGTGGGCAACCCGGCCAACACCAACGCGCTCATCGCCCAGCAGAACGCGCCCGACGTCCCGGCCGAGCGCTTCACCGCGATGACCCGCCTCGACCACAACCGCGCGCTGTCCCAGCTCGCCGCCAAGCTCCAGGTCCCGGTCACCGAGATCAAGAAGATGACCATCTGGGGCAACCACTCCGCCACCCAGTACCCCGACCTGTACCACGCCGAGGTCGGCGGCAAGGTCGCGGCCGAGCAGGTCGACGGCGAGTGGCTGCGCGAGACGTTCATCCCGACGGTCGCCAAGCGCGGCGCCGCCATCATCGAGGCCCGTGGCGCCTCCTCGGCCGCCTCGGCCGCCAACGCCGCGATCGACCACGTGTACGACTGGGTCAACGGCACCGAGTGGACCTCGGCCGCCGTCGTCTCCGACGGCTCGTACGGCGTGCCGGAGGGGCTCATCTCGTCCTTCCCGGTGCGTTCGGTCAACGGCCGGTACGAGATCATCCAGGGCCTGGAGATCGACTCCTTCTCCCGCGAGCGCATCGACGCCAGCGTGGGCGAGCTGACCGAGGAGCGCGACGCGGTCCGCGAGCTCGGCCTCATCTGAACCCGGCGCGACACCACGGACGCGCGTCCCCGGCTCAGCGGGGGCGCGCGTCCGTCGTCGTGAGGGGGAGGGCGGCGGCGCGGGTGCGCTCGGCCCAGCGGGCCACCGGCGGCACGGCGAGCCCGGCCGCCAGGAACAGCCCGCCGAACAGCAGCCAGCCCGGCAGCCCCCAGCCCACGATGACCGTGGTCATGACGGCCGGCACGACGATGTTGGCCACCTGCTGGCCCATCCCGTACAGGCCCTGGTACTGGCCGATGGCCTGCGGCGGGGCCAGCTCGTACGACAGGCCCCAGGAGCCGGCGGCCTGGAGCAGCTCACCGAAGACGTGCAGCAGCGCGCCGCCGAACAGGGCGACCAGCGCCACCCAGACCGGCTGCCCGGCGGCCAGGGCCAGCAGCACGCAGGCCAGCAGCAGGAACACGCCCGAGCGGCGCTGGGCGCGGGCCGCGCCGGCCGCGTCGTCGGTGCCGCGGCTGAGCCGCACCTGAAGGAGCGTGACGGTGACGGTGTTGACCATGGCGACCGCGGCGACCGTCCAGGTGGGCGCGGACGTGCGCCCGGCCACCCAGAGCGGGATCGCGATGGTGAGCAGCCCGTTCTGCATGAACAGCACGGCGTTGAGCAGCGCCAGCACCGTGTACGGCCGATCGCGCAGCACGATCCAGACCGGCTCGCCCGCCTTCCGCCGGACCGGCGCGACCGACGGCACCCGGAACGTCAGGGCCGCGCTCCCGAGGTAGCAGAGCGCGCAGCCGAAGATCATCCCCAGGTACACCGGCCTGCTGTCGAAGTGCAGTGCCGCGCCCGCGCCGAGCCCGCCGACCGACCAGCCGACGTTGGTCACCGCCCGCAGGTACGCCCGCACCCGCACCCGGTCGGGCCCCGGCACCGCGCCCCCGACCAGCGCCGCCCGCGCGGTGCCCTCCGCGGCCTCGGCGAACGTCACCAGGGCGGCCACCACGACGAACCCGGCGAACCCCGACACCAGCGCGTACACCGGCACCAGCAGCCCACCCGCGGCGGAGAAGGCGATCTGCACCCGGCGCGGCCCGGCCAGGTCGGCCAGCCGCCCTGCGGGCAGCCCGGCGGTGAGCCCGACGGCCGCGGCGATCGTCATCCCCAGCCCGATCTCGCCGTCCGACAGGCCGACCGAGAGCTTGAAGAACAGCACGCTCACGGTGACGAACAGGCCGCGGCCGACGGAACGCAGGAGTGTGGCGTAGGTGAGCGCGCGGACGGTCCCGCTCTCGGGGAGGAGTGACACGGCGGAACACGCTACTGGTCACCCGGCATCTCCTACTCGTCCACCCCCGGGCAGGAGGGGACGGGCTGGGCGGCCGGCGCGGGCTGGGAGGTCGCGAAGATCACCCCGGCTGCCGCGGCGAGGCTGCCCAGCAGGATGAGGGCACCAAAGACCAGCTTCGTGACCCTTGGTGAAAAGCTCCTCACATTTGGGTATCACAGCACATACTCGCCACCCGCATCAGGCGTTCCCGGAAAGTGCCGTCCACGCGTCGGAGACGATGTCGCGCAGCGCCGCCCGCTCCGCCTTCCAGCCCAGGTCGCTCTGGATGCGCGCGGACGAGGCCACCAGGACGGCCGGGTCGCCGGGCCGCCGGTCACCGACGACGACCGGGATCTCGTGGCCGGTGACCTCGCGGCAGACCGAGATCACCTCCTGCACGCTGAACCCGGTGCCGCTGCCCAGGTTGTAGATCTTGTGCTCGCCCTCGGCGATCGCCTCCAGGGCCAGCAGGTGCGCCCGCGCCAGGTCGCTGACGTGCACGTAGTCGCGCACGCAGGTGCCGTCGGCAGTGGGGTAGTCGGTGCCGAACACGCTCACCGAGTCGCGCTCGCCGGTGGCGACCTTGAGCACGTTCGGGATGAGGTGGGTCTCGACCGTGTGCCGCTCGCGGAAGCGGCCGTAGGCGCCGGCCACGTTGAAGTAACGCAGGCTCACCGCGCCGAGCCCGCGGATGCCCGCGTAGGCGCTCAGGGCGGTGTCCACGGCCAGCTTGGAGGCGCCGTAGGGGTTGGTCGGGCGCGTCGGGTCGCTCTCCTCGACGGGGGAGCGCTCGGGCTCGCCGTACGTGGCCGCCGTGGAGGAGAAGACGATCCTGCGCACGCCCTTGTCGCGCATGGCGTCGAGCAGGGCCAGGGTGCCGCCGAGGTTGTTGGCCCAGTAGAGGCCCGGCTTCTCCACCGACTCGCCCACCAGGGACTTGGCCGCGAAGTGCAGCACGGCGTCGATGCCGTCGAGCGCGTCGTGGGCGTTCGTGATCGACTCGCGGACGAACCGGGCGCCCTCGGGCACCGCGTCCTCGTGGCCCGTGGACAGGTCGTCGAGCACGGTCACCTCGTGCCCCGCCTCGACGAGCTGCGCGGCGACGACGCTGCCGACGTACCCGGCGCCTCCGGTGACCAACAGCCTCATGTTCACTCCTGTTTACATATGTTTGATTTTGTACGGCTTGCCGTTCAGCATACGCGGGAAACCCGCCGAGTACGCTGCCAACCACCATGTTTGACACCCTCGGGGCGAACATCGCCCTGGTCCTGCTCTTCATCCTGGTCGGCGGGTTCTTCGCGGGCGCGGAGATCGCGATGGTCTCCCTGCGTGAGAGCCAGGTCCGCAAGCTCGCCGAGCGCGGCCGCAGGGGCGAGCGCGTGGCCAAGCTCGCCCGCGACCCCAACCGCTTCCTGTCGGCGGTGCAGATCGGGGTGACCGTCGCCACCATGCTCTCGGCCGCCTTCGGCGCCGACCGGCTCGGGATGCAGCTCGTCCCGGTGCTCGAACGCTGGGGGGTGCCGCAGGGCGTCGCGTCCGTGCTCGGGCTCGTGCTGGTGACGCTGGCCATCTCGTACGTCTCGCTGGTGCTCGGCGAGCTGGCCCCCAAGCGGCTGGCCCTGCAACGGACCGAGGGGCTGTCGCTGTTCGTCGCGCCCTTCCTCGACCGCATCGCCTCGCTGTCCCGGCCGATCATCTGGATGTTGTCGAAGTCGACGGACCTGGTCGTCCGGCTGCTCGGCGGCAACCCGGAGGCCGACCGGGAGGAGGTCACCACCGAGGAACTGCGCGACATGGTCGTCGGGCACGCCGAGCTCACGGCCGACGAGCGCAAGCTCATCGCCGAGGTGTTCGCCGCCGGCAAGCGCCAGCTCCGCGAAGTCATGCTGCCCCGCACCGAGGTCGAGTTCATGGACGCCGAGACGCCGCTGGCCGAGGCCGCGCACCTGGCCGCCACGCTGCCGCACTCCCGCTTCCCCGTGTACCGCGAGTCATACGACGAGGTCATCGGTTTCGTGCACGTGCGCGACCTGCTCGACCCCGAGCTGATCGGCCGCACCGAGCCCATCAGCGCGGTGGTGCCGATCCGGCCGGCCAAGTTCGTGCCCGCCTCCAAGCGTCTGCTGAGCACCCTGAACGAGATGCGCGACGAGGGCCAGCACCTGGCCATCGTGGTCGACGAGTACGGCGGCACCGCGGGCATCGTCACCATGGAGGACCTGGTCGAGGAGCTGATCGGCGACATCAGGGACGAGTACGACGTCGAGGAGGACGTCGTCGTCCTGCCCGCGGGCGAGATCGAGATCGACGGCCTGACCAACCTCAACGACTTCGCCGCCGAGACCGGCGTACGGCTGCCCGACGGCCCGTACGAGACGCTGGGCGGGTTCGTGATGGCCATGCTGGGGCACGTGCCGGCCGTCGGCGAGCAGGTGGAGATCCAGGGCTTCGAGCTCACGGTCACCGAGCTGGACGTGCGCCGCATCGCACGGGTGAGGGTGAAACGCCGGGCCGCCGTCGAGTCGCCGCCCGACCAGGATTCCTGACACAATTGCCTGCTATGGCCAGACCTCGTGTTCTCTCCGGCATCCAGCCCACCGCGGACTCATTCCACCTGGGCAACTACCTGGGTGCGGTCCGTCAGTGGGTCACGATGCAGGAGACCCACGACGCCTTCTACTGCGTGGTCGATCTTCACGCGATCACCGTGCCGACCGAGCCCGCCGCCCTGCGCAGGCGCAGCCGGGTGGCCGCAGCGCAGCTCTTCGCCGCCGGGCTCGACGCCGAGCGCTCGACCGTCTTCGTGCAGTCGCACGTGCGCGAGCACACCGAGCTCGCCTGGATCCTGATCTGCCTCACCGGCATGGGCGAGGCGGCCCGGATGACGCAGTTCAAGGACAAGTCGGCCAAGTTCGGCGAGAGCGCGGCCAGCGTCGGGCTGTTCACCTACCCGATCCTCCAGGCCGCCGACATCCTGCTCTACCAGGCCAACGCCGTCCCGGTGGGGGCCGACCAGAAGCAGCACCTGGAGCTCACCCGCGACCTCGGTCAGCGCTTCAACCACCGCTTCGGCGACACGTTCACGCTGCCCGACCCGTACATCCTCAAGGAGGTCGAGAAGATCACCGACCTCCAGGACCCGACGGCGAAGATGTCGAAGTCGTCCTCCAGCCCGGCGGGCATCCTCGACGTGCTGGAGCAGCCGGGGCCGCTGCGCAAGAAGGTCATGCGCGCGGTGACCGACACGGGCTCGGAGGTGCTGTTCGACGAGGAGAACAAGCCGGGCATCTCCAACCTGCTGCGCATCCAGTCGGCGCTGACCGGCACCCCGATCCCCGACCTGGTCGCCCGCTACGAGGGCCAGGGCTACGGCACGTTCAAGAAGGACGTCGCCGAGGCGGTCGTGGAGACGTTCACGCCGATCCGGGAGCGCACGGAGAAGCTGCTGGCCGACGAGGCCGAGCTCGACCGCCTGCTGGCCGTCGGCGCCGAGCGCGCCGCGACCGTGGCCCGGCAGACGATGGCCGAGGTCCGCGACCGCGTGGGCTTCCTGCCCAAGCTCTGAGGCCGGAAGGGTGGCGGGTCGCCGCCCTTCACGGGTCATCCGGGGCGCGCGCCTGACCGGTCGAGCGGGCGTACGCGCAGCCGGGCGCGGAGCGCGGCCAGGCTCCGGCCGGTGAGCCGGACGTCGCCCGACACGGCGGTCCATCCCGCTCGTCCCCGGCTGAACGCCCAGCCGGGGAACTCGCGCATCGCCTCCTCCAGCAGACGTTCCATGACGACGGCGGCACTCGGCGTTGTGGTCATGGGACGCACAGTGCCACCCCGGCGCCTCTCCGTGACGAACCGCGGTGACAGATCTCCCTGTTCGGCCGGAGCGAACTCGGAGTTCGGTCGCCGGCCTCAGACGTCGATGTTGTGCCGTTCGGCGAGGAAGCGCACCTCCGGCGCCCACGACGGCCGCGCGCGGCGCACCAGCGAGCGGACCATCTCCCGCAGCAGCAGCTTGTGGTCGAGCTCCTCGGGGCTCTCGCGCTCGATGCGCAGCAGGTAGACCAGGCTCGCGGCGTCGTCGCCCAGGTCCTCGCAGGCGCGGGCGACGTGGCACAGGTGCGTGGTGCGCCGCTCGATGGAGGGCGTCCTGCGGATGTCGATGTCGTCGGCCAGCCGCAGCACGGCCTCGGGGTGGCCGGTGTCGTTCTCGATGCTGGCCATGTGGATGGCCACGTTGGTGGGGCCGAAGAAGGCCAGGTCGTAGGCGCCGGAGTGGTCGTCGGCGTGTTCGGCCAGCCGGGCGGCGGTGCCGCGCACGGTCTCCCTGGCCTGGTCGTCGTCGCCGCCCCGGGCCGCGCTGATGGCGGCCAGCAGGTGCAGCGCGCCGAGGGCCTTGATGTGCCGGACGTCGCCGTCGGCCACGTGGGGTTCGAGGATCTCGATGCCGCGCCGGGCCACGTCGTGGGCGATCTGGTGCATGTCGTCGGAGAGCATCGACTGGCCGAGGTTCCAGTGGGCCCAGGCGAGCATCAGCGGGTCGGCCGACTCCTCGGCGTAGCGCATGGCCCGATCGGCGGCCAGGTGCGCGAGATCCACCCGCTGCAGGTGCTTGAGCACCCCTCTGGCCAGCATGTACGCGTCCGTCGCCGCCCTGTAGGCCGTGGGCGTGCGCTCGGCCGCCAGGCTCTCGGCGTCGGCCACCAGCGAGGGCAGCGCGGCCATCAGGATCGAGTACCGGCGGGCCGAGGTGAACCAGGCGTTGCGCGCCGCCGCCACGCGTTCGGTCAGTTGCCCGGCGTCGGGCGGTTCGAGGTCGGGCTCGTCGGCCCGGCAGGCGAACAGGGCCCGTTCGATGTCGCGGATCTGCGGCCTGCTGGGCTCGTGGGAGTCGCGGGGGGTCTCGCCCAGGAGCACGGCGGTGCGTACGCCGAGGACCTTGGCGATCTCGCGGAGAAGGGGCAGCGAGGGAGTGCGTTTGCCGTGCTCGATCAGTTCGATGTGCCGGGTGGTGCAGCCGGACTGGGTCGCCAGCGCGGTCGTGCTCATGCCCCTTCGTTCGCGCTGGAGTCGCACCATCTGCCCGGTGCTGATTTCGGTCATGGGGGTGACGCCTCCTGGCTAGGTCCCGACACAGCACAGGCTAGGGTCACCGGACCGGCGCTGCCATGCGTTCCTCCTGGTCAGGAGGTATGTCGGCAAGCTCCCGCGCCTCGGCTTTTACTGGTTTTTGCCCACTATTGGGATGGTTGGGAGTGGTGGTCGCGCAGCCGTGCGAGCAGCCCGGTGAGCTGGTCGCGCTCGGGGCCGGTCAGGGGGGCCAGCAGCTCGTCCTGGACGGTGTCGACCAGCGCGTCGAGCCGGGTGAGCCGGTCGCGGCCGCGCTCGGTCATGGAGATCACGTTGCGCCTGCGGTCGGCGGGGTCGGGGGCGCGCTCGACGAGGTCGCGCTCGGCCAGCTCGTTGAGCAGCGCGACCATGTCGCTGCGGTAGATCCCGGTGCGCCGGCTCAGCTCCGCCTGGCTGGCCGGGCCGGCCTCGCGCAGCGCGACGAGCACCGCGTAGTGCCACTTGCGCGCGTCGGCGTCCGCGAGCCGTTCGGTGACCAGGCGGTCGGCCTGCGTCGCGACGTGGGCCAGCAGGCGGCTCGGCAGGCTGCGCAGGCGGGCGGGGGCGGCCTGGTCGCCGGCGTCGGTCATGTCGTGGCTCATGCCGGCGATCCTATCCCTGTTGCGTTAGTGGCACTAACGATGTACTTTCGTTAGAGCAACGAACGTTAGAGAGACAAACGAAAGAGGCGCGTCATGCCTGTTGTCGATGTGCTGGACTCGACCATGTACTACGAGGACCGGGGCGAGGGTGTCCCGATCGTCTTCCTGCACGGCAACCCGAACTCCTCCCACCTGTGGCGCAACGTGCTCCCCGCGGTGGGCGGGCCCGGCCGGTTGCTGGCCCCCGACCTGATCGGCATGGGCCGTTCGGGCAAGCCCGACCTGGCCTACCGTTTCACCGACCACGCCCGCTACCTCGACGCCTGGTTCGACCGGCTCGGCCTGGAGGACGTGGTGCTGGTCGGGCACGACTGGGGTGGCGCGCTGGCCTTCGACTGGGCGGCGCGGCATCCGGACCGGGTGCGCGGAGTGGCCTTCTTCGAGACCATCGTGCGGCCGATGAGCTGGAGCGAACTGGGTGAGGGGCCGCGCGCCCGCGGCGAGCTGATCAGGAGCGAGGAGGGCGAGCGGTTGGTGCTCGACGACGACTTCCTGGTGCGGACGGCCTACACGGGCGGGGTGCTGAACCCGCTGAGCGAGGAGGAGATGCGGCCGTACCTGGAGGCGTACGCGACCAGGGAGAGCCGCCGGCCGCTGCTGCAGTGGGCGCGCTCGATCCCGCTCGACGGCGACCCCGCCGACGTGACCGAGGCGGTCGAGCGTTACGGCAAGTGGCTGGCGAGCAGCGGCGACGTGCCCAAGCTGCTGCTCACCTTCGACTCCTCGCCGACCCTGCTCATCCAGGGCGAGGTGCTCGACTGGTGCGCCGGCAACATCTCGGCGCTGGAGATCGAGCACCTGGGCCCGGCCGGCCACCACGCCCCGGAGGACCAGCCGGAAGGCATCGCGGCGGCGATCCGCTCGTGGGCCGACCGCCACGCCCTGCGTGCGAGCTAGCGGAAGCGGCGGCGGCCGACGAGGCCGAGCACCTCGCGCAGCGCGTCGGCCGCCGCCCTGACGTCCTGTTCCGGCACCCCGGCCAGCACCTCCTCGTGCGCCCGCGACGACGCGTCGAGCGCCGTCAGGGCCACCCGGAGGCCCTCGGCCGTGAGCTGCACCCACCGGCTGCGCGCGTCGCCCGCGTTGGCCTCCCGCTCGACGTAGCCCGCCGTCGTCAGGCGTTGCAGCACGTTGCTGGTGCCCCCCGAGGTGAGCAGCAGCGCCTTGGACAGCTCGCTCGGCTTCATCCGGTGCGGCGCCGGCGTACGGGTGAGCGCGGCCAGCACGTCGAACTCGGCGTAGGTCAGCCCCAGCTCGGCCAGCTCGGCCTTGATCGCCTGCTCGAAGACCAGGTGCAGCCGGGACAGGCGCTTGCTCAGCTCCAGACCGGCGATCAGCGACGACGACAGCCCGGACTCCGTCCAGCGCGGCACCATCGCGTCGATCTCATCCGGTTTCACGCCATCGAGAATACCCATCGCCAGATTGCTTTCTGAAAAGCTTCCTCTTAAGCTTTTCGGCATGACAACTCTCCTGATCAAGAACGGCACCGTGATCGACACCGAGCCCGAGCCCGTGGTGCTCGGCCAGGTGGACGTGCGCGTCGAGGACGGCCTGATCGCCGAGGTGGGCCCCGGCCTGCCCGACGTCCCCGGCGCCGAGGTGATCGACGCGACCGGGCGGATCGTGCTGCCCGGGTTCGTCGACACCCACCGGCACACCTGGCAGGCCGGCATCAGGGCGGTCGCCCCCGACCTCGCCTTCGACGGCTACCTGCGCCGCGTGCTCAACGAGCTGGCCCCCGGCTACCGCCCGGCCGACGTCTACACGGGCAACCTGGCCGGCGCGCTGGAATGCCTCGACACCGGCATCACCACGCTGCTCGACTGGTCCCACATCCAGCTCTCGCCCGCCCACACCGAGGCGACCGTGCGGGCGCTGCGCGACTCGGGGATCAGGGCCGTGCTCGGCTGGTGCCACGGAGGCGAGCCCGGCGGGCTCGTCCGCGAGGGGCTGCGGGTGCACGGGGAGCACTTCGGGGCGGGCGGCGGGCGGGTCACCATGGTCGTCGCCGCGCTCGGGCCGGAGATCGTGGGCGAGGAGCACGCGCTGGCGGAATGGCGTCTGGCCCGCGAGCTCGACCTGCCGGTCACTGTGCACATGGGCGTCGGGGGCCCGGACGGCGCCGCCCGCGGCCTGGCCTTCCTGGAGGCGAACGGCCTGCTCGGGCCCCGGACCACGTACGTGCACGCCACCAGCTACAGCGACGACGACCTCAAGCGCGTCGCCGGCAGCGGCGGCAGCGTGTCGGTCTCGCCGGTGGACGAGATGACGCTCGGGATGGGCTACCCGGTCACCGGACGGGCCAGGGCGGCGGGCATCCCGACCGGTCTCGGCATCGACACGGTGAGCTGCGCGCCGGGCGACATGTTCAGCCTGATGCGGGCGGCGTACCTGCTGGAACGCGGCCGGCCGGGCGGCGGGGGCATGGGCTTCACCACCCGCGACGTGCTGCGCATGGCCACCGTCGAGGGGGCCGAGGTGGTGGGCCTGGGCGACGTCGTCGGCTCGCTGCGGCCGGGCAAGCAGGCCGACCTGCAACTGCTGCGTACGGACACGCTCGGCATGGCGGCGGCGCACGACCCGATCGGCGCCGTCGTGCTCAACGCCGACCCGAGCGCGGTGGAAACCGTGCTGATCGGCGGGCGTGCCGTCAAGCGAGGTGGGCAGATGCTCCACCAGGACCTGGCGGCGGTCCTGGCGTCACTGACAGAATCGGCCGACGCCGTGACGAGGTGATCGTTCGCCTCCGGCAGGGGGTGTGAGGGCGTGAAGGCGAGTCTGACCGAGCGGATCGCGTCGATACGCGCCTGGGGCCGCAGGACGCTCGACCACTGGCGGGTCCGCCGGTTGTGGATCGACCACCTGGTCAGGGCCGTACGCCGCTACCAGCTCCAGGGCGGCGACCGGCTGGCCGGCTCGGTCACCTATTTCTGCTTCCTGTCCTTCTTCCCGCTGCTCGCGCTCGGGTACGCGGTGCTCGGCTTCACCCTCGACGCCAGCAGCGCGACCAGGGAGGCGCTGGAGACCGCCATCACCGAACGGCTGCCGGGCATGGCGGCCGACCTCAACCTGGAGCAGATCGCCGGCGCCCGGACCACCGCGGGCATCATCGGCCTCCTCGGCCTCCTGTACGCCGGCCTCGGCGCGATGGACGCCCTGCGCGCGGCGCTGCGCGAGATGTCGATGACCACCGTGCCGCCGCCCAACTACTTCCTGGGCAAGCTGCGCGACCTGGTCTCGGTCATCCTGCTCGGGGCGACGCTGGTCGTGTCCGCGCTGGTGTCCGGGGCCGCGACCACGGTCACCGACAAGGTGCTCGATCGTGTCTTCGGCGACAACTCGCTGCTCAGCACCGAGGCGTTCCGGATCTTCGTGGTGGTGGCGAGCGTCGCGGCCGACTGGGTGCTGTTCGTGATCATGCTCGGCTGGGTGGCCAAGCCCGCCGAGCCGTTCAAGGTCATCGTCAGGGGCGCGCTGCTCGGGGCCATCGGGTTCGGGCTGCTCAAGCAACTGGCGAGCCTGCTGCTCAGCCACACGCTCAGCAACCCGGTCTACGGCGCGTTCGCCGCCACCGTTGGGTTGCTGGTGTGGATGAACTTCTCCGCCCGGCTCGTGCTGCTGGCCGCCGCCTGGACGTCCACCACGGGGTTGTGCCCGCCGCCGTCCCCGTCGCCGATCCCGTCGCTGGGGGACCCGACGGAGGTGCCGGCGGCCGACCCGGACCCGGCGCCCGGCCCCGAGTGCAAGGGCGCGACCCCGCGCCCGACCTCGGAACCCTGACCCGGCCCCCTCCTCGGGGCCCGGTCCGGGCCCCGCCACGCCCTGTCGTCAGGGGCGGGACCTGTTGCGCTTGCGGCGGATGCCGAAGCCGAGCCACACCAGCCCGAACAGCAGGCCGCCGCCGATCACGGCCGAGCCGACCGTGCGGGTGGAGTCGGTCTGCTTCGAGGCGGCGGCGTCGAGCAGCGGTGGCTGGGCGGCCGGCGTCACCTTCGAGACCGGCGCCTGGGGGGCGGCCCGCACCCGGTCGGGCACCGGCTCGACGAGTTGCCCGACCGGGGCCGCCTTGCCCCTGACCGAGAAGCCCCAGTCGAGCAGCTTGGCCACCTCGTCCCAGAAGTAGCCCTCGTGCCGCATGATCGTGACGAGGATCGTGTGGCCGCCGCGCGTGGCCGCGCCGACGAAGCTGCCCTGCGCCTTCGACGTCCAGCCGTTCTTGACGCCGATCATGCCCTGGTAGCGCCAGAGCAGCTTGTTGTGGTTGCTGATCTCGTAGTAGTCCTTGGGCGCCGGAAACTTGGCAACCTTTGTACTGATATACCGCCGGAAATCGGGGTTTGCGAGGCCGGCGCGGGCGATGAGCGCCAAGTCGTACGCCGAGCTGCTCTGGCCGGGCTTGTCCAGGCCGCTCGGGGTCTTGGCCACCGTGTCGTACGCCTGCAACCGCTTGGCCTCGGCGTTCATGTCGCGCATGGTCTGGGCCACGCTGCCGTTCGTCTCGGCCAGCGCCATGGCGGCGTCGTTGCCCGAGGACATCATCAGCGCCCGGAACAGGTCGTCGACCTTGTACGTCATCTTGGGCGTCAGCCCGACCGCCGTGCCCTCCTGGTTGCAGGCGTTCTGGCTCGGCCGGACCTTGCGGTTCTTGTCGAGCTTCGGGAGCAGCGTCAGCGCCGTGAGCGTCTTGAGGGTGCTCGCCGGCAGGTAGCGACCGTGCGCGTCCTTCGCGGCGAGCACCTGACCCGTCTCCACGTCCGCGATGACGTAGGAAGTAGCCTTGCTCTCGGGGGGCGCCTTGACGCCTTGGGGTTGCACCAGCCCACGGCTTCCCAGCGCGTCACCGCCGACAGGCGTCGTCGGCGTGGCGGATGCGGTCCCGCTCGTGAGCGTGACCGCGGCGAGAAGTGCCGTAACCGGCACAAATTTCGTCCACATGGCGGTCTCAGCGTAGCTCCGTGTGAATGCCCATGTGGCGACACATTCCCCGGATGATCCGCCTTCGATACTGGAGAGATGACCATGTCACCAAAGATCGCCGGTTTCCTCGTCATCCTCGGCGTGTTCATGATCGTCGAGTGGATCAACCTGGGGTTTAACTTGGCCGACGGACATCCCACCGGCTTCTACGTCGTGCACGGCATCCTGATCGCGGTCAACGTGATCCTAGGCGCGGTGCTGGCGGTGATCGGGTGGCGCGGTCTGCGGGAGGCCGGGATCAGGCGTCGCAAAGAAGGCGCCGGGTGAGCGCGTGCAGCTCGTCGGCCTCCTCGCGCGAGTCGCCGATGGTGGTGAAGCCCAGCTTCCCGTACTCGGGGAGTGCGCCGAGCAGGTGGAAGACGTTGCCCGTGCGCCGGTCGGCGTCGAAGCCGATCCCGAGCCGGCGGGCGGTGCGCATGACCTCGCCCGGCGTGCGGCCACGCAGGCAGGACGAGGAGCAGTTGTCGGTCGCGGTGTAGAACTTCGGCTGGTTCCCGGCCATGAGGAGGCCGGTGGCCGGGTCGTACCTGGCTCCGGTCGTCAGCACCGCGGCGCCGTACGGGTGCGTGGTGCCGCCGATCCGCAGGTTGATCTCGCACAGCAGCGCGGCGTACCCGGCGTCGGCCTTGAGGGCGAAGAAGTCCATGCCGAACAGGCCGACCACGCCGCGCTCGGCCAGGATGCCGGCGATGCGCTCGGCCGACTCGCCCACCTCGTGCCGGTACTCCGGGGCGGCGGGGAACGTGCAGCCCTGGTAGACGTCGTTGTTGGGGCCGCCGAGCACCTGGTCGTGCGTGGCCAGCACGGCCGCGTGCCCGCCTGGCGTGATTCGAGCCAGGGCGCTCGGGTAGTAGAGCGGGCGATGTTCGATGAACTCCTCCACCACCGCGCCGCGCTCCCTGATCTTCGTCGTGAAGCTGGTCCAGGTCTCCCCGGCCGCCGAAAATCGGGTCAGTGAGCGGTCGGCCTTGCTGACGATGGCGTTGCCCAGGCCCGAGTAGCCGTCGTTGAGCTTGACGATCACCCGTTCGCCGGGCAGCGAGTCGATGGCCTCGTCGATCGCGATGATGCTGTGCACGTCGCCGAAGCCGCGGGCCATGGGCACGCCGGCCTCGTGCCCGACCTCGCGGGCTCCGCTCTTGGAGCCGTAGTAGGCCAGCGAGGTGGCGGGTCCGTAGATGGGGACGTTGAGTGACGCGGCCAGCTCCTCCTCGGTCTCGCTGAGGACGAACGGCACCAGCCAGGCGTCGGCGTCGATCGCCGACCGTAACCGGTCGAGGACGTCGGGTCGGCGCAGCAGCGTCCGGGTGAGGGGTTGCGACCAGGGCTCGTCGAGGCTGATGAGCTCCAGGCGCTTGGCGGCGTCGTCCGGGTCGGGGAGGAAGCTGAGGTAGTAGTCGATGATGTCGGGATCGATCGGCGCGGAGGAGAGGTAGATCACCTTGACCCCGGGTTCCCGGAGCGTCAGGAGGAGGAAGAGAAGGCGCTCCTCGTACGATCGGGCTGCCGTGATGCGGCGGAGCTCGTCCTGCGGCAGGGAGAGCGAGGGTACGACCACCAGGGTCCCCTCACTCGGCTCGAAGATGCTCAACCCGGCATACTTCTCCCCGAACGGGATATTAGTGATCATATAGCGAGTGAAACACGCATTCTTCACAAATGCAGCAAGCGACAAAGTGTCATGACCATGACAGAAGGTGACAGGATTCAAAATCGGTGAGCACGTTTGGAAGTGGCGACATCGGGTCACCATCTAATGATCCCTTGTGACTATTTTCCGGATCAGGCGGACATGTGCGGAACGTGACCACCTGCGGTTACGGGCATGCCGTCGGCCAACTTTTGGTGTATCTGTCGGCGCGAAGGCGCACGGGGGCGATAAAGTCAGAAGCATCGCCATCGGGCTCACGGCTTACCGCCGTGCACCCGGGCTGCTGCGACCGATGAACGCGAAGCCCGTGCTGACGATCTCGCGCACCGAAACCTCCGGGTGTGGCTTTTGATTCGCCGAGCGGCCGCCTCAACCAGGTGGCTACCGCAGGATGGATGATTTTCGAGAGCGTTATGAGCCGCCGTCGCCGCGTGGGACGCGCGGCCTCGACGGGATGGATGGTGACATATGCGGGGACGTGAGCTGCGGGGAGAGCTGGACGCGTTCCTGGCGGAGATCGAGCAGGAGCTGGTGGCGTTCCGTCGCGACCTTCACATGCATCCTGAGCTGGCCTTCGCCGAATACCGCACGACCCAGCGCATCGCCGACCGGCTGACCGCCGCCGGGCTGACCCCGTCGGTGCTGCCGCGCGGCACCGGGCTCGTCTGCGAGGTGGGCAGCGGCGACGGGCCGACCATCGCCCTGCGGGCCGACATCGACGCGCTCCCGCTCCAGGACGAGAAGGACGTGCCCTACCGCTCCACCGTCCCCGGCGCGTGCCACGCCTGCGGCCACGACGTGCACACCACGGTCCTGCTCGGCACCTCGATCTTCCTGGCCCAGCAGGCCGCGGCCGGTCTGCTGCCGGGCCGGGTCCGGCTGATCTTCCAGCCCGCCGAGGAGCTGCCCGGCGGCGCCCTGGAGGTCATGGCCCACGGCGGCATCAGCGGCGTCGACCGCATCTTCGGCCTCCACTGCGACCCGCGCGTCGACGTCGGCCAGCTCGGCCTGCGGAGCGGTCCCATCACCTCGGCCTGCGACAAGCTCGTGGTCAGGGTCTCCGGCCCCGGCGGCCACACCGCCCGTCCGCACCTGACGGCCGACCTGGTCTTCGCCCTCGCCAAGATCCTCACGGAGCTGCCCGCCGCGCTCTCCCGCCGGGTCGACCCGCGCTCGTCGCTCAGCCTCGTCTGGGGCCGGGTCGAGGCGGGCTCGGCGGCCAACGCCATCCCCGACGACGGCATCGCCGAGGGCACGATCCGCTGCCTCGACGAGAACGCCTGGCACGCCGCGCCCGACCTGATCAAGGCCCTGCTGGAGTCCGTCGCCGGCGCGTACGGCGTCGAGGCCGTGATGGACTACACGCGGGGCGTGCCGCCGGTCGTCAACGACGAGGTCAGCGTCGAGATGCTGGCCGAGGCGGCCGAGCGGGCCCTCGGGGCCGGCGCGGTGGTGCCCACCCAGCAGTCGCTCGGCGGCGAGGACTTCGCCTGGTACCTGGAGTCGATCCCCGGGGCCTTCGCCCGGCTCGGCACGCGCTCGCCCGACGGCGTCACGTACGACATCCACCAGGGCACCTTCGACGTCGACGAGAAGGCGATCGCGATGGGCGTGCGGGTGATGGCCGCCACGGCGCTGACCGCGCTGTGGGACGTCGGCCCGCTCGACTCGATCAGCAACAACGCCATGGCCTGAGCCCAGGTCCGACGGCCCGCCGCGCGACGCGGGGGGGCCGGGGGGGGGGGGGGGTGGCCGGGCCAGACCACCCCCCCCCCCCCCGGCCCGTGGCCCCGCGCCACCGGGGGCC